>NZ_JBEAIG010000045.1:0-138848 GCF_040064575.1 Klebsiella sp. CN_Kp106 | reverse complement strand
ATCAACCCCGGCACACTCCCCGGGTCGCGGCGTAAACGCCTTACCCGGGCTACCGGACCGCAGACGGCGGTGAATACGTAGCCCGGCTAAGCGCAGCGCGAGCCGGGAAGAAGCTGAGCTGATACATCACCCCCGGCACACTCCCCGGGTCGCGGCGTAAACGCCTTACCCGGGCTACCGGCCCCGCAGACGACGGTGAATACGTAGCCCGGCTAAGCGCAGCGCGAGCCGGGAAGAAGCTGAGCGGATACATCAGCCCCGGCACACTCACCGGGTCGCGGCGTAAACGCCTTACCCGGGCTACCACTGTCCAGGCTACGGGAGTTGCGGCATCGGGTAGCCCGGACAGGCGCAATGCGCCGCCTCCGGGAGAATGCGTTATCCGTTAGCGGCCACCTTGCGCAGATCGAACACGCGGCAGGCCTTACCCTCGGAGCGCGGAATGCTGCCGCAGTTAACAATGCTGATATCGGTCGAAATCCCCACCATCGACTTGATCCGGTGGCGCAGCTGGTGGCAAATCTGACAGCGCTGCTCGTGGTTCAGCGCCAGACCGCTCTCTTTTAGCTCCACGCGCACCGAAAGTGAATCAAGATGACCCCGGCGGTTAACTTCCAGCTGATAGTGCGGCGCCAGATGTTCGAACTTGAGGATCTCCTCTTCCAGCTGCGACGGGAAGACGTTCACGCCGCGGATAATCAGCATATCGTCGCTGCGCCCGCTGATGCGATCCATCCGGCGCATGGTGCGAGCGGTGCCCGGCAGCAGTCGCGTCAGGTCGCGGGTGCGGTAGCGGATCACCGGCAGCGCTTCTTTGGTCAGGGTGGTGAACAGCAGCTCGCCGTGTTCGCCGTCCGCCAGCGGCGTACCGGTGTCCGGATTCACCACTTCAGGGTAGAAGTGATCCTCCCAGATCGTCGGACCGTCGGCGGTTTCCAGACACTCCATCGCCACCCCCGGCCCCATCACCTCCGACAGGCCATAGATATCCAGCGCCGAAATCCCCAGACGACGTTCGATTTCCGCCCGCATCGCATGGGTCCACGGCTCCGCGCCGAACACGCCCACCCGCAGGGAGCAGCCGCTGGCGTCGCCGCCCATCTGGCGCTCCAGCTCTTCAATCAGGTTCAGACAGTAGGACGGCGTCACCATAATCATATCCGGCTTAAAATCGCGGATCAGCTGCGCCTGTTTTTCAGTCTGCCCGCCGGACATGGGAATGACCGTCGCGCCTAAACGTTCCGCACCGTAGTGGGCGCCCAGCCCGCCGGTAAACAGACCATAGCCGTAGGCGACATGAATTTTGTCTTTTGCCGTCCCGCCCGCCGCGCGCAGGGAGCGGGCGACAATATTGGCCCAGTTATCAATATCGTTTTGCGTATAGCCCACCACCGTCGGTTTGCCGGTGGTGCCCGAAGACGCGTGGATACGCACCACCTGCTCCATCGGCACCGCAAAGGTATCAAAGGGGTAGTTGTCGCGCAGATCCTGCTTGGTGGTGCAGGGAAACTTGCTCAGATCGCTCAGTTCGTGAAAATCGTCAGGATGAATGCCCGCCGCGTCAAATTTACGGCGATACATCGGCACGTTCTCATACGCATGCTTAAGGGTCCACTTCAGACGCTGGGTTTGCAGGGCCTGTAGCTCGTCGCGCGATGCGGTTTCAATCGGGTCTAATTGAGTTATCGTTGTCATTTTGTAGGGTACTCGCAGGTAGATTCGCTCACACTCGCTCAAGGATCATGGCAATGCCCTGACCCACGCCAATACACATCGTACACAGCGCATAGCGCCCGCCGCGGCGCTGCAGCTCCAGGCTGGCGCTTAATGCCAGCCGGGCGCCGCTCATTCCCAACGGATGGCCTAAGGCGATGGTGCCGCCGTTGGGGTTAACATGCGGGGCATCATCCTCCAGCCCCAGCTGTCTGAGCACGCCCAGCGCCTGGGCGGCGAAGGCTTCATTCAGCTCAATCAGATCCATATCGTTTATACTCAGCCCGGCGCGCTCCAGCGCTTTACGTACCGCCGGTACCGGTCCAAGCCCCATCAGCTTCGGCTCGACGCCCGCCGTCGCCATCGCCACAATACGCGCCCGCGGCGTCAGCCCCTGGACGATGGCCTGCTGCGAGCTGGCGATAATCAGCGCCGCGGCGCCGTCGTTGACGCCGGAAGCATTACCCGCGGTCACTACGCCACCCTGACGGAACGGCGTTTTTAGCCGCGAAAGCTGTTCAATGGTGGTGTCCGCCCGCGGATGCTCGTCGTCGCGCACGACGTTTACCGCTCCTTTCCTGTCGACAACGTTTACCGGTACGATCTCCTGCGCCAGAATGCCGTCGCGCTGGGCCTGAGCCGTCCGCTGTTGGCTGCGGAAAGCGAAAGCGTCCTGATCGGCGCGGCTGATATTTAACAATTCAGCTACATTCTCCGCCGTTTCCGGCATGCTGTCAGTGCCAAATCGCTGCTGCATGAGCGGGTTCACAAAACGCCAGCCGATGGTGGTATCAAACAGCTCGGCCTGGCGCTGCCAGGGGGCGCTGGCTTTGGCCATCACAAACGGTGCGCGCGACATGGACTCGACGCCGCCGGCGATCATCAGATCCGCCTCTCCGGCTTTGATGGCGCGTGCGGCGAAGCCGATAGCGTCGAGACCGGAGCCGCACAGACGGTTAATGGTGGTGCCGGGTACGGTGTGCGGATAGCCCGCCAGCAGCGTCGCCATATGGGCCACGTTGCGGTTGTCTTCGCCGGCCTGGTTGGCGCAGCCGAGAATCACATCATCAATCGATGCCGGATCGAACTTCGGGTTACGGCTCAGCAGTTCGCGCAGCGGGATGGCGGCGAGGTCGTCGGCGCGCACGCTGGCCAGCGCCCCGCCGTAGCGGCCAATCGGCGTGCGGATCCCGTCACAAATAAAGGCGTCGCGCATCAGACTTCTCCTGTGATTGTGCCGCCGATGCGGTGCGATTTACCGCGGAACAGAGCGACAACTTTTTGCTGTTGGTTAACAATTTCTATGTCATAGACCCCGGTCAGCTTGCCCTGATGCTTAACTCTCGCCGTCGCGGTCAGCAGCTCGCCGACAAAGGCCGGACGCAGAAAATCGATGCTCGCCGCCGACGCGACCGCCGCCAGCCCCTGGCTGTTGCAGGCGTAGGCGAATGCGGTATCGGCGAGCGAAAACAGCTGTCCGCCGTGGCAGGTATGGTGGCCGTTGAGCATGTTCGGGGTGATCGCCATGGTCATCTGCGCGTAGCCCTGGTCCATCTCGATAATTTCAATTCCCAGCGCTTTCGCACAGTTATCGTTCTCGTACATCGCGCGGGCGTTGTGCCAGGCTTCATTGCTCATGATGTCTCTCCATCAGCGCCTTCTGGCGCAGCAGGGAACAGGGGCGATAGCGCTCTTCGCCGTAGTGCTGCTGCAGGTTTTCCAGCAGCCGCAGCACCCGGCCCCAGCCAAGTGATTCACCCCACGCCAGCGGGCCGCGCGGGTAGTTGACGCCCAGACGCATGGCGGTATCGATATCCTCCGCGCTGGCGACGCCCTTCTGCAGCGCGTCCAGCGCTTCGTTAACCAGCATCGCCACCGTCCGCCACACCAGCAGGCCGGGATAGTCGGCGATCTGCAGCACCTTTTTGCCCTGCTGCTGAAAATAGAAAGTCGCTTTATCGATCGCCGCCTGAGAGGTGGTTTCCGCGCTGGCCAGCACCACCGTATCGCCTGCGCTATGGTCGTAGACCACCACCGGGCGGCCGTGCTGAAGGCTTAACGCCAGGGCGGTTTCACCGGTCGTTTCCAGCAGCAGCACCTCGTCCAGATCGGTGACAACGTCACGTTTTATGCGCTTTGCTGCGCGTTCTGCCGATACGGCGGCCAAGGCCAGCTCAGGCTGCGCTTCGCCAGGCCAGCAGTAGACCCCCTGCCCGCTCTTTTTACCCAGCCGTCCGGCCAGCGCCAGCTCCTGCTGCAGCAGCGACGGCAGATAGCGGCGGTCCTGCCAGAAGGCGTTAAATACCGAACAGGTCACCGCAAAGTTGACGTCCTGGCCAATCAGGTCGGTCAGCGCCAGCGGCCCCATGGGAAAACCGCCGCCGTCGCGCAAGGCGGCGTCAATCACCTCCGGCGCGGCGACCTGCTCCTCCAGCGCTCGCCACGCTTCGGCATAAAAAGGCCGCGCCACGCGGTTGACGATAAAGCCGGGCGTTGAGCGGCAGCGAACCGGCTGCTTTCCCCAGTCGCTGACCCGCTGGCAGAGCTGTGCGACGACTTCCGCCGAGGTGGCCAGGCCGCTGACCACTTCCACCAGCTTCATTACCGGGGCCGGGTTAAAGAAGTGCAGCCCGGCGACCCGGTCCGGGTGTTTTATTCCCGCGGCGATGGCGGTGATCGATATCGACGACGTGTTGCTGACCAGCAGCGCTGACGGGGAGCAGATTTCGGCCAGCTGTTTGAACAGCGCTTTTTTCACGTCCAGGCGCTCGGAGGCGGCTTCAATAACCAACTCCGCACGGGCTAAAGCGCTCAGATCCTCAGCCGGTGCCAGACGCGACAGCAGCGCCCCGGCCTTTTCCGCCGCCAGCTTGCCGCGGCTGACGCGGGAGGCCAGCCGCTGGCGAATCCCGTCGATGGCGCGAACCACCGCCTCAGGGGCGATGTCGTAAATCAGTACCGGATGCCCGGCGGCGGCGGCCACTTCGGCAATGCCGGCGCCCATGGTGCCGCTGCCTATCACCGCGACGGTAGGTAACGTTGTGCTCATCGGCTATTTCCCGCTGAAGTGAGGTGGACGCTTCGCCAGAAAAGCGCTGACGCCTTCGCGATAGTCGGCGCTGCGTCCGGCCAGGCGCTGGTAGTCGCGCTCCAGGTCAAGCTGCTGGTCCAGGGTCTGGGTTTCCGCCAGCCGCAGCGCGTTTTTAATCAGCCCGAGGCCATAGGTCGGCTGGGCGGCCAGGTGCCGGGCCAGCGCCAGGCTGGTGTCTTTCAGCTCGGCGTCATCCACCACCTGCCAGATCATCCCCCACTGCGCCGCCTGCTCCGCGCTCAGGCTATCGCCCAGCAGCGCCAGCCCCATCGCGCGCGCGCGCCCCGCCACGCGCGGCAGAAACCAGCTGCCGCCGCAGTCCGGCACCAGACCAAGCTTGCTGAACGCCATAACGAACTTCGCTGAACGCGCCGCCAGCACGATATCGCAGCCCATCGCCAGCGTAGCCCCCGCGCCCGCCGCGACGCCGTTCACCGCGCAAATCACCGGTTTCGGCAGCGCCGCCAGACGGCGCACCAGGGGGTTGTAGAAACGCTCAACCGAGAGCCCGAGATCCGGAGCCGGCCCGCTGGGGTCGACGTTACGGTCATTTAAATCCTGCCCGGCGCAAAAACCGCGCCCCGCGCCGGTCACCAGCAGGCAGCGTATGCTGTCGTCGCGTTCGGCCTGTTTCAGGCACGCCGCCAGCTGCTGGTGCATCAGGTCGTTAAAACTGTTCAGACGGTCCGGGCGATTAAGGGTAATCGTCATCACGCCCTGTTCCACTTCGCTGAGAATGAAAGCTTCCACGATTAGCGTCCTTTAAATTCCGCAGTACGTTTATGTAAAAAGGCGTCGATGCCTTCGCGGCGATCTTCGGTCGCGCTCAGCAAAGTAAACAGCTGGCGCTCCTGCTGAAGCCCGGCCTGCAGGCTCACCTCCTGCGACAGCCGCAAAGCCTGCTTAGCCGCGCGCAGCGCCAGCGGCGAGTGGCGAGCCACGGTTGCCGCCAGGCCGAGCGCGTATTCATCGGTGAGCGCTGGCGGATAAACCTCGCATACCAGCCCCGCCCGCTGCGCCTGATGGGCATCAATGCTTTCGCCGCTCAAGACCATCCGGCTGGCCAGCGCCTTACCGACGGAGCGGATCAGGCGCTGGGTCCCGCCCGCGCCCGGCATCATGCCGAGGGTGATTTCCGGCAGGCCGAAGCGGGCGTTATCGCCGGCGACAATCAGATCGCAGAGCAGCGCCAGCTCGCATCCGGCGCCGAGGGCATAGCCGTTAACCGAAGCGATCAGCGGTTTACTGAAGGCGTCGATACGCGCCCACAGCCGCGGGCGAATATCATCGAGCGTGGCGGGCAGATCTTTTTCCGCCATTTCGTTCAGGTCAGCCCCTGCGGCAAAGAAGCGTTCGTTACCGCTGATGACGCAGACGCCGACCGACGGGTCCAGCGCCGCCGCGTCGAGCACGTCGGCGATCTGCGTCAGCAGCGCGTTATTCAAAGCGTTGCGCGCCTGCGGGCGATTTAGCGTCAGCTGCAGTACGCGCGCGTGACGAGCAATGAACAGTTCGCTCATGCCATCCCCCGCGCGTCAAAGTCGACAACCACATCGTCGCTGGTGGGCAGCGCCTGACAGCTCAGCACGTAGCCCGCCGCCAGTTCGTCGGCTTCAAGGCTGTAGTTAGCGGCCATCGCCACCTCGCCGCGCAGCACTTTGCATTTACAGGTGGCGCAGACGCCCCCCTTGCAGGCAAACGGCAGGTCCGCCCCCTGGCGCAGCGCGGCGTCAAGAATGCTGTCATCCTCCGCGCTCAGGGCAATGATTCGGTCGCGGCCGTCCTGACGAATCGTGACCGCGCGGCCCTCCGCCTGGACGCCGGTAGCCCGCCTGGCGCGGCTGTCCGGGGTATTAAAACGTTCCAGATGAATCGCGTCCTCCGGTACGCCCAGCTCGCGCAGGGCGATCTCCGCTTCATCCATCATCGCCGCCGGGCCGCAGATAAAGGCGTGCTCGAAGCGGCTGAAGTCCAGCAGATGGGCGGCCAGTTCGCGCAGCTTGTCGCCGTTGATGCGCCCCTGCAGCAGATCGCTGTCCATCGACTCCTGGCTGAACAGGTGTACCACCTGCAGACGCTGCGGATAGCGGTCTTTCAGGTCGGCCAGCGCCTGACGGAACATCATGCTGTGGCTGCTGCGGTTGCCGTAAACCAGCGTGAAGCGGCTGTCGACTTCGGTGGCGAGGGTGGCGTCGATAATCGCCATCATCGGCGTAATGCCGGAGCCGGCGGCAATCGCCAGGTAGTCAGCGCAACGCCCGGCCTGCGGCTGGTAGCCGAAATGTCCCTGCGGCACCATCACGTCCAGCGCCATGCCTTGCTGAATGTCGCTCTGGGCATAGCGCGAGAAGCGCCCGCCGTCGATGGCCTTCACCGCCACGCTGATTTCACCCGGCGAGCGGCTGCGGCAAATGGAGTAGCAGCGCCTGAGCTCTTCCCCGCCAAGGCGCGCTTTCAGGGTCAGATGCTGGCCCGGACGGAAGGCGTATGCATTACGCAGCGCGTCGGGAATGGCAAAGGTGATGGTGACCGCATCGCGGGTTTCCGGCTCCACTTTCGCCACGGTAAGCGAATGAAATGTCGTCATCGCAACCTCAAATACATTTAAAGTAATCAAAGGGTTCCCGGCAGCTGTCGCAGCGATACAGCGCTTTGCAGGCCGTGGAACCGAATTCGCTAATCAGCGAGGTGTGGCGGCTGCCGCAGCGCGGGCAGACCACGTCCTCCGGCATGTGGGCATGGCAGGCATGGCCCTGCGGCGGACTGATGCCGTACTGGCGCAGGCGTTCACGCGCGTCCGGCCCCATCCAGTCGGTGGTCCACGGCGGGTCAAGCTGCAGCACGATATGCACCGGCGCGTAGCCGTTTTCCGTCATTGCCGCGCGGATTTCTCCCAGTAGATGTTCGGTGGCCGGGCAGCCCGAATAGGTTGGCGTGAAGCCAATCACCCAGCCATCGCCGCGGCGCTCCACGCTGCGCACCAGGCCGAGGTCGGTAATGGTCAGCACCGGCACTTCCGGATCGGGAATGGCGCCTAACAGATCCCAGACGGCGTGGACCTCCGGGGGCGCGATATCAACCAGACGTTGCATAATCCCCTCCTGCTACCACTGCTGGCCGGGATAGGCGCGCTGTAAATACTGCATCTCCGCCAGCAGCGGCCCGAGATGTTCGCTGTGCAGCCCCTGCTTACCGCCGCTGCGGAAAGCCGCTTCTTGCGGGATCTGCAAACCGGCGTCGATCAGCGCCGTGTGCACCGCGTTCTGCCATTCGGCCTGCAGTTCGCGGGGGTCGACGGCGATGCCCTGCGCACTCAGCTCAATTTCCAGCTCATCGGCCTGGAACAGCTCGCCGGTAAAGCGCCACAGGTTATCCACCGCGCTCTGCATTCTCTGGGCGGAAAGCGCCGTGCCGTTGCCCAGGCGCTCCAGCCAGCCGCGGCTAAAGCGCTGGTGGTAGCGCACCTCTTTCAGCGCCCTGGCGGCGATGGCGGCAAGCTGCGCATCGCGACTGCCGACCAGGCGGCCGAACAGCGCCACGTGCCAGACATCGATGAAAAACTGGCGAGCGAGGGTGTCGGCGAAGTTGCCGTTTGGCTGCTCCACCAGCAGTAAATTGCAAAACTGGCGCTCGTCGCGGCCAAAGGCCAGGGTATCTTCATCGCCGCTGCCGGTCAGTTCGGCGGCGTAGCTGAGGAAATGGCGCGCCTGCCCCAGCAGGTCGAGGCCGATATTGGCCAGCGCCAGATCGATCTCCAGCTCCGGCGCATGGCCGCACCACTCGCCCAGACGCTGGGCCAGCACCAGGCCGTTATCGCCGAGGCGCAGGGCATAAGCGGCAACGGGGTTGTCGTTTTTCATCGTCGCCTCACATATGTTCCATGCCGTCGGGCACGGTGTAGAAGGTGGGATGACGATAGACTTTGCTCTCCGCCGGGTCGAAAAATGCGCCGCGCTCTTCGGGCTGCGAGGCGACGATTTCGCTGGCCTTCACCACCCAAATCGAACAGCCTTCGCTGCGGCGGGTATAGGCATCGCGGGCGTTTTCCAGCGCCATCTGGTCATCGGCGGCGTGCAGACTGCCGACGTGGCGGTGCGACAGTCCCTGTTTGCTGCGAACGAACACTTCATATAACGGCCAGTAGTTTTTGCTCATCTTCATTCTCCTTACGCGGCGTCGCGAGCCTGCTGTTTTTGCGCATGCGCCAGCGCGGCTTCCCGCACCCACGCGCCCTCTTCCCATGCCTTGCGTTTAGCGCCCAGGCGTTCGTGGTTGCAGATCCCGCGTCCGGCAATCACTTCGTTAAATTCGTGCCAGTCGATGGCGCCAAAGCGGTAGTGGCCGCTGGTTTCATCCAGCCGCAAATCCGGGTCGGGTACGGTCATGCCGAGGATTTCCACCTGCGGAATGGTGTTATCGACAAAGCGCTGGCGCAGTTCGTCGTTCGAGTGGAGCTTGATTTTCCACGCCATGCTGCGGGCGCTGTTTGGCGAGTTATCGTCACCCGGGCCGAACATCATCAGCGCCGGCCACCAGAAACGGTTGATGGCGTCCTGCAGCATCTGCCGCTGCGCGTCGCTGCCCTGCGCCAGCGCCATGCAGGCTTCAAACCCCTGGCGCTGGTGAAAGCTCTCCTCTTTGCAGATCTTGACCATTGCCCGGGCGTAGGGTCCGTAGGAGGTGCGGCACAGCGCCACCTGATTGACGATGGCCGCGCCGTCCACCAGCCAGCCAATCACGCCGATATCCGCCCAGCTCAGGGTCGGGTAGTTAAAAATGGAGGAGTACTTCATCTTGCCGTCGAGCATCTTCTGATACAGGTCTTCGCGGGCGCAGCCGAGGGTTTCCGCCGCGCTGTAGAGGTACAGGCCATGCCCGGCTTCATCCTGCACTTTCGCCAGCAGAATCGCTTTGCGCCTAAGGGTCGGCGCGCGAGTGATCCAGTTGCCTTCCGGCAGCATGCCGACGATTTCCGAGTGCGCGTGCTGACCAATCTGGCGGATCAGCGTTTTGCGGTAGGCTTCCGGCATCCAGTCCTGCGGTTCGATGGCCGTCTCCTGCGCGATGCGCCGGTCAAAGCGTTGTTCTTCTGTCACGTCATCACCTTTATGATTCCAATAAATTCGATTAAAAATAATTTTCGAATCACTTTGTTTTATAAAAGTTACATTCGGGTTAAATAAAACCACAAATTTTGTTTGTCCTTTTTGTGATAACGACCGCAAAAGCTTTTGTAAAACCCCTTATTAACAGGATATTAAGTGCATAACGCAGATCATCACCGATCACAATGTTAATAAATTATTAAATGCGAGCTTGATTTTTATGATTCACCAAAGAACTATTTATAGATATTTCACGTAACACATCTGGAGATGAACCATGCAGCAGTTAGCCAGCTACTTGTCCGGCGCGTGGCAGACCGGCCGGGGCCACGCGCGTACCATCCATCACGCCATCAGCGGCGAAGCGCTATGGGAAGTCACCAGCGCGGGTCTGGATATGGCGCAGGCGCGACGCTTCGCGATTGAGCGCGGCGGCAAAGCGCTGGGGGCGATGAGCTTTATTGAGCGCAGCGCGATGCTGAAGGCGCTCGCCAGATATTTGCTGGAGCACAAGGCAGAGCTGTACGCGATCTCCGCCGAAACCGGCGCCACCCGCGCCGATAGCTGGGTAGATATCGAAGGGGGCATTGGCACCCTTTTCACCTACGCCGGTCTCGGCAGCCGCGAGCTGCCGGACGATACCCTGTGGCCGGAAGATGAGCTGATTCCGCTGTCAAAACAGGGAGGCTTCGCCGCCCGCCACGTGCTCACGTCAAAATCCGGCGTGGCGGTGCATATCAACGCCTTTAACTTCCCCTGCTGGGGCATGCTGGAAAAGCTGGCGCCCACCTGGCTTGCCGGTATGCCCGCCATCGTCAAACCGGCTACCGCCACCGCGCAGCTGACGCAGGCGATGGTCAAAATGATTGTTGATAGTGGGCTGGTGCCGGAGGGGGCAATCAGCCTGATCTGCGGCGGCGCGGGCGATCTGCTCGACCATCTCGATAGCCAGGACGTTGTCACCTTTACCGGCTCGGCCCGTACCGGACAGCAGCTGCGGGTGCATCCCAACCTGGTCGCGAAGTCCATTCCCTTCACCATGGAAGCGGATTCGCTGAACTGCTGCGTACTCGGTGACGACGTCACGCCGGCGCAGCCGGAGTTCGCGCTATTTATTCGCGAAGTGGTACGAGAGATGACGGCGAAGGCCGGGCAAAAGTGCACCGCCATCCGGCGTATTATTGTGCCGCAGGAGCAGGTGAAAGCGGTGAGCGACGCGCTGATTGCGCGCCTGCAAAAAGTGGTGGTCGGCGACCCGGCGCAGGAAGGCGTGAAGATGGGCGCGTTGGTGAACCACGAACAGCGTCAGGACGTGCAGGATAACGTCAACCGTCTGGTGGCCGCTGGATGTGACGTGCTGCTGGGCGGCCAGGCCGATTTCAGCGCCGCCGGCGCCTTCTTCCCGCCAACGCTGCTGTACTGCCCGCAGCCGGACGAGACCCCGGCGGTACACGCTATTGAAGCGTTTGGTCCCGTCGCCACCCTGATGCCGTATCAGAACGTTGAGCACGCCATGACCCTGGCGCGGGCCGGCGAAGGTAGCCTGGCCGGAACCCTGGTGACCGCCAGCGGCGAACTGGCGCGGGCGTTTATTCTCGGCGCCGCCCGCGCCCACGGGCGTATTCAGATACTGAACGAAGAGTCTTCCGCAGAGTCCACCGGCCACGGCTCCCCGCTGCCGCAGCTGGTACACGGCGGCCCGGGGCGCGCCGGCGGCGGCGAAGAGCTGGGCGGCCTGCGGGCGGTGAAGCACTATATGCAGCGCACCGCGGTTCAGGGCAGCCCGACGATGCTCGCCGCCATTGGCCAGCAGTGGGTGCGCGGCGCGCAGGTGGTGGAAGACCGCATTCACCCGTTCCGTAAATATTTCGAGGAGATCCAGCCGGGCGACAGCCTGCTGACGCCGCGCCGCACCCTGACCGAGGCGGATATCGTCAACTTCGCCTGCCTGAGCGGCGATCACTTTTACGCTCATATGGATAAGATTGCCGCCGCGGAGTCGATTTTCGGCGAGCGCGTGGTGCACGGCTATTTCCTGATTTCCGCCGCTGCCGGGCTATTTGTTGACGCCGGGGTCGGCCCGGTGATCGCCAACTACGGAATGGAAAATCTGCGCTTTATCGAGCCGGTGAAGCCAGGGGATACCATCCAGGTACGCCTGACCTGCAAACGCAAAACGGTGAAACGCCAGCGCAGCGCGGAGGAGAAAGCGACCGGCGTCGTCGAGTGGGCGGTAGAGATTTTTAACCAGCACCAGCAGGCGGTCGCGCTCTACTCCATCCTGACCCTGGTGGCCCGCCAGCAGGGGGATTTTGCGGAGTAAATATTAGAAACTCGCCCATCTTTATCGCCATCTTCATGCCTCTGCGGAGGCATTTTTTGTAACTGGCAAAACTGACAAACAACCTGGCAAAAGCAGGCAAACGCCTCGGCGCTGACCGCTGTTAGGTTAACGATACACAAGCCGACATTCGCAGCGGCACTGCACAACACAACAAAAAGGTGAGGTCTCAATGGCGATTCTTTCTCCCCGCAAAACGGCTCTGGCGTTGGCTGTCGCTCTGTTTTGCGCCTGGCAAAGCCCGGCGTTCGCCCACGGTGGCGAAGCCCATATGGTCCCGATGGACAAAACCCTTCAGGATTTTGGCGCGGACGTTCAGTGGGATGACTACGCGCAGATGTTTACCCTGATTAAAGACGGCGCTTACGTAAAGGTAAAACCGGGGGCGAAAACGGTCATCGTCAATGGTAAAACCCTGGAGCTGCAGGTGCCGGTAGTGATGAAAGACGGCAAAGCGTGGGTTTCTGACACTTTTATCAACGACGTGTTTCAGTCCGGTCTTGACCAGACCTTCCAGGTGGAAAAACGCCCGCATCCGCTGAACTCGCTGTCAGCGGCGGAAATCAGCGCAGCGGTCGCTATCGTTAAAGCCGCGGCGGATTTCAAACCCAATACCCGATTCACCGAGATCTCCCTGCGCGAGCCGGATAAACAAGCGGTGTGGGACTTTGCCCTCAACGGTACGCCGGTCAACGCCCCGCGCGCTGCCGACGTGATCATGCTCGACGGCAAACACGTTATTGAGGCGGTGGTGGATTTACAGAATAAAAAAGTGCTTTCATGGACGCCGATTAAAGACGCCCACGGCATGGTGCTGCTGGATGATTTCGCCAGCGTGCAGAACATCATCAACGCCAGCAGCGAATTTGCCGAAGTGTTAAAAAAGCACGGCATCGACGACCCGAGCAAGGTGATTACCACCCCGCTGACCGTCGGCTACTTCGACGGCAAAGATGGCCTCAAGCAGGACGCGCGGCTGCTGAAAGTGGTCAGCTATCTTGACGTTGGCGACGGTAACTACTGGGCGCATCCGATTGAAAACCTGGTCGCGGTAGTCGACCTCGAACAGAAGAAGATTATTAAAATTGAAGAAGGTCCGACGATCCCGGTACCTATGGCAGCCCGCCCCTATGACGGGCGCGACCGCGTTGCGCCAAAGGTTAAACCGCTGGATATCATTGAGCCAGAGGGCAAAAACTACACCATTACCGGCGATATGATCCACTGGCAAAACTGGGATTTCCACCTGCGCATGAACTCCCGCGTTGGGCCGATTCTCTCCACCGTGACATATAACGATAACGGCAAGAAACGTCAGGTGATGTATGAAGGTTCGCTGGGCGGGATGATCGTCCCCTACGGCGACCCGGACGTGGGCTGGTACTTTAAGGCCTATCTCGATTCCGGCGACTACGGTATGGGCACCCTGACCTCACCTATCGTCCGCGGTAAAGACGCGCCGTCTAACGCGGTCCTGCTGGATGAAACCATCGCCGACTATACCGGCACGCCCACGACCATCCCGCGCGCAATCGCCATCTTCGAACGCTACGCCGGGCCGGAGTATAAGCATCAGGAGATGGGCAAGCCGAACGTCAGTACCGAGCGCCGCGAGCTGGTGGTGCGCTGGATCAGCACCGTCGGCAACTACGACTATATTTTTGACTGGGTATTCCACGAAAACGGCACCATCGGCATTGATGCCGGGGCGACCGGCATCGAAGCGGTGAAAGGCGTGCAGGCGAAGACCATGCACGATCCGAGCGCCAAAGAGGACACCCGCTACGGCACGCTGATCGACCATAATATTGTCGGCACCACCCACCAGCATATTTACAACTTCCGCCTGGATCTTGACGTTGACGGCGAGAACAACACGCTGGTAGCCATGGACCCGGAAGTGAAGCCGAATACCGCCGGCGGTCCGCGTACCAGCACTATGCAGATCAATCAGTACACGATTGATAGCGAGCAGAAAGCGGCGCAGAAATTTGACCCGGGCACCATCCGTCTGCTGAGCAATACCACGAAAGAAAACCGGATGGGTAACCCGGTGTCGTATCAGATTATCCCCTACGCGGGCGGCACGCATCCGGTCGCCACCGGGGCAAAATTCGCGCCTGATGAGTGGATTTACCATCGTCTGAGCTTTATGGATAAGCAGCTGTGGGTCACCCGCTATCATCCCACCGAGCGCTTCCCGGAAGGCAAGTACCCTAACCGTTCGATTCACGACACCGGCCTCGGCCAGTACGCGAAAGATGACGAGTCGCTGGACAACCATGATGACGTGGTGTGGATCACCACCGGCACCACCCACGTGGCCCGCGCCGAGGAGTGGCCGATTATGCCGACCGAGTGGGCGCACGCGCTGCTGAAACCGTGGAACTTCTTTGACGAGACGCCGACGCTGGGCGAGAAGAAACAATAGGCACGTCACGGCCTCAGCGATGGGGCCGTTTTTATTTATCCGCGGTCAATGCACATGCAGCGGGCAGCAGGACCGGTATAGCCTGTTTTTCAACTTCTTTTGCCATATATGTTAGATGTCGGCGATTAACTTATATGGCATAAAAGCAGGCAACGAATATCAATGAGAATGGCTTTATGTCGCTTTACGATCTCAGAACCGAAGCGCAGGCATTGCCGGCGTCCTGGCGCTCCCGGATCTTAGGCCGCGTTGGGGCAACGAATCTCAAAGTCCTGCGCATGGATGCCCACTCTGTCGCTGAGGAGGTACATGAATATGACGAGGGATTACTGGTTATAGACGGACGTCTGGAACTGAGCGTGCAGGAGAAAAAAATTTCCGTCGCGCCCGGCCAGCTTTATATAGCCAAAGCGGGAATTCCTCATACGGTAGAAGCAGGCAGCTTTGGCACCCTGGTGATTATAGATTTACCAGACAGCGGTTTCAGCGGCGCATCCCCTGCTGATTAAGTGAAATGTGCGGTAGACAGCGTTGTGCCAAAAGCGGATTTTTTTAGACAGCCATTCAATCTTTCAACGAGCTCAATTCTTCAGCGAGCCATTGTCTTAGAATGCTTATTTTAAAAGAGTCCTGATTATCTGAACGGTAGACTAAATCGTACCCCCGCTCAGCCTTAAGTTTGAACTGTGGAAACGGAACAACAAGCCTTCCAGCAGCGACATCATCTGCAATCAGAACGCTGCGTCCCAGAGCAACGCCTTCGCCACGTATAGCCGCCTCAGTCGCCATGCTGCCAAGAGTCCATAAGGGACCCTGCTGGCAGCTAAAATTTTTTTCTCCGGCCATCTCAAACCATGCCTTCCAGTTCGCCTGCATTCTGTACTCATGCAGAAGAACGCAATTTAAAAGTCCCTTAATCTCTGTCAGACCATTATGTTTCTCAAGAAAATCTGGGCTACAGACAGGAGTGACTGTTTCATCGAACATACGTTCAGACGAAACATCTCGATAATTGCCAAGGCCGTAACGAATGGCAGCATCTACCTGACCATCATTAAGATCCACATTAACGTCAGTAACATCCAGCTCAATTTCAAATTCAGGATATCTCTGCCTGAACCGGCTTAAACGCGGTGCTAACCACTTACTGGCAAATGAAACCGTTGTACTTATTCGTAAACTTTTTATCAGGTTTCTTCCTCGCAGACGCTCGGACTCCCGCATTAAATCACTCAAAAGACGGGTAACCAGTTGGTGAAATTCAGCCCCTTGCTCCGTCAGAATTATCTGCCGCGTCAGCCTGAAAAATAGCTTTAACCCCAGATGCTCTTCGAGCTTCCGGATTTGCCGGCTTATCGCGCCATGCGTAACGTGCAACTCCGCTGCCGCCAGCGTCATGCTTGAGAGGCGGGCTGTGGCTTCAAAAGCGCGCAGAGTTTGCAATGGGGGAAGGCGATCGAACATCATACGCGTGATAATAATTCACGCGTGTTGTGAGAACAAATGATTTGTCAGGCCAGAGTCCAAAAATCAAAATTAACAAAAGAACATTATTATTTTCATAGCGATACCTGGAGGAATAATGGAAAGTTTATTTGTTTACGGGACACTCGGACCTGGCCGGCCTAATGCTCATATTCTTGAAAATATCGGGGGAACATGGCAGGAAGGCCACGTTGGGGGTTCTTTATTAGAGAAAGGCTGGGGTGCAGAGATGGGTTATCCGGGAATTGTACTGGATGACTCAGGTCATCGTGTACCGGGTTTTCTTTTCAAGTCAGAGAATTTACATAATTACTGGCACCTACTCGATGAGTTCGAAGGTTCTGAGTATGAACGGGTTCCTGTAGAGGTAACCACATCGAACGGTCAGGCAGTGCAATCATGTCTCTATATGCTCAAAGCATAAACTGTTAGCGGCTGGTCCTGGTTCAGGTCGAGATTTTTAACTGTGTCTGTTAACAAATAAAGGTGACTGTCGGCCGGTTACAGGTAATCTGACGATGTCAGCAAGCCAGTTCATATATGGCTGATTGAACGACCAATGATGCTAAAACGCTCTACAGGTTCTAATACAGAGAATAAATCATCCTTAATGCATCATGCACAAATCTTTAGCCCTATCTATGTCCGCTTCTCGCTCATAGCGGACCTTTGCACTTGTCCGTTTCGTGCCGTAGGCGGACGTTGCAGTATCTTCCACTTTCGGCTCGAATCAGTCTGAGGTAACGTAGCAGAAATTTTTTTCCGGACTCAACCACGATGCCTTCCATCGAAACGTTTATGACTTTCCTTCTCGCGCTGACGCTTCTGGAAATTTCTCCGGGGCCAGACATGATGCTGACCATCGCCAGAGGAGTCGGTCAGGGAAGACGTATTGCACTGCTTACGGTTCTGGGCAATGTCTTTGTCGCAGGTTTTGTGCAAGTTTCTTTTCTTGTTCTTGGGCTGGTGACCGTTGTGCATGCCTGGCCAGTTGCGCTGGATCTGCTAAGGTGGGCTGGTGCGGCTTATCTGATGTGGCTGGGCATAAAAATGATAGCGACTTCAGGCACAGATACTCGGCTGCGAAAAACCGCAATAATTTCTGACTGGAATGCGGTTAAGGAAGGTGCCCTGAACAGCCTGACGAACCCAAAATCCCTGCTGTTCATGTTTGCTTTTCTTCCTCAGTTTATCGATCCCGCCGCGGGTCCTGTCTGGCTGCAATTGCTTGTTCTGGGGAGTATCCAAAAGCTGGCAGGAATTGTTTCCCTGGGGTCAGTCGCAATGGCATCAGGGACATTTGGAAACTGGCTACGTAAACACCCAGGCTTTATCAAATGGCAGGAACGATTTACAGGCGTTGTCATGATAGGCCTTGGTATCCGCATGTTGTTTAGCGGGTCTGGTGTAGTCTCGAAATCTGCCCGGTAAGTTTTACCGAAATAGTAAACCCAGTGTCCGCCTCTCGCTCATAGCAGACCTCGCGACGCTTCAGATGGTCCGCTTTGTGCCGGGAGCGGACTGTGCAAGCCGAAGACGATATTGAGTGTCTTTGCCGGAAATGCCGCCTTTCACCGCTAAGCGTTATAAACGCTCAAAACCCTAAAATGTGATAAGTGAAGCCACTATTCTTCATCTACGAACTTATCTGCTTCAGGAGAATAATGCTGACAAACGCATGCCAGCTTATGCCCGTCAGGATCGCGCAGATAGGCAACATAAAAGTCGGGGCCGTATGCGGTTCGTGTCCCTGGCTCGCCTTCATTCTCCCCTCCCGCAAGGAGGCCTGCTGCATGAAACCGCCTGACAAGGTCAGCGCTGTCTGCACGGAATGCGAACATTGTCCCGTTTCCCGCCGTTGCGGGATGCCGGTCAAAAGGAGGACAAATACAGAAGTTGAATACCTCATGTGGGTTATTTTCATCCCCCCACATTGCCCAGCTTTCTGTCCAGGCTGGCAGTCGTGAGTAGCCAAGAACTTTAAAAATAGCCTCATAAAAGTCCACGGAGCGCTGAAAGTCATTTGTACCTATAGTGATATAAGCCAGCATCTTAGTGCATCCTCTTTGCCCTTTTTTGAACAGACATGATATCTCTCTGAGTCGCGATGAACTATTTCCCCGGATGCGCCTGTTGCCGCTTTGAAACCTGAGCACCGACGGTTACGGCATAGCATGCCCTGTTAATCTCTTCGACTATAAGAAAAATAGCCGGAAAGACATTATCCCTGGGGTTGACACTGGCTTGCCAGCCAGCGACCGACTTCAGGCCATATTTTTTCCGCACATCGGGTACGAAAAAAGCCCATGTGGCCGACCGCCGGAATACCATAATCCGCGTGCCGGATCTCGCGGCGTTAAATTTTTGCGTTTTCCACCGGCGCCAACAGGCGCGTAATCGCTGCAGAATTAGCCCAGGGATCGTCATTAAAACCGAGTACCAGAAGGGGTAACGTGACTTCGCTTGCCCGTCGGCGCGCATCCCAGGCGCGATCGTCATAAAAATAGTCGGGCATGGCACTCCAGCGCCCCCATTGCAGCATGACGGGCGCGGGTAAATCTTCCCCCAGCCCGAGGCGTCTGGCAGGCATATAGCCAAAGGTACGACACAGAACCGGCGCCAGAATACGTAATAAAAACCAGACTCTGAGCTTTTCCTGCGTTTGTTGAATTGTGCGGGTGACGCCAGCGTGCGAAGCAACAAGAACCGCCGCATGCAGCGACCGGGTGGCCGTCGAAAGCAGAATAGCGTGCCCGCCAACGCTGTGCCCTACCGCCATCAGCAGAAGACTGGGGAAACGCAGCTTTGCCCAGGCGGTAACGCAGCCGACATCCTGCTCGATCCAGTCGGACATAGAGACATGACAGTGTTGTAGCGTGCCTGACCTGGAATGACCTATCCCCCGATAGTCGTAGGTCAGAACATTGAATCCCATTGCGTAAAGATACTCAGCGAAGTCCTTGTAAAACGCCTGTGATACCGCGGTGGCAGGATGGAGGATCACCAGCGCTTTAGCATCGCTTCTCTCCCATACTGTGGCAGCCAGAACACCCCCCTGCTTTACAGGGATTGTTATCAGGTTCATAAAAGATATCCGCCCATGTGGTCATACCAGTTAAATAATTTTAACTGTAGCCGCCACGGGCAAATCTGGCGATGTTTTTATTCCTCTATTAACGTCCTCTTCTCGCGCTGCACAGGCTCAGCGGTCTTTTCCCCCAACCACCAGCGCCAGAAGCGGTTGGTACTGATAAGCCACTCAATCTCTTGCTTTTTTTCGACCTGTCGATCATGCTCATCTCGTGCAGATTAAGCGCAGCGGTTCGAATACGGGACAGGCAGATGCCCCTCGCGCGCTCATGACGCCCCTTTATTTAATAGCAGGAGATCACCATGCTTGAACTTCGCCCTAATTGTGAATGCTGTGATAACGATCTGCCGCCAGAATCAACAAGCGCGTACATCTGTTCATTCGAATGCACCTTTTGCGTTGACTGCGTGACTCAGCGGCTGCAAGGCCGGTGCCCGAACTGTGGGGGAGAGCTGGTGCGCCGCCCAATACGCCCCGAATCAGCCCTCCTTCGGCATCCCGCCTCCAGCCTGCGCCGATATAAACAATAAGCCGGTTTGTCACTTATCGCTGACGATCCGGTTCGCCGCGTGCCCGCTCATCCTCGTTTACGTAGCGCGTTAAGTAGCGCCTGTGTTGCGCCGGAAGACGTTCCGGATGACGAACAGACCAGCCGAAACTCACGGTGTATGGCAGGCGTCACTGGCACCACGCACAGATTGCGCAACGCCTCTGGCAGGGCTGATTCAGGCACAATGGCGACGCCCATCCCTTCCGCGACCAGCTTACAGGCGCTAATCCAGTCGCGTACCGTCACGCGTATATCAACAAGTTGCAGACCCGCCTTTTCCATCAGGCTTTTGCCATTAACGGCGCATCCGCCTGTCGCCAGAATAAAGGGCTGGTCTGCCAGCGCCTTTAGCGTTATGCCACACGTCCTGGCATGATGTGCCAGCCGATGAGTGGCTGGCAGTACCGCTACCCATGCATCCTGCCCTAATACAACGTCAGCACGGCCGGGTTCGGGATTCATGATTACCCCCAGCTCAACGGTATCTGCGGCCAGCCACTCCTCGACCTCCTCGTCCGAGCCTTCCAGGATGACGACGTCAATACCCGGATGCAGGCGCTTAAAGTCCCGCAGCAGTCCAGGCAACAAGGTGGACGTCACTGATGGAAAGCTGGCCAGGCGAATGCGCCCGCGATTTAAACCCCGGCTCTCATCGGCCAGTTCGCGGATGGCATTCAGCTGCGAAAGCATGTTTCTTGCGTGTTCAACAACCTGCCCGCCCAGCGCGGTCACGCCGATATATCGTCGCTCACGTATAAATACCGAAAATCCCAGTGAAGACTCTAGCTGGGCGATTGCCTGGCTGGCGCCGGACTGAGTCATTCCTATCTCCTCTGCGGCGCGCGAGATGTTGCCGGCATCCGCCACCGCCACCAGTAAGCGCCAATGTAAAAGGTTCATCATGATTATCAGTAGCTCAGCTAATAGTTGGTTTCTTTATCATTAATTTTACAGCGCATTACGCGTCAAATACAGTGGATTCAGGACGTCCCCCGACGGCTTTTCACCTTTAACGGAGACAAAATGAAACTCTATTACGCCCCGGATACCTGTTCGTTATCGCCGCACATTGTGCTGCGCGAACTGCAACTTGAGTTTGAACTGGTTAGAGTCAACAACAGAAGCAAGATCACCACTGATGGTCGCGACTTCCGCGCCATTAACCCTAAAGGTTATGTCGCGGCCCTTGAGCTCGATGATGGTCAGATACTCACTGAGGGCCCGGCCATCGTGCAGTACCTCGCCGATCTAAAACCAGAACACGGCCTGGCGCCGCGTGCGAACAGCTGGGCTCGGGTGCGTCTGCAGGAATGGCTTAACTTTATCACCAGTGAAATACACGCTGGCTCGGCACCGTTGTTCAATCCCGCGCTGCCCGAAGAGGTCAGAGCGATTTTTCGTGAGAAGCTGTTCCGACAGTTCGATTTCCTTCAGGCGACTCTCAACGAAAAAACCTATCTGACTGGCCCATCCTTCAGCGTGGCTGATGCCTACCTTTTCACTGTGCTGGGCTGGTGTAAATTCTTCTCAATCTCACTGGAGCGCTGGCCTGCGCTATTGGCGTACAGGGAAACGATCAATGCCCGTCCTGCGGTACAGGCCGCATTACTGGCCGAGGCGTCGCTTTAAGGTTGGTAATCGCTGATTGCGGGACACCGCTTTTGAGTATCTGCAAAATGGAAAGTCCGCTCCTCGTCCATGGCGGATTGCGCGTCCGATGGCCGTCTGCTGCGTGCCAGGAGCGGACATTGTCTTACCAGAAGACAGCATGCAGGAAAGCGCTTCACCTATGGGGTAAAATGCCTGAATGCATACCTGTTTACCACTTTGATTGTAAGGATTTCAAAGAAAGCTTTATGGATACGTTCAAGTTAAAACCCTGGCTAAGTCGCTGGAACCTCATTCCTGATGGCACTCCATTTATAACTCATACATCACAGTTGTATCCGGTCAAAACAGCAGCACATGGTATTAAAGCCATGCTAAAAGTTACGGATGACCTTGATGAACAAGCCGGTAATGCACTAATGGCATGGTGGGAAGGGAATGGTGCGGCACAGGTGATTGCACATGAAAATGAAGCAATTCTTCTCTCAAGAGCCACAGGTTCCTCCTCTTTATCAGCAATGTCCCGTGGAGATAAGGATGACGTAGCCTGTCATATTTTGTGTATGACTGCGAACCAACTTCATTCATGCGCAAAAAGACCGTTTCCCCAGCTTACGCCTTTACATGAATGGTTTAATCCTCTAAAACCAGCAGCCTTGAAATATGGCGGTATCCTGACACGTTGCGCAGAAATTTCAGAGGAATTGCTTTCTTCTCCTCGAGATGTGGTCGTATTGCATGGCGATTTACATCACGGAAATGTGCTTGATTTTGAAACATCTGGCTGGCTTGCCATTGACCCCAAAGGGCTAATAGGTGAACGGGGATTCGACTTTGCTAATATTTTTACTAATCCGGATCTTGGTAATCCAGTACCTCCTGTTGCGGCTGTACCGGAGACATTTAAACAGCGTCTAAGCATCGTCACCAGAATGGCTGACCTGGACAGAGAACGCCTGCTCAAATGGATAATTGCATGGTGTGGTCTTTCAACCGCCTGGTCCCTCTCAAGTAACGATACTGTTTCAACAACAATAAAAGTTGCCGAGTTGGCGATGACTGAACTGGAACGGTGAGTGGGAAGTCGACAATGGGGGTAATGGTTTCCTGTACGTCCGCTCCTCGCTCATAGCGGACCTTTAGCCCAGTTAGCCTGTCCGCCTCGTGCCAGATGCGACCCTGGAGCGTCTCTATATTGTTATACGAGGCATCTCGGTATGATCAATACAGCCCAGGCCCTGTAATGTCGCATGGACAGCCTCATCAAGAGGAGTGTGAGGCTCGGCACCTAAAAAATTCACCAGTTTCGTATTGTCCAGGCGAACCGGCTGGCGCCACAGGTACCGCATCTCCAGAAGTTCGCGTAAGGTTGCGTTGAAAGGTGCTGCCAGGTACATCAACCACCACGGAAATGATTGTATTTTGGCCATGCCGCCATAGCGTGCCGCTGTGCGTTGAATCGCGCTGACCATTTCGCTGCCGTCGGCATCCCAGTGACCTTGCATATGAAAACGTGCAAAGGGCTCAAGCTCCTCGCGTCGTGCCAGCAGCGCAGCTATCGTTTCCGCGACATCAGGTAAGTAAGCCCACTGGTGACCGGTTGCAAACGAAGCTGGATTGGTAATGACGCCAGGCAGCTTGCCGGGCTTAATCAGACCTTGAGAAAACCAGTTATTACCGGCGCGTGGACCAAAAAAATCCCCCGCGCGGACGATCAATACCCGCCCGCCACGCTGCGAATAGGCCGCCAGTTCTTTCTCCATTTGTACCCTGATAGCTCCCTTCCTGGTGACCGGCGTCTGCTGAGCGTCTTCCCGTAATAGCGGAAAAGCGTCAGGTCCATAGTTGTAAACGGTCCCGGGAAGCACGATCAAGGCGCCGGTTCGTTCTGCTGCGCCAATCGTGTTGCGCAGCATAGGCAGCACCAGATGCTTCCAGTTTCTGTAGCCGGGCGGATTGACGGCGTGAACGATCGCGCTACAGTCTGCTGCCGCAGCGGCGACCTGCTCCGGGTCGAGAGCGTCGCCCCCTACCCACTGGATGTCACCACGTCGTTCACTGCCATGAAGTCCTCGTTTTAGTGCACGAACGTCCCATTTTTTCTGAATGAGCCGGCGCGCCGTTTCACCACCGATTCCGCCGGTTGCGCCAAGTATCAGGACCTTGCCTCGGGTTTCCATATTGTCTGCCTCTTTGCTGATTTGACCTTGACAGCGTACGTACAGGCAGAGCTAAATGGAATTGCATATCTTTATAGGGCAGCTATACAAATTTGTATGAATACATCTATCCCATGGGAGTGGTACCGAACATTTCTGGCTGTGCTCAGGGAAGGCTCGCTTTCCGGCGCATCACGCAGGCTTTCGATTACGCAGCCTACGGCGGGACGGCATATCGCTGCGCTCGAGTCCGCTCTGGGCCAGGTGTTGTTCACGCGGTCGCAGACGGGCTTGCTGGCGACTGAAACGGCGCTGGCGCTGAGGGTGCATGCCGAAGCGATGGAGAGCACCGCGAATACGCTAGCGCGCACAGCCTCCAACTTTAGTCATAACAGCGCGTCCATTCATGGCGTCGTCCGCGTCTCCGCGAGTGACGTTATCGGCGTTGAAGTTCTGCCGCCGCTTATTGCCAGGCTCAGGGAGTCTCACCCACAAATAACGATTGAATTAGTTCTGTCGAACCGGGTTCAGGATTTACTGCACAGGGAAGCCGATATTGCTGTACGCATGACGACGCCAGTACAGGAACAGCTTATTGCGCGTCGCGTTGGCCGCATTGAACTCGGTCTCCACGCATCGACGTCCTATCTTGCACGACATGGCACGCCTGAAAATAGCGATGATCTGCTGAAACATGCGCTGGTTGGCTTTGATCAGGATACGCCTTTCATCCGTAAGGCCCTGGAAAAATTCCCTCAGCTAAGCCGGAATGCATTTTCCATGCGCACCGACAGCGACGTGGCTCAGCTGAATCTTATTCGTGCCGGTGCCGGCATTGGCATATGCCAGGTGCAGTTGGCCAATGGCTATGTTCCACTGCGGAGATTACTGCCGAATTTCTTTTCTATCTATCTTGATACCTGGATCGTCATGCACGAAGACCTGCGTAATAGTCTGTGCTGCAAATTGGTTTTCGATGTTCTTACAAAGGGATTAGAGGAATATATCGGCCAGAAACAGGCGCAGTGAATCGCCATGGAGAAATGGCCCCTTTAAAGTGCCTGTATACTCCGCGCGTTTTCTCCGGGAGGAATCCCGCTCCTCGGTCATGCCGGCCGCTACGCCCTCCTCCGGCAGCTCCGCGTCGATGCAGAAACCGCGATGACCATGGTTCTGCATGAGCGCAACACACGATCCTGCGCATTATCATTATCTGTCTTTACTCTCACAGCCTTAACGCTATAGCTAAATGGGCATTGGTGGAGTTTGGTAGACAGCGTTGTGCCTGGAGCGGAAAGCGGGTCCAATTAATACAATCAGCGCAATGCTTTTGAGAAACACACGGCTTCTGTCCTACCGACATAGGGGCCGTAATTTTCAATACGAATATATCCATTTTTCTCGTAGAAATTTACTGCCCGATGGTTGATGTGTCGGGTTTCCAGTCTGAGTTCGCTATATCCCATATCTTTTGCAGATGTTTCCAGAAAAGTGAGTAAAGCTCCCCCAACTCCAGGCACGCTTCGGTCTGAAAACATTCTTTTAAGCTCGGCTATATTTTGCGTTATCGGCCGAATAGCGCCGCATCCTATTGCTTCGCCATGAGTATTCTTTGCCAATACCCATAAGGCTTTGTCATCATTCATTGCTTCAACGGTGAAATTGCTTTTGCCACTATCCCCCGTAATAGCGGCAAGTTCAGCTGATAGCATTTCGATTAAGCGATGGGACTCTGAAGAAAATGGATCGGATTTCTCTACAGTTATCATGGTCGTATCCTATAAATGAGAGTAACCAGCATAAAGTATCCTGCCTCAGAAAGCATGAACCGAAACTGATGCTGGAAGAGTATCCTTTCCCAAACTATCCCGGGGATGTTATGTCTGCTATTAGCTCATAGCGGAGATTCAACTCAGTTAGTTCGTCCGCTCCGTGCCAGGATCAGACGTTGTCTTCTCCCTGGTTCGCTATTAAACAGTATACGTGTGACCGGGTTGTCCCCCCGGATTTCGAACTGACAGGGTTAGATACGTTTATAGATAGCCCATCAAAAATGGGGAACGTTTAATGAAGGGGCGCTCGATCTGGGAAACCATTCGTTTTTTGTTAGGTCAACCGCGTAGTTGCCATATAAGTAGCATCAACTTTGAAGGTCCCACTCGCGAAAAACTGGGAGATTAAGGCTCCATTTGGCGACGTTGAGCAGAGTGTTCAACTTCCATTCCTCGCTCATAGCAGACATTCGGTACTATTTTTCCAGTCCAGTTTGTGCGAGACCAGCCTCATCAGGCAACCCCATCCCGTCGACGTCACACCATCAGCGAGCGAGACGAGAGCGTCGCTGCGGTGGCAAAAATTTCCCCTTCCCCGTCTGTTCTGTTGACTTATTCTGTAAAAAGATTACTTTTCAGGACATGAAGAAGATACTTATTATTGTCCCGGATGGCGGCATGCTTTTTGAATCCGCCGGTATTGCCGACATTCTGATGCAGGCCAACCGTCTGCACCCGGAAGGCGCCGGGGAGCTTTGCTACCAGGTCCAGCTAGCGACCACCCAGCCGCATCAGGTGATCCATGGTCAGTCCGGTTTAAATCTGCTGGCCGATCATCGCCTTCATGAGATAGACCCTCGCGAGCCGCTCGATACCATCATGATTACCGGCAGAGGTCAAAACCCGCAGGAAGGGGTTGCGGTGGTTGACTGGCTGCGCCTTGCGGCTCCCCATGCCCGCCGCATTGCCTCCATATGCGGCGGAGCCCTGCTGCTGGCGCAAACCGGGCTGCTGGACGGCAGGCGAGCCACTACCCACTGGAAGCTACTGGATACCCTGCAGGCGGAATTTCCTCAGGTACGCGTCGAAGGCGGTCCGCTCTACATTCAGGACGAACACATATGGACCTCTGGCGGGGTCAGTTCCGGCTTCGACCTCACCCTGGCGCTGGTTGAAGAGGACTACGGCTTCAGCCTGGCGCGCGATATTGCCCAGGATTTCGTCATGTACCTGCGTCGTCCCGGCGGCCAGCTGCAGTTTAGCCGCTACAACCTTCAGCAGACCAGCACCCTGGGCCCCATTAACGATCTGCTGGCGTGGTTGCTCGCAAACCTCACCGCCGATCTCAGCGTGGATAAACTGGCGGAAAGGGTCGCCATGAGTCCAAGGAATTTCACCCGCGTATTTACCCGGGAAACCGGTGCTTCGCCGGCGCGCTACGTCGCCGAAGCCCGTCTGGCCGCCGCGCGGCAGCGTCTGGAGCAAACTAACGAGACGCTGGATCGTATCGCCGAACAAACTGGATTTGGCAGCAGCATTAACCTGCGACGGCTGTTTGAAAAACAGCTTCACCTCACACCCGGGGAATATCGCCAGCGATTTCACTGTCGCAAAATGGCGTAAAGTGATCCTTTTTTGTCATTTACGCCAAAGCCTGCCCGGCCTACTCTGACGCCAGAGACAATGGATAAGGAGTTAATCATGGTAAAGGTCGGTATTAACGGTTTTGGCCGTATTGGACGCAACGTACTGCGCGCTGCACTGGGCAATTCGGATATTCAGATTGTGGCGATCAACGATTTGACGGACAGCAAAACGCTGGCGCATCTGCTAAAATACGATTCGCTGCTCGGTAAGCTCGACGCGGACGTTACCGCCGGTGAAGGGCAGCTTGTGGTTGACGGTAAACCCATAACCGTATTCAGCGAACGCGACCCGGCCAATATCCCGTGGCATCAGCGTGAAGTCGATATCGTCATTGAAGCCACCGGATTCTTCACCGATCGCGACAAGGCGGCGGTGCATATCCACAGCGGTGGCGCAAAGCGCGTGATTATCTCCGCCCCCGGCAAAAACGATGATTTAACCATCGTGATGGGCGTTAACGATAGCCTCTACTCCCCGGATAAACACTTCGTGGTCAGCAACGGTAGCTGCACCACCAACGGTCTGGCGCCTGCCGCGCAGGTTCTGCACCAGCATTTCGGTATTAAGCACGGCTTAATGAACACCACCCACGCCTACACCAACAGCCAGGCCCTGCACGATCAGCCGGAAAAAGATCTGCGTGGCGCTCGCGCCGCCGCGCTGTCGATAGTGCCTTACTCCAGCGGCGCAGCGAAGGCGCTGGGCAAAGTTATTCCTGAGCTGGATGGCCGCTTAACGGGATACTCGCTGCGCGTCCCCGTGCCGGTGGTGTCCATTGTCGACCTGACCGTGACGCTGGCGCGAGAGGTGACGGCCGAAGAGGTGAACAATGCCTTTCGCGAAGCCGCCGCGGCGGGGCCGCTAAAAGGGATCCTCGGCTATAGCGATGAACCGCTCGTCTCCAGCGATTATCAGGGTGACCCGCGCTCGTCGATTATCGACGGTCTGTCAACACTGGTGATTGGCGGCAATATGGTTAAAATTCTGGCGTGGTACGACAATGAATGGGGCTTCTCTAACCGCCTCGTTGACCTGGCGCTAATGATGGCAAGGCGTGAGCGTTAATTCACTGCGGGTGTTATTGCTAGTTGACATCACTCTGTCGCGGAGAGCTTCCCTGGTGACGCGCAGCAGGCTCCTCTGAGCGCCTGATAAAAAGCATAAATGCCCTCGAAGGGCATTTATGCTTTAGCGGTAATGTGCGAGGGTCAGTATTTACTTAACCACTATTCCTGCGGGGCCGGAAAATAGTCAGTGCACAAATAGCGCGATTAAAATAATGATAGGGATTGGCACACCCAGAAAGAAAAGCAATATTGAACGCATAGGTTCCTCCCGTATAATGAGTATTAGACGTTATAAATCACGCTGACGGCCGCCATAGGTGGCACAGAGACTGGCAACAAAAGCGCCAATTAACAGAGAAATAAATGACCACAGAGTGACGTAGCTGGTGGTTTTTCTGGCAGCGTCTGCGGCCTGCTGCGCTTTATCTTTTGCCTCTTTCAAATTAGCCTGGGCTTTATCATAAACCGCCTGTACCCGCTGCTCGGCCTCTTGCTGACTGATGCCGGTATTCTGAGAAACCAGCTGCGCCACATAGGTCAGATCATCCTTGGGAAGCGCGCCAGAATAAATACTGTTAGCAAAAATGCCCGTCACCTCGGCTAATTGAGCGGGTGACTCCGCCTTTGGCGGCGCCGGCTGATTCATGGCCATAACATCATTGCCCGATGCGTTGCTGTTACCTGCCGGAGTGGAGCCGCTAGCCCTGAACAGCGAGCGGGTAAAATATTCCATCGATGACTTCGATAACATCGATGATCCCTCCCCCGCGTTATTCACGGCGGTTGCCGTCGCGCCCCCGGCAACGGAACCAATGACTTTTGCGCTGCCGCCGATGAGTGAACTGATGGTGGTGGTTAAAAGGACGGCTGATACCAGCAGCGCCACCGCCCACGTCAGAAAGCCATGCGCCGTATCGCGGAAATAGATTTCATTGGTATGCGTATCAACCCATTTAGTCCGAAGCCGTCCGGCCAGATATCCCCCCATTCCTGACGCCACAATTTGGGTAAACGTCAGCCAGGCGATGGCGGCAATACCGACGGTACCCGCCGCAAGACCTTGATTTTCCCAGGGAGAGATTGAGGTGAGGCCTAATCCGGCGCCAAGCATGAGCAGCATAAGCGCCAGCGAGGCGGCAGCGGCGGCGCCTGCAAATATCGCCCCCCATGAAACCGCGCTCGCGCTGTTTACAGCAGCCGCAGGCAAGTGCCTGGCCGCTTCCTGACTGCTTATATTGGTAGAGTCGTAGATATTCGTCATTTACGTTGTCCTTTGAAATAACTCAATTAGCCCGGTGTCGTTTTACACAAACGTCCAGAGCAGGAATTTACCTGCCAGACCCAGGGCAATATCGAGCGGGATAATTATCGTCAGCAGCTATCACCCGCTGCTTAAATTTTGGGCATTCGACACAGAGCCAATTATCTAAATTAATACGAACGAGCAGTGTATGAATTTAATCAACAATTTGATTTTAGTAGATGATTTTATTTTAACCATTCTTTATCGCCAAAAATATTGCCGCATAGCTGTAACTACTTGTTAGCAATGAATTTCCAGACGCAGGGGATTATGAGGCGAAAATATGTACTACGGATACGGATTGGCCAGCTCAGATAGAATTATCTTATTTTTGTAGTGGTAATTAACTGAATAGCCTTGTTTATTAAAAGTGGCGTTAGTTTTTTATTTGCATTATCTGCTATTTCATATACCCGCCGGCAACGTAAATAATCGCCCGCTGCTGATATCGCAGCAGATGAACAGATTGAGAGAGGCACGGGGAAGCGGTCACTCCCGCCTCATGGCGATCGCGATGGCTCCCCCGGCATCCCTGCTTCATGCCCGTTCCGCCCCGGACTCATTGGCCCTTTTGATTAATTAGCGGGCAGATAACGCAAAGCGCTGCTCAAGTACATGCGCAATCTCATCGTCTTCCAGCCGCTGCTTTTCTACCCGATCCGCGGTAATGCTCTTGAGCGTATTGCCCAGCAGAATAAAGCGCCCCTCGGGCTGATGCTGTATAACCAGCAGCTTTTGTACAAAGACCGCGTCGGGGTGCGTGGAGTTAAGGAAATTGGCCGGAGCAAAATCAATCCATTCCTGAGGTGACAGGTCAAAACCGTATTGGTTGGCCCAGCTTCCCTCAACTTTTGCCTGCAGCAGATAGTCGCCGTGCGCATCGCGGCTAAGCCGGAACGTATCGAAATCCTGGATAATGTCCGTATCAAGTTCATCCAGGGCCAGCGGCGCGCGAATACCGTAGCTCCCAAAGCCAAGGTCGCAAAGCCACTGACGGCCCTCGACTTCCGCGACGACCGCCATATGGGTTTTAGGCCGGCGCGCGGGATAAAACATGGGCCGCGCCGCGACAAACCGCCAGGCAATGCCCAGCGCTTCCAGCGCCATGGTAAACAGCCCGTTGAGTTCATAGCAGTAGCCGCCCCGTCTCTGCCGTAAGAGCTTGTTGGCAATATCATCGGGCTCCATCGACACGATTTTACCTGCCTGTACGTCCAGATTTTCGAAGGGGATGGCAAAGAGCTGGTGACGCATGAGCGCGTGTAGCGTTGCGGTATCCGCTGCCGCAGGCCCGCTATAGCCTATGCGGCGGAAGTAAAGTGAAAGGTCAAAACTGTCGCTGTGCATGTGATTTCCCCGGCTGGTTGGTGTGGAACACACTATAGATGGCGCCCCGCTTCGCCTGTATAGTCAGATTTATCAAAAAGCAGACTATACAGATGACGATGTCCGAAATATCCCCGCCGACGCCCCACTACCGCCGTATAGCCGATATGCTGCGGCTGACGCTTGCTTCAGGCGCTTTACGGGCAGGAGATCGCATTATCTCCGCGCGTAAACTGGCCGAACGCGAACAGGTCAGCCTCCCCACGGCCCTGGAAGCGCTGCGTTATCTTGAGGCGGAGGGCCTGATTATCGCGCGACCGCGTTCAGGCTATTTTGTCCGCCAGCCAGCCGCCTCCGGAAACGAACAGCGCGCTGCCTCTTTGCCCGGGCCGGTGCCGGTGACAATGTCCGCCATTGCCCGGTCGCTGTTCGGTAGCGCTGAAGCGCGTCTGGTGCCGCTTGGCGCCGCGCTACCCGATCCCGCCTGGCTTCCCGTGGATGCACTACAGCGGGCGCTGCACACCGCCGGTCGTCGGCTTGATGCGCGCGGGCAGAGCTACAGCCTGCCCCCGGGAAGAGCGGACCTGCGCAGAAAGATTGCCGCACGCGCTGCGCAGTGGGGCGCTCTTTTTGGCGCGGATGACCTTATCATTACGGCAGGCGCAACCCAGGCGCTACGTCTGGCGCTCCGCGCGGTATGCCAGCCTGGCGATGCTGTCGCGATAGAGCAGCCCGCCTACTTCGGCACGCTTCTGCTGCTGGAAGATCTGGGTCTGAAGGCGTTACAGATCCCCACAGACCCGATTGAAGGCTTATTGTTGGCGCCCCTTGAAGAGGCTATCCAGCGCCACCGCCCTGCGGCCGTGCTTGCCTCACCCACGGTGCAAAATCCGCTGGGTGCCAGCATGCCCGTGGCGCGCAAACAGGCGCTGGTGGCGCTGCTCGCCGATAAGGGCATCCCGCTCATTGAGGACGATGTGTATGGCGATCTGGCCGGTGGCGCCCAGCGTCCGCCCGCGTGTAAAGCCTTCGACAGGGACGGAAATGTGATTTATTGCAGTTCGCTGTCGAAAACCCTGGCGCCGGGCTGGCGAATTGGCTGGATTGCTGCCGGACGCTACCACTCCGCGGTATTGCAGGCCCGCATGGCCGGAGAATGGGCAGGCGCGCCGCTGATTGAAGCCGCGGCAAACGAGATCCTCGCCAGCGGCGATTACGACAGGCACCTGCGGCACCTGAAGCTGCGGATTGCGGAAGGTATGCGCGCCATCATCACCCGAGTTGAAGCCTGCTTCCCACCGGGCACGCGCGTCGCGGCTCCGGAAGCCGGCTTTTTGATTTGGGTACAACTCCCCTCCAGGATAGATGCGCTGGAGGTACATCGTCGCGCACTCGCCCTGGGCATTGGCGTCAGTCCGGGGCCGCTGTTTTCCCCGGGCGCGGCGGAACTGCAAAACTACCTGCGCCTGAACGGTGCGAATGAACCCACCCCCGCGCTTTTGCATGCCGTTGAACAGCTCGGTATCGTATGCCACGAATTGGCCAGGGAACATTGACAGCGGCTATTGCCCGGGGCCGGTCAATTGGAGATAAAACCAGGATAGGGTAACCAATCGGGACGGGCAACGTGTCGGCCGCCTCCTCGGGGTGAACCGCGCGCTTTTTTCAAGCGCGCGGACACAGGCAGACTGAACCAGCTCTTCGACAACCAGAACCAGCCCATAGCGCCACAGGCGTGTCAGATATGCAGCAAGATGCTGACGGACGCCGCTGGTCGTAATTTTTTTATCCTCATACTCTTATTCAGGACTCAGCATGACCGTCGATCGCTGCCTGAAGATCCCGGTACTCCTCGCAGCTATGGCCGCACAGCGTGGCGATAGTTTTCAATTGCTCTTTTGCCAGGTCAGGACGGCCTTTCGCCAGCCATGCTTCACCAAGGTATTCACGTACTTTGGCATAGGTCGGATCGAGCGCGATTGAACGCTGATAGTAGCCGATGCCCTCATCGGTACGGCCCAGCTTACGCGTGGCATAGCCCCGGTAATTCCAGGCTTCCGCGGTATCGCCATTTTTCAGGGTGTTGAGCAGGTCCAGGGCCGCCTGGTACTCCCCTTTTTTGGCCAGATGATAGGCATAACGCGTTTTGTCTTCATCGCTGAGCTGGCTTGTTTTTTCAGGGACGCACTGTTTTTTCGTGCTGTCATACACCTGTCCGCTGGGGCAGTCCGGCGTTTTGCTATTGGTACTATTGTCACCTGCGGCCAAAACCGGCGTGGTCAGCAGAGCAAACACCACGGGCAGCAGCAGACGTTGATTAATGGCGGAATGTAAAAACGACAACGTGTTCATAGTGAACTCCGGGTTAACGAAAAGAACGGCAAGGCAGCATACGACGCGGTATGCTGTCCCGTAGCAGATAGTGAGGGAAAAGCGCGCAGCAAATATGACCGGCCCGCCGCTTTTTTTCAGGGGCGTTCCCCGCTCCAGCGGCTCCCGGATATGTGCGCTTGCAAACAGGAAAATGACATTGGCTGCGGTGACCCAATGCCGTGCCAGGGTAAAACTATCGCGGCACTGTTGTGTTAGCGGTTGCGTTGTTGCAGTCATAAATGATGACTCCATCAGTACGTTGATGATGAGTTAACGCCACAACCTTTTAATCTATTCGATAAAAAATACGTTTTTTCGTTTTTTATCGCCGGGCTCAGGTACGATCCTTCTTCGCGCCCTCGTATGAGTATATATCCCCGTTTATTCCTTCACATTTCTGGCGACGCAGCGAAGAGGAGTATCTTGTCGCCAAATATCAGTGATAGCCAGCGCCGGGCTGACGCTGACGGAACGGCCCGGCATGCCCCTGGCCTCTGACGCGGTAAAACGGAGGCTTAAAAACCTAACGGGAATGTCACTCAGCTAAAAAACCACCATCAATGGGATAAACGCCTCCGGTACAGAACGCTGATTTATCTGACAACAAAAACAATATGAAGTCTGCGATTTCCTGCATTTTTGCCATCCTTTTCATAGGGTGGCTATTTGCGAAACTGCGTACGATATTTTCAGGGAATTCGCTTATTCGTGGGGTTTGGACATAGCCCGGAGCGACGGCATTGATGCGAATGCCTTGACATGCAAACTCCAGCGCTGCGGTTTGGGTTAAACCAATTATACCATGCTTAGCGGCGGTGTAAGGCGCCAGCCCAGGAATGCCAACCAGACCATTTACTGCAGATAAATTAACGATAGCGCCCCCCATCTTCATCATCTGAGGTATCTCGTATTTTAGGCAGTAAAAAACGCTGCTCAATGAGGTGGCAATGACCTTATCCCAGTTTTCAACTGTCTGCTCTGTTATCTTTTTACCATGCTCACCTGTTATGCCTGCATTATTGACAGCATAATCAAGCCTGCCAAAATAGTTGATAACGTCATCTATCATTTGCCGTACTTGTTCGGGCTGTGACACATCGCATCCGATCCCCATTGCTGGTTGTCCCTGTGAAGACAATTGTTTCGCTTTTTGTTTCGCCTCCTCTGACGAGCGGGATACAATGACGACCTTCGCGCCATGTTTGTGTAACTGCTCTGCGACTGCCTCGCCTATACCTGCAGTGCTGCCGGTGATAACAGCCACTTTATTTTGAAAATTCATAATCCCCCCTATGACGTAGCATTGAGTCTTACATCTGAGGAAGTATACAAATTCGCAGTGACAGTTTTTGTCAGTACTCTTTCTCCGGGCCGATCCCCTCTTTCATTCTCCATTTATTCAATAAAACTAACCTGCTTTCACTATACCTGGAATCCAGCGGCACAATGCCTTGTATTTTGTCCGTTCTAAAATGACGGAAATCCTTTCTCATTTCACACCATGCAACCAAAAGCCAGCATGACTCCATATATACCAATGCGATGGGCCATATGACTCGAGAAGAGTTAACATTGCTCTTATCACAATACTTTATTTTGATCCTCTTTCGTTTTTTAATCGCATTACGCAAGTCTTCAAAAAACACCTCATTCTTTTCTGTGGGACCGGTCAGATAGGATTGACTCTCAATAAGATTTTTTAATTCGCCGGGAATAACGGCATGTATTTTGGCAAGCGCATTCCTTGCGTTTTTTTTGAAATCATTATCCGTATTATGAGAAACCCAATTAAGCCCAAGTATAATAGCATTGATTTCTTCATGAGAAAGATTTAAGGGCGGTAAATGAAAGTCAGACTTAACGATATAACCAATTCCAGCCCCCCCTTCAATGCACACGCCTTGCTGCTGTAGCGTTTTTATATCTCTGTAAAGGGAACGCACGCTTATTTCTAATCTTTCTGAGAGAGCGGATGCCGTGATCGGATATCTTTGCGCCCTTAATATCTGTAGTAATTCGAGAAGCCTTTCTGTTCTGGTCATGCTGATAAATCCATCTTGATCCTGAGACGATATCTTAACGCCTCTGTTGGATAAATATCTTAGTATAAAGCAAACGTACATGCTTAAGCTGAGTGGTTCCCCGTTGTTTAATACACCGCGACAGGACATAGGGTGAGTTTGGTAGGCAGTGCTTTGTGCCAGAAGCGGACATTATCGCTGGATAATATCCAGAAACCGGCTTCAAACGTTCACCATGCTACACTTTCGCCCTGAATCAGATAAACAAACGGGTAGTCACGTTGGATAACGGATCTCAAATACGATGAAAGTGATATGGGTGAGGCATGCAGAAACCGAGTGGAATCATAGAGGGATTATTCAGGGGCGTCGCGACAGCTTCGTAACCCACCGCGGTATGCAAGAAACAGCGGCGTTACTGACAGCGCTGACGAAAGAGGCATATCCGATAGAATGTGTTTACAGCTCCCCGCTTGGGCGCGCCTTGCACATGGGGCTGAAGCTGTCTGAAGGTCTTGGCTGCCCATTAAAAGTTGAAGAATCTCTTAAGGAACAGTCGTTTGGTTGCTTTGAAGGGATATCTTTTGAGCACTTCAGGCGAGACAATCCGCGTGATGCAGATGCGTTGCTCGCCCTTGATGCAGCCTATTGTCCCCCGGAGGGAGAGTCGTTAGCCCAGGCGACTCGACGCGTGATAAATTTCTTACGACACCTGCAAAATACCAATGAACATCAGATCGTCTGTGTTGTTTCTCACGGGCATGTCAGTCAGGGCGTGCTGGCGTTACTTAAAGAGGGGACTCTCGATAACTTCTCTCGCTATGCTCACCCCAATGCGAGTTACTCTGTTTTCGATTTTACGGACGGCAAATGCGCCGCGCTCAGATGGGGGATGGCTACCCACCTCATTCAACTTCAACGATAAACGCCCATTAAGACCCCGGGGGTCCTGTGTGCCCGAGCGGGTATTAAATGCTGATACATTTTTCATCAGTGCCTCACGCCATGGCGTGAAGCGTCGGCTGGTCCCGCTCTCACTCACGCTTTTTTACCTGGTGGGAAAAGCGCAGATTGCTTCAAAAAAATTACCGTATTTGGTATATTGTTGTTTATTGCTTACTCACCTCTGCGGTGCCAAAAAGAACAAGATTCACCGCTACCCAGGATAAGAAAATGTTAGATTACCGCTTCCCGACAGCTTTGCAGATGGTTCTCAGCGTAGCAATGGCGGAGCAGTTGGGTGAACGTTCGACGAGCGCGATTCTGGCCTACGGCCTGGAAGCGAACCCGAGCTTTATCCGCAAACTCATGGTTCCTCTCACCCGTGACGGCATTATTGTCTCAACGCTTGGCCGCAACGGCTCTATTCATCTTGGCCGCCCGGCGGAAGAGATCACCCTGCGCGATATCTACGTCTCCGTTATCGAAGATAAAAAACTGTGGGCGTCGCGCCCTGACGTCCCCGCCCGCTGCGTGGTCAGCGCAAACGCGTGCTGGTACTTCAAATCTATCGCCGATGAAGCGGAGCAGGCTTCGCTACAGGTACTGGCACGCCACACCGTGGCAAGCGCGCTGGAAGAAGTGAAAAAAGCCGATACCAGCGGGTGCGATCCGGTGCCTGAACTTATCGCCAAATATAAAGAAGCCCATTAATTTTCCTTGAGCGAAAAAAAACCGCCTTCACAGTGAAGGCGGTTTTTTGTTATCTGCCGCACCCTACGCCGGCGAAACGTCCTCGACTGGTTTACCGCGCGTCACGAATTTACGCAGCGTCACGTAAAACACCGGGGTCAGGAACAGACCAAACAGCGTCACCCCCAGCATCCCGGAGAACACCGTGATCCCGGTAACGCCGCGCACTTCCGCGCCCGCGCCGTGACCGAGGATCAGCGGGATGGTCCCGGCAATAAAGGCGATAGAGGTCATCACAATCGGGCGTAAACGCAGGCGACACGCCTCCAGCGCCGCTTCCATGATCCCTTTCCCCTGGATTTCCAGCTCGCGGGCAAACTCCACGATTAGAATCGCGTTTTTACAGGCCAGCCCCATCAGCACCACCAGCCCCACCTGTACGAACACGTTGTTATCGCCGCCGGTCAGCCAGACGCCAAACAGCGCGGAGAGCATCGTCATCGGCACGATAAGAATCACCGCCAGCGGCAGCGTCCAGCTTTCATACAGCGCCGCCAGCACCAGGAACGCCAGCAGCACCGCCACCGGGAAGACGATCAGCGCCGTATTGCCCTGCGTGGCCTGCTGGAAGCTCAGATCCGTCCATTCGATATTCATCCCGTTCGGCAATATCTGGCCGGACATCTTCTCCAGCTGCGTCATCGCCTGCGAGGAAGAGAGTACGCGCGGATCGGCATCGCCAATCAAATCCGCCGCCGGATAGCCATTGTAGCGAATCACCGGGTCCGGCCCGTAGGTTGTGCTGATATTCACCATACTGCCGATTGGCACCATTTCGCCCTGATTATTCCGCGTGCGCAAATTGGCAATATCCTCCACGCTTTCGCGGAACGGGCCGTCAGCCTGCGCCATCACGCGCCAGGTCCGCCCGAACTGGTTAAAATCATTGACGTAAGACGATCCCAGATAGGTTTGCAGCGTACCAAACAGATCGGTGAGCGACACACCCTGCGCTTTCGCCTTATCACGATCGACCTGGACATCCAGCTGCGGCACGTTCGCCTGGTAGGTGGAGATCGGGAAGTGCATCCCCGGCGTCTGCATAATGGTACCGGACATCGCGTTTACCGCGCTTTGCAGCGCACCATAGCCAAGACCTGCCCGGTCCTGAATATAGAGCGAATAGCCGGAACCCTGGCCGAGCCCTAAAATCGGCGGAGGCAAAATAGAGAAGCCAAAGCCCTGCTGGATTTGCGCGATTTTCGCGTTGATCTCAGCGTTAATTTCCGCCGCCGAATGTTTACGCTGGTCGAACGGCTTCAGGCCAAAGAAGACCGTTCCGGTATTCGGCGTATTGGTGAACTGCAGCGCGTTAAGCCCCGGAAACGCGACCGCGTAATCCACGCCTTCGGTATTCATCCCGATTTCGCTCATTTTACGGATCACCGCATCGGTGCGCGCCAGCGAAGAACCTTCCGGCATTTTCACGCCGCCGATTAAATACAGTTTATCCTGCGTCGGTATAAATCCGCCGGGTACCGCTTTAAACATGACGCCCGCCGCGCAGAGCAGCAGCACATAGACCACAAACACCGCCCCGCGTCGTCCGAGCGTTTTTCCCACCAGCCCCTGATAGCCGTTCGAGCTGCGGTGGAAAAAGCGGTTAAACGGACGGAAAATCCAGCCGAAAAGACGGTCGATAAGCCGGGTCGGGAAGTCTTTCGGCGCGCCGTGCGGTTTTAGCAGCAGCGCGGCCAGCGCCGGAGAGAGCGTCAGCGAGTTGATGGCGGAGATCACCGTGGAGATGGCGATCGTCACCGCAAACTGCTTGTAGAACTGGCCGGTCACGCCCGAGAGAAACGCCATCGGCACAAACACCGCGCACAGCACCAGCGCAATGGCGATAATCGGGCCGGACACCTCACGCATCGCCTGATGCGCCGCGGCGAGCGGAGCCAGCCCTTCCTCGATATTTCGCTCGACGTTTTCCACCACCACGATGGCATCATCCACCACGATGCCGATGGCCAGCACCAGCCCGAACAAGCTCAGGGTATTCAGCGAGAAGCCCAGCAGGTAGAGAATGCTGAAGGTACCCACAACCGAAACCGGCACCGCGATCAGCGGAATAATCGACGCGCGCCAGGTTTGCAGGAACAGGATCACCACCAGCACAACCAGCACCACCGCTTCCAGCAGCGTTTGCACTACCGCGCGAATGGAATCGCGAACAAATACCGTCGGATCGTAAGGCGCCGCCCATTTCATATCCTGCGGGAAACGCTTCGACAGCTCGTCCATTTTGGCGCGCACCGCGTTAGACAAATCGATGGCGTTCGCCCCCGGCGACTGGAAGATACCAATCCCGACCGCGTCTTTATTGTTCAGCTGGGAACGCAGCGCATAGCTGCCGGAGCCCATTTCGATACGCGCCACGTCGCGCAGGCGGACGACCGTACCGTCCTGCGTTGTTTTCAGGACAATATTGCCAAACTCTTCTTCGGTATGCAGGCGCCCCTGGGCGTTAATGGAGATCAGGAAGTCGCTCTCTTTCGGCAGCGGCTCGGCGCCAAGCTGCCCGGCGGAAACCTGGACGTTCTGCTCCTGCATCGCCGTGACCACATCCGACGCGGTCAACCCGCGCGCCGCCACCTTGTTGGGATCGAGCCAGACGCGCATCGCGTATTCGCCCGAGCCAAAAATCTGAATTTGGCCGACGCCGGGCAGGCGCGCCAGTTCATCCTTCACCTTCAGCGTGGCGTAGTTACGCATATACAGGGAATCGTATTTACCGCCGGGCGAAAACAGATGCACCACCAGCGTCAGCGTCGGCGACTGTTTCTGGGTGGTGATCCCCAAACGCCGCACATCTTCCGGCAGACGCGCTTCGGCCTGCGATACCCGGTTTTGCACCTGAACCTGCGCCTGATCGGGATCGGTACCCGGACGGAAGGTTACGGTGGTCACCAGTACGCCGTCAGAACCGGCGACGGATTTCATGTACATCATATTTTCAACGCCGTTGATCGCCTCTTCCAGCGGCGTCGCCACGGTCTCGGCAATCACTTTCGGGTTGGCGCCCGGATACTCCGCGCGCACCTGCACGCTGGGCGGTACGACGTCAGGATATTCGCTCACCGGCAGCAGCGGGATGGCGATTAATCCGGTGATAAAAATCAGAATCGACAGAACGGCGGCAAAAATCGGCCTGTCGATGAAAAAACGGGAAAAGTCCATGGGTTGGATTCTCAGGTCAAGGGATCAGTTGAGGGCGGTGCTGGCGGTCATGGCCACGGTTTTCGCGTTAACCGGCATGCCCGGCATAAACACTTTCTGTAGACCATCGACGATGACTCTGTCGCCCGGCTTCAGCCCCTGCTGCACGATGCGCAAACCGTCGGCCAGACGGCCCGGCGTAATATCACGGCGCTGCGCTTTACCCTCTTTATCAACGACATAAACATATTTGCGATCCTGATCGGTCAACACCGCTTTATCATCGATAAGCGTGGCGTTGAATTCCGCGCTGCCCGGCAGGCGGACGCGGGCAAAGAGACCCGGCGTGAACTGACGCTGCGCGTTATCCAGCAGCGCGCGCATCCGGATCGTGCCGGTGCTCGGCGTTAACTGATTATCCAGAAAATCCACTTTGCCCTGATGGGGGTAGCCCTCTTCGCCAACCAGGCCAATCTCCACCGGCAGCGCCAGATGATTGCTGGACGCGCCCTGCCCGCTGCGGGCGAGATTTTGATAATGGAGGTAGGTCGACTCGTCCACGTCAAAGTAGACGTAAACCGTCTTCTGCGACACCAGCGTGGTGAGCACGCTGGCGCTGTCGCCGGCGGTGACGAGGTTACCGCTGGTGATCAACGCCCGGCTGGCGCGGCCATCGATAGGCGCGGTCACTTTGGTGAAGTCCAGGTTAAGCTGCGCGGCGTCGACTGCCGCCTGGGCGGCGCGAATGTCGGCCTGCGCCTGGGTGGCCGCGGCGCGACGCTGCTCCCACTCTTCGCGGGAGACCAGGTTGGTATTGACTAATTTATCGGTACGGTTAGCCTCGCTTCGCGCCAGGCTGGCCTGCGTTTTGGCTCTCGCCAGCGTCGCCTGCGCCTGTTCCAGCGCGGCGCGATAGGTTCTGTCATCGATAGTGAACAGCACCTCCCCCTTTTTCACCTCCTGGCCGTCGGTGTAATTCACTTTGTCAATGTAGCCGGAGACGCGGGGTCGCAGCTGGACGCTTTCCACCGCTTCAATCCGACCGTTAAAGCTGTCCCACTGACTAATGGATTTGACGACCACATCAGCGGCGCTGACGGCGGGCGCCTGCGGCGCGGCGTTTTGCGCGACGCCCTCATCGCATCCAACGAGGAGCGCCGAGAGCAGCATCACGCCCGGCACAGTCAGATGAAAGTTACCCCAGTATTTTTGCAGGCTCATTATTTTTATTCCGGTATTGGTAGCCGCCGGGCAAGACGCAGCGGAAGACACCGCGCCACTTCCTTTGTCCGGGCTGGCTTAAGGCCATTTGTGTCGTTCATCGCCACAAAATTGTAACAGTTGCGAATACACTATCGCGGCGATTGTAGGAAGGCGCTAAATTTAGTGCAAGAATAATTGTTGCACTTTATGTGCTATTCCTGGCGCCTAAAAATGGCGCGTTTCCGGCATGGATTTAAATGCAACAATAAAACTTGCAATTAGTGCAAAAACGGGCCACCTTTAAATGCAACAGATAAAGATGCTTTTTTAGACGCTGCGTAGAGGTACATCAGATGAACACTGGCGCATTCATTCACGATTTACTCGACTGGATCGACAACAATCTTGATAGCCGTCTGGATATTGGCACCGTCGCCAGGCGAGCAGGCTATTCGAAATGGCATCTGCAGCGGCTATTTAAGGAGCATACCGGTTATCCTCTCGCCGAGTATATTCGCGCGCAAAAGCTACAAAAATCGGTCGAGCGCTTAGCCCACAGCGACGAACCGATTTTGAACGTGGCGATCGCCCTGGGCTTTGACTCCCAGCAGTCCTTCAACCGCAGCTTCAAGCGTCAGTTCGGCCAGGCCCCCGGCGCATGGCGCCGCAGCATCGGCAACCCGGATACGACGGGATTACGCCAGCCGCCTCCGCCCTTCTCTGACTAAATTTTGCGCTCGCCGCGGCGCTGTGGCCGCGGCGGATATTAAGCGCCTCACTCCGCATCCAACCTGCGCGCCGCTCAGGGATCTGCCGTTCTTCGACCGGCAAAGTAGTGCGCGGGGGTGCTCCCCATCGTTTTTCTGAACATGGTGATAAACGCGTTGACCGACTCATACCCCAGATTAGCCGCCACGTTTTGCACCGATACCCCGCTTGCCAGCTCCCGCAGGGCAATAATCAAATGCAGCTGCTGACGCCATCGCCCGAAGGTCAGACCGGTTTCGCGCAGCATCAGGCGTGCTAATGAGCGCTCGCTGAGCGCCAGCCGTTTCGCCCAAACTTTAAAGGTGCTGCGATCCTCCGGGTGGCTGACCAGCGCATCCGCCATGGCGCGGATCTTAGGATGCGCCGAAACCGGCAGACTCAGCTTCTGCTGCGGCATGGTGGCCAGCTCATCGAGCGTCACTCTGGTCAGCCTGCCGACATGGCTCTCCGCGGCGTAATCGACGTCCGCATTCGTTAAGCGGTCAACTAACGCTTTAATCAGCGGCGAAATCGCCAGCGTGCAGCATTTCTCCGGCAGCGCGGCGGCGCCGGGTTCAATAAACAAATAGTTGAGATGCGCATTCCAGGTCGCTTTGGCGCTGTGCGGGATCCCACCGGGGATCCACACCGCGCAGTCTGGCGGCACTATCCAGATATCGTTTTCCGCACGACAAATCACCGCCCCATAGAGGGCAACGATCAGTTGTCCCTTGCGGTGGGTATGAACCGGCACTTCTGCCGCGTAATCAACGAAATCAATATGCCGCGCGACGGCAGGGCTCGGCGTGCTATCGGGATCAAACAGGGTATGGGCAAGTCTGGATGGCATCTCATTGGCAACATTTAGGTATTTTTTGACAGAATAGAGTATTTAAGGAGACGCGCAAAGCGGGAATAATTCCCGGCATGAGCACATTAACTTCCCATCACAGCCGTTTTTTACACGCGATAAGCCGTTGGTCAGGCCGCATAGCCTCTCCCTCGCTGCTGAGCGACGCCCATGCCCTGCTCTATTCCGTCAGGAGTTTTGCCGCCGCGATGCTCGCCTATTACGTTGCCCTGGCGATTGGCCTTGAACGGCCCTCATGGGCCATCATCACCGTCTACATCGTGTCGCAAACCTCGGTGGGCGCGTCCCTGAGCAGAAGCCTTTATCGCCTGGCCGGTACCGTGGCCGGCGCGGGGGCCACGGTATTGATTGTGCCGACGTTTGTGAATACGCCAATTCTATGTAGCGTGATTCTGGCAGGCTGGATCACCTTCTGCCTCTATTTATCCCTGCTTGAACGCACGCCCCGCGCCTATGCCTTTGTGCTGGCCGGTTATACCGCAAGCCTGATTGGTTTTCCCGCCGTCGCCGATCCCGGCACGGTGTTTAACATCGCCCTCATCCGGGTACAGGAAATCGCGATCGGTATCGTCTGCGCCGCGCTGATTCACCGCTACATTTTACCTGCCCGGATATCAGGGCTGTTCAACAGCAAATTAGCCCAGACGCTGCACGCCGCGCGCCAGCGGATTGCCGACACCCTGGCAGGCAAGGCCGACGCGCAGTCAGAGCCGCTGCATCTGGCGCTGGCGCTACAGTTTCTGCAGGGTATCAGCCACCATATCCCGTATGATTTTGCCCTTTCGGTTTCGGCCCGCCAGGCCAGGAAAGCGCTCCATGACAGGCTGGCGCGGTTAGTGATTGTCAACGGCGAAGTGCGCGATCGTTTGCAGATCATCGCCGAGATGCCCGCCGCGATGCAGGCTCTACTGAATGACGTGCAGGTCTGGCTGACCTGCGACGATACCGGCCAACGCAAAAACGCCGCAGAAGCGCTGCACCAGCGCAGCGCGCAGTTAGCGCAGCGGCTCGCGGCGCAGGCGCGGACCTTTGAAGATGCGCTGCGGGTAAATTTCTTACGCTACATCGCTGAGTTGATTACCCTCCTGCAACAGTGTGAGCGGCTTTCGGAGACCATTCATCACGCCAGGCCTGCGCCAGCGCAGGCGGAAGATCGTGCGGCGACAGGATACGTTTTCCATCGCGATCCCCTCAGCGCCGCCCGCACGGCGCTGGGCGCTTTTGTCATCATTCTGAGCGGCTGTCTGCTATGGATTTACTCTGCCTGGCCCGATGGCGGCACGGCGGTGTCGATTCTCGGGGTTTGCTGCACGTTGTTTGGCAGTTTCGACACGCCGGCCCCGCATATTGTGAAATATATTATCGGCTCTGTCTGGGGCGTAGTGATAAGCCTTATCTATAGCTTCGCCCTGCTTCCTCCGCTCAGCGATTTCCCCGTGCTGGTGGCGGTGCTTGCCCCGGTCTATCTGCTTGCCGGATCGCTGCAGGCGCGGCCCCCCACGACCTTTATGGCCATGGGGATAACGCTGACGCTGCCGGTACTGTGCGAGCTGGGCGCGCGCTACAGCGGCGACTTCGCCGACGCGGCCAACACCGCGATCGCCCTGTTTTTCGCGACCGGCTTTGCGGTTATCGGCATGAGTCTGCTGCAAACCGTACAGGCGGACGCGGCGATAAAGCGTCTGCTGAAACTGTGCCAACGCGATATTCGCCGCAGCGTGAGCGGCGTATTTAAAGGCGATGAAACGCACTGGACCAATCTGATGATCGACCGGGCCGCCCTGCTGCTACCACGCTTGCCGCGCAGCGGGCAGTCCTCCGCCCGGGCGCTCGATCGCCTGGTGCACTTTCTGCGCATAGGCCTCTGCGTGATGCGCCTGCGCCGTTGCGAAACGCCCGCCGGCAGCGATATCCACGAGGTGCTTTCTCGTCTTACACGCACAACGGAGACCGAAGCCTTACGCGAGCGCATTGCCGCCATGGCGAACCGCTGCTTGCCCGCGAGGGATGAACAATCATGCCAGTTTGTCGACCGACTGGTCGATCTGCACTGCGCGTTACGGACGCAGAACGAGGAACCCACCCATGATAAATGACATCAATATCGGGGGCGTTTTTATCCCCGGACTGCTGCTGACCGCGCTCATTGCCCTGGTCTGTACGCTGTTACTCGTACCGCTTTTCTCCTGCAGCAGGCTTTACCGCCGCTTGCCCTTACGCCCGCTGCTTGATGTTTCAACCTATATCGTGACCTTTTTCCTGCTTTTGCAGGGCCTGACCACACTGGGGTTATTCGCATGAAATCTTTTTTCTCTTTGCTGGGCCGTTACGCGCTGACGTTAATCGCAGTAGCGGTAGCGGCCTGCGTGGCGTTTATTTTCTGGAAACAGTATACGCAGACGCCCTGGACGCGCGATGGCCGGGTTCGGGCAGATGTGGTGCAGATTGCGCCGGATGTTTCCGGGCCGGTGAGCAGCGTGGCGGTGCGGGATAATCAGTGGGTTAACCGCGGCGATGTGCTTTATGCCATCGACCCGCGCTGGCTGAAGCTGGCGGTGCTCAGCGCGCAGGCCGACGTCGAAGCAAAACGTCATGAAATGCTGATGCGCCAGGATGCCGCCCGGCGACGCGCGCTCATCAAAGGGGTCATTTCCGGCGAGGATATCCAGCAAACAGGCAGCGCAGCGCGCGTCGCGGCGGCCAATTATCAGGGGGCGCTGGCTGCGCTGGAACTGGCGCAGCTGAACTTATCCCATACAACGGTGCGCGCACCGGTTACCGGCTACGTGACGCATCTTCGGCTCCGCCCCGGCGACTACGCCGCGGCGGGAGAGACAAAGATCGCCGTGGTCGATGCGCACAGTTTCTGGGTGGTGGGCTATTTTGAAGAGACTAAGCTGCGTCATATTCGCGTCGGGAGCGCCGCACACATTTCGCTGATGGGGTTTGACCCGCTCATCACCGGGCACGTGGAGAGTATCGGCCGGGGGATCGATGATAGCAATGACGAGACCGGCGGGCTGGGGCTGCCGGATGTCAATCCCACCTTCAGCTGGGTGCGACTTGCGCAGCGAGTCCCCGTTCGTATTCAGTTAGATAAGATACCGGAAGGGATTGAACTGGTGGCGGGACTATCCGCCAGCGTTTCCATCCTGCCTGAAAACCCTGACGGCGGGCGTAGCGGAGGATCGGGCTACGTGGCTCAGGCTATCCACCCATAGTAGACACAAGACTCAATGAGGAAACGACGCTTCCTGCAAAAATATCTGGCCCGAATATACCGAACTCGATATTCTGTAATGCTTTGTATTTTTTGTGAACAGGAAAAAGTATGCTTAGTACGTTACCCGATTTACACAGAAGTTTTGCAGAGCAACTCAAGCTTAACGTTCAGTCTGACGCCCGGATTCACTCCCTGCTCGGGGGCGGATCGCTTATTCATGGCGGATTTGATAAATACTCCGATTTGGATTTTGTCGTTGTGGTAGACCCTCTCTACTACGATGAAATCATGGAGCAGCGTGTGGCGTTCGCCGGAACAGCAGGCAACCTGCTGCATGCGTTCGCCGGGGAACATGTCGGAGAGCCTCGCCTGCTGATATGCCTGTATGGCCCTGAACTCCTCCATGTCGATCTGAAATTTGTCACCCTGGACATGCTCACTCAACGCGTTGAGGAGCCGGTAGTGTTATTTTCTCGCGATCGCCATGCCCTGGAGCGACATCTGGCACAATTTCGGGCCCAGTGGCCTGACATGACGCCGGAGTGGTTTGAGTCCCGAGCCTGGATCTGGCTTCATTATGCGGTGGTTAAACTGGGAAGGGGCGAACTTTTCGAAGCGATGGGTATGCTGTCATTCTTCCGGGAGCAAGTGCTGGGACCGATGCTGTACCGCCGCGCCAATCTACCGCAGCGTGGGGTTCGCCGCATTGAATGCCACAATATCGATCCTGAGGGCCTGCTGACCTCCACGCTGGCCACGCACGATCGTGACTCCGTCAGCATCGCCATCAGCAAGGCGGTTGACGCTTATATCAATCTGCGCGCTGATGCGCTGCCTGAAAATATCGCGGACGATGCGGCACGACGGGCGCTCCTTGCCATGCTGAAAGCGTATTCTGAACGGGTTTAAACGATACTTCCGGCCGCTTAAGTGGCCGGAATGTAAAAGAGAGTCTGATACACATCATTGAAGGCCCGCTCCTCCTCATTGCAAACCCTGGCTTTGTTGAGTCTGGCAGCTATATGCCAGAAGCGGATGTCTTAAGCCTGTTCTTTCCTTTAAACGCGAATACCGCAGGATATCGACCTGAATATTATTGATTTCATATCAAATACTTGCAATGGATTTTTAGCTATGGAAGAGATAAAAATCGCTGATGCTATATGAAACATTTTAATAATGACGGAATCGGATGTTGTTCGTAATGACCTTTAATTTGGAATGAGATATAACGTGCCTCGAAGAAAATTAACATTCTCATAACGTAATTAGGGTTAAGCAAATGAAGCAGGTTGGCATTGTTGGTTGGCGAGGAATGGTCGGTTCTGTTTTGCTACAGCGAATGATCGAAGAGAACGACTTCGACAATATATCGGCGCATTTTTTCAGCACCTCCAGTGCAGGAGCCGCCGGTCCTGTCATTGATGGCGTCAGCTACACACTTAAAGATGCTAATTCCGTAAGTGCGCTGGCCGAAATGGACATCATCATAACCTGCCAGGGCGGGGATTATACCAAAGCAATATACCCTGCTTTGCTTAACCATGGCTGGGAAGGCTACTGGATTGACGCGGCCTCAGCGCTACGGATGGATGAGAAAGCCTGCATTATTCTCGACCCCGTCAACCGCAACAATATCGATCGTGCAATTAAAGAAGGTATTAAACTTTTTGTCGGCGGCAACTGTTCCATTACGCTGAGTCTTATGGGGCTGGCTGGGTTGATAAAGGCTGACTTGATCGAATGGATGAGTGTGATGACCTACCAGTCCGCATCGGGTGCTGGTGCACAGTATGTACGGGAACTCATTGCGCAAAGTGCCTACATAAGCCGCCATTTATCTCCGGATGAGCTGGCATCCTCAGGTTCAGTGCTTCCGTTAGTTAATAAGGTCAGTGAATTGATTAACAGCGCTGATATGCCGACCCAGAACTTCGGTGCACCTTTGATGGGCAGCATCATTCCCTGGATCGACAGCGATTTAGGCGATGGCAACAGCCGTGAAGAATGGAAAGGTGAGGCGGAAACCAACAAAATTTTAGGCCTGTCTCCCGGTACGATCCCGGTAAACGGCTTATGCATACGCGTCGGCGTGATCCGCTGCCACAGCGCTGCTATAACCCTTAAGCTCAAGCGTGAAGTCAACGAAGAGGAGTTTGCAGAATTAGTGATGAATTCCCACCCCTGGGTTAACTATGTGCCCAATAACAAGGAAGAGAGTGTCAGTACCCTGACACCGGCCTGTATCAGCGGTTCGCTTAAGGTTGGTATTGGCCGTTACAAGAAAATGTCGCTAAACAATGAACCTATCTACTCGGTCCTGACGGTTGGCGATCAGCTATTGTGGGGAGCAGCGGAACCATTACGCCGCATGTTGAATATTTTGGCTGGCAAAGCTTGAATCATATTATGTGGACAAAACACCTCCCCCTAAACTCAACGGCATAAATATAAGCTGTCTACGGAGCACTTGATGGTCACCACACATGTTTTTATCGCGGTCAGTCTTGATGGTTATATCGCCCGACAGGATGGCGATATCGACTGGCTGTTGCAGCGCGATGACCCGACAGAAGATCATGGCTATGCCGCATTCATCGCGGACAAAGATTGGATCGTTATGGGCCGGGGGAGCTATGAGAAGGCGCTGACTTTTGACCAATGGCCTTACGATCGACCCGTACTGGTTCTCTCCCGACAGCTAACCGATACCGCCATTCCCGAGGCGCTGAAGGGCAAAGTGCAGCTCTCAAGCCGCACGCCGGGCGAAGTGCTTGCTGACCTGGCGGCGCAAAACGCGCATCGCGTCTATCTGGATGGCGGGCAGGTAATACAGTCGTTCCTGCGCGAAGGTCTGGTCGCCGATATCGTTATCACGACCGTTCCTGTCCTGCTTGGTTCGGGAAAACCATTGTTCGGATCCCTGACCAGGGATATCGATTTGACGCTGTTATCAAGCCGCAACTTCCCTTCGGGACTGGTGCAGTCGCACTATCGGCTGACGTCATAAACGGCCTATAAACCTGACGGCGGCCTACGCTAAAGCAACAGTGCCGCCCTGCCAGCGGTACTTACCTTGTTCTTGCGATACCTCTGGCTACTCCCTTTGCATTGAACAGCGCAAATTAGCTTTAACAGAAGCAGAGCCGGTAACCAAACAGATCGTAAACTTCCATGACATCTCCTCAGTCCTGCCTCACTATTTTCGGGCGACTATAACCATATTGTTTTCCACGTAATTCGTTTCTGAACTACTTAATATTTTTCACACTGACGCAGGGGGTCGGTCTGTTAAACCCGTGGCGATTCAGTATCATTATAGGCTGTTGATTCACAGCCTATCGTGGATTTCTGTGTTGACTTATTTAATCAATTCTTTAAGGCGACCGATTAAGTTCGTATATTCCTCCGGTTGCTCAGTGAATAGTTTGGCGTATTTAGCTATAGTGTCCGGTGATACAAACAGGAACGTATTGGACTCCTGCAATTGTTCAAAGGTTGTAGTGACAGATTTGTGGCACGGCGATTGTGTGATTGCACTGTGCGATTTTTTTGACGCAAAGAACAAGCGTACGGTCACGCTTGGAGCGCCGAAAAGCTCTTCACAGATGAAAAGGATGTGGCCAAGTTTGGCATTTTCATCGCGCTCAACCGCCTGAAACTCACCATTTACTGCACTCAGTACACCTTTTGCAATCTCCATAGCGCTGCCGCCACTTAAACCAGGAAGAAGCTGCTGAATAATCTGAGTGTTAACGGTAACACCGCTGTTTTTAATGGTCATCATGTTTCTGGTCTTTTGCACTTCAACAAAAAATCCAGATCCACCGATTAAATTACTCCATGCTTCATAATCGAATAATGATTTTTTTGTCTCATGAAGCGCTGCGGTCATGGCAGCGAACAATACTGTGACACTATCAAATAGATCTTTAGTCCTGTGAGTAAGTTCCGGTGTAGTAGACACATAAAATATATTTCCCGTTTGGTTCATTCGGAATTGGGCTTCCTTCTCAGTATCACCGTTACTCGCAGCCATAAAATTACCACCTGCATTTTTTGTGAGTGCAGGTGATGCGAAAGTGTATGAATCCAACGGGACGGAACCTGCATTAACAGTTTTACAAATATCAGCTCCGACTAATTTTTCAATAATCATAACCCCCCCTCATTAATAGATATATGACAGAAGGCATAGAAACGCCAAAAATATGTAATATGCTACATATCCTTATGATTCGGGTACGGCCTTCATTAATAATGATGCCCGTGGAAGAACGTTTAAAATGTGATAAGGATCTTAAATTTAGCGTATATATTATAAAAACCGATCAATTCTTAATGATTAATCATTTATGCGAATATAATCACGCTGAAATATAAGTCGCAATGATCTTTTAGGGGCATTCAGTATTATGATAGTGTTATTCAGCAAGCTATTTATTGAATGGGTTTACCTATCGCAATTAGGCCTACCCTGATGCGATAACCATTTTTGTTAAAAATAAGAAATCGAATAATTTATTAGGGAAACTATATGGCAAGGAGGCATATTTTTTCTCTGTCGGAAGAGAATCATTACTCGCATTGCCAGACGATGAATTAACGCAGTCCAAGTGGGACATTCAGTAAGCATGATCTGGCCTTATAAGTGGTCAACATAAACCCGCCAGCCGTTTTGGTTTTGCCGTCCTTCTTTGCTATCTGAAAAATTTCGGCTTTGCCCCCAGATAAAAAACCTCTGATGCGCTACTGAAGCATATCGCCAACAGTTTAAAACTCACTGTGAACCTCTGGCCCGCTTACCTTTGCGGCAGGGATACGACCCATTGTGAGCATTCAACCGAACTTATGACAAAGCTGGTTGGCAACTGGAACAACCAGAAAAAGAAGAGGGAATGGGCTTTGGATCCCCTCAGTCGTAGAGTAAAAACATCTATCCGCAACGTGGTCTGGGCCCGCTACCGCGGCCAGACCTGCGGAAACTCATCGGCGACAAGCGGCTCTCCGTCGCGAAGCTTAAGCCCCGGAAACGGCGGCGACGTCACGCCGCCGCGGTCGGCGAATGTCGCATCATCCCCTACCCAACGGGCGGAAAATACCCGCCGCGCGCGGGCGGTTGAATTGCCCTTTGCGCCATGCAGCGTGCGGAAATGAAAAGCGACCGCATCGCCCGGCTCCAGCGCCCAGCTGACGATATCGTAATCCTCCTGATGGGCATCAATGTCCGGCAGCTCTTTAAAGCGCGAATGGGAATAGAGCTTTGAACCGTTAAACCGCGTTGGGCTGAACTCATCGTCCCAGCGATGGGAACCGCGAATACAGCGCAGCGAAATCGCCTCCGCTACCGGATCGAGCGGGATCCACAGACTGACATTCTGCCGCCCCTCCACGCAGTAATAGGGCTGATCGTGGTGCCATGGCGTTACCGTACTGCCGCCGGGCTGTTTCACCAGCGTGTGCTCGTGGAAAAACTTCGCCGTCTGCGACCCCATCAGCGCCGCGGCGATCTCCGCCGCTGGCGACTGAAAAACAAAATCGCGAAATTCCGGGATTCGTTGCCAGTTGCAATAGTCCTGAAAAAACGGCGCCGAGCCGTCCTCGGGGATCACCGTTCGCGCGTGACCGTACTCGCTGGGGTTCGCCATCAGCGCGGCGACGCCGCGCGACAGGCTCTCGATCCACGGCGTGAACACGCCTTTAAGTATCACGACGCCGTCGGCCTGCCAGCGGTCGACGGTCTGTTGATCAATAAGCGGGGAGTTCGGGTTTTGCATAGTCGCCATCCTGTGTTGATAAATCAGCGAAGAGAATCGGAGGGATCGGCGCGCATCCAGGCGCAAAGGTTTTCCAGCATCGCCATACAGCGTTCGGTCTGGGGGATACTGATATATTCGTCCGCCTTGTGGCCCTGCGCCATGCTGCCCGGCCCACAGATCAGCGTCGCGACGCCCGCCTCATCGAACAGGCCGCCTTCGGTGCCGTAGGCGACGGTGGTGAAATCGTCGCTGCCGCACCACTGCGCCAGCCAGCGGGCGAACTCTGACTGCGGGTCGCTCAGCAGCCCCGGATAGTGGCTCAGCGTCTGGAAATGAATATCGCTGCGCTGCGCCACCTTGCGCATCGCCGGAAGCAGCTGCTCGCGGGCATAATCGCCCAGGGCGTCGGTCACGGCCTGCGGGCGCGTGCCGGGTAAATAGCGAATTTCAAAGTCGAACCAGCAGGATTGCGGAACGATATTCAGCGCCGCGCCGCCGTGAATCGTCCCCACCTGCAGCGTGCCCGAGGGCGGCGAAAACCGGCTATCCTGCTGCTGCGCAAGGCTTTCACCCAGCGCGTCCAGCCGGGAAATCAGCCTGGCCGCATAGCTGATCGCGTTAACCCCTTCCGGGGCGTAGGCCGAGTGGCAGGCGTGCCCTTCCACGCGACAGCGCACCGCGAGCTTGCCTTTATGGCCGTAGACCGGGCGCATGTCGGTCGGCTCGCCGATAATGCACAGCGCCGGTTTCCCGGCGGAGGCGCGGAGAAAATCCACCAGGCTGTGCACGCCCAGGCAGCCAACCTCCTCATCATAAGAGAACCCCAGGTGCAGCGGCATCCGCAGCGGCGCGGCAAGAAACGCCTCCAGCGACGCCAGCACGCAGGCGATAAACCCTTTCATATCCGCGCTGCCGCGACCGTAGTAGCGCCCGTCGCGTTCGGTAAGGGCGAACGGCGGCACCGTCCACGCCTGACCATCCACCGGCACCACGTCTGTATGGCCGGAGAGCATCACCCCGCCGGGGCCGGTTGGCCCAAGGCGGGCATAGAGGTTTGCCTTGCGCCCTTCGTCGTCATAAAACAGCTGCGACGCCACGCCGCGCGCGCGCAGAAAGTCGCCGATCCAGGCAATCAGCGCCAGATTCGACTCGCGGCTGGTGGTATCAAACGCCAGCAGCGCGCCGAGGATCTCACGCACGCGGTTATTCATCGCCCGGCACCCCGTAGGTCGGCGCTTCGCGCGGGTCAAGCGCGCGGGTGATGTACGCTTCCATCTGCGGCTCGTAGGCCAGCCACAGCGCTTCCAGCGCCGCTACCGGGCGTTCTTCCGCCCAGTCGACGCGTAAATCCACCACCGGCCAGGCGTAATCCTCCACGACTTTAAGCGCCGCCGAGTGCTCCGGCCCGGCTTCGCCGCCCGCATCGATACCCGCCTGCAAAGCCGCGATCAGGCGACTGGCCAGTTCGCCGCTGGCGGCTTCGAACGCCGCCGTCATGGCGGTAATCACCTGCGGGTTGGCCAGCATATTCCCCGCCGCCACGCAGTTCTCGCCCTGCGCCAGCTGCCAGATGCCGAGCGTATGCTCGCCGCTGAACACGGCGCTCTCGCCGCTGGCGTCGATGACCGCCACCTGGCGATAATCGCTAAACCGGTCTTCGCCCAGCGCCTGCGTCAGGGCCTGCTGCGGCGTGAGTCCCGCCTCAAGCCCGGCAAGGATCTGCGGTCCGAGCGCGGGCAGCGTGATGTTCTGGCTGGACACCGCGCCAACGCCCGCCAGCAGCCACGGGCAGCGGGCGCCGACGGCAATGCTGGATGAGCTAATCGCAATGCCCAGTTGACCTGACTCCGGGCACAGGGCGGAAATAGAGAGGGTCATGGTGCCTCCTGCGCATGCCAGTCGTCAGGGATCACCGCCGTGACGTCAATTTCCATCAGCCACTGCGGTTGGGCGAGAGCCGACACTACCACGCCGGTCGAAATAGGAAACACGCCTTTAAGCCATTTCCCCACTTCCTGGTACACCGGTTCGCGGTAGCGCGGGTCGATCAGATAGGTCGTCGTTTTCACAATATGCGTCAGATCGCTGCCGGCCTCTTCCAGCAGCTGTTTAACGTTCTTCATCGCCTGTTCTGCCTGGGCGCGCGGGTCGCCCAGGCCGATCAAATTGCCGTCAAAATCGGTACCCACCTGACCGCGAACGTACACGGTATTTCCCGCGCGCACCGCCTGGCACAGATCGTTATTGAGCGTCTGATTGGGATAGGTTTCTTTGGTGTTAAACATCCGAATACGGGTATGGGTTGGCATAGGTTGCGTCCTCAAATCAGGCATTAGCAGGAAGGTTGATAGCGTTGATACTGGCGCTGAATGGCAATCTGGTCGGCGATATATTTCGCATCGTGCCAGACGCCCCAGATAAAGGTTGAGCCACGGCGGGAGAGCCACGGCAGACCGAGGAAATAGACGCCCGGTTCGCTGGAAACGCCGCGATGATGCTGCGGGCGCTGCTGTTCATTAAAGGCGTTGACCTTCAGCCAGCGGTAATCGGTGGTATAGCCGGTAGCCCAGATAATGCAGCTCACCCCCGCGGCTGCCAGGTCGAGCTCGGTGAGGGGCTGGGTCAGGCAATCGGGGTCGGGCAGGAAAAAGCGCGCTTCCGGCTCTTCCGGCAGCGACAGCCCGTTGCGAGCGATATACTCATCCGCGGCGTCGAGCAGCGCCAGATAGGAGGCGTCGCCGAGACGAATGTTGTCCCCCAGATCGGCACGGAAAACGGCTTTGCCCTCGGTAAAGCCGTGCGTCTGTCCGACCAGAGTAATTCCCTGGTGCGCCAGCTGGCGAAAATCAACGGTATGACCGCCGCGCGCGCCGCTGACCGCAATCGTCACGTGCTCTTTGCCGGGCTGATTGGCCGCCGCATCCCACAGCCCTAACACCCCCAGCCACCAGCAAAAATCGCGCTGGCGGTAGCGGCGCGGCGGGCGATCGTGCGCGCCGACGGAGAGCCATACCGCGCGCCCCGCCCGGCGGAGCTCATCGGCGATTTGCACGCCGGACGACCCCGCGCCAACCACCAGCACGCCGCCTTCCGGAAGCTGCTGCGGGTTGAAATAGTGCGCAGAATGAATCTGCTGTACAGCGCTATCCTGCGGCGCGATGGCCGGTATCACCGGGCGCTGGAACGGCCCGGTAGCGGCGACGATACGCTGCGCCTCAATCACGCCCAGTGACGTTTCCACGCGAAACCCCGGACGGCCGTTTAAGCGCTCGGCGCTAAAGACCTCAACGCCGGTTTTGATCGGTGCATTAAAGGTTTTGGCATACGCGGCGAAATAGTCGGCGATTTGCTCTTTGGCGACAAAGCTGTCGGCGTCGCAGCCGGGAAAGGTCATGCCGGGAAACCGATCGTGCCAGGCCGGGCCGTTGGCCACCAGCGAATCCCAGCGGCCGCTGCGCCAGGCCTCAGCGATGCGCTTTTTTTCCAGCACCAGATGCGGAATGCCGTGATGCGTCAGATGCTCGCTCATGGCGACGCCCGCCTGCCCCGCGCCTACCACCAGGGTATCGATCTCTGTAATCTGCTCTGTCATATCTGTGTCCTTCAAGCACGGTTGTCCGGCTTATCCGCCGGGATTGACAGAACTCAGGTTAAGTAAGTGTGATGAAATGGTAAATTATTATAAAACGATCGTCTGAATAGAAATTTACGAGGCTGAATGACGCGACAAAAAAATAACGCTTTCGGCCGCGTTAATTAAATTACGCGTGCTGATGCGGCGTTAATTCTATGCTGCGGCAATAATCCATAAATAGCTGCGTCGGACGCGTGGGTTCATTATTGGCAAGATGCGCCATAATTAATGTCGATGCGGGCATTTCGTCGGCAATATCCAGCTGCACCAGCTTTTCGCCGTCATAGGTCATATCGCACAGCGGACGGGTAACCAGTACCGAAAAGCCTAATCCCTGCCCGACCATACAGCGCACCATTTCTATGGACGGCGAACTGTAGGCCACTTCCGGGTGATAACCTTTCTCTTTAAATATCGAGACAAAATAGTTTTTGCTGGGGACCGCATCGAGCAAAATCATCGGCTCCCGGCTTAATTCCTGGAGCGTGACGCATTTTTTCTGCGCCAGCGGATGAGAAGCGGGCAGCAAAGCATAGGGTTTATGCGGGGCGTTCAGCAGCTCTTTATGAATGGAGTGACCCAGCTCCAGGTCGTAGACCAGCGCCAGATCGAAGCGCCCGCGGTGCAGACCGTGCATCAGTTCATGCTGTTCGCCGTCGTAGAGCTGGAGAGTGATTTCGGGATACATTTTTTTAAATCCCGCTACCAGTTTTGGCATATACAGCGGCGCGACGGATTCAAAGCAGCCGACGGAAATAGTCCCAGATACCAGCTCTTTATCCGCCCGCGAGTTCTGCTCAAACTCATAGGACAGCCGCAGCAGCTCTTTAGCTTTATCGTAGAAGCGCCGCCCGCTTGAGGTCAGGGATACGCCCTGCGCATGGTGACGAATAAACAGCTGCTGGTCGAAGGTACTTTCGAGGTTTTTAATCGCAATAGAGATCGACGGCTGGGCAATGTGCAGCTGACGGGAAGCCTCAGCGATACTCTCCGTTTCCACCACCGTCACGAAATATTTAAGCTGTTTTAGGGTAAATCGGTTCATCGCTTCACCATTGATAAAATATTGTCTTATTACGAACGGGCTTAGTTTTACGATAAGCAGCCTGCAAGCATCGTGCCATGCCGTTTGCGCTTTACCTCGTCGGCAAATAGCCGCCGTTTCTATTTAATAACCCGCCCTCTTTTTTTGCCTGATTTCGCCTATTGCACCATAAAGCATCGCCCTGCACCTTATTCGCCCGCGGCGCGCCCCAATATTGCACAAATTGTCATTTTACGAAAAATTAGGTTTAAAAATAAGGGTGATTGTTTTTAAGTTGTTTCAATGCTGTTTCTCATTAATTGCGTTAAATTCCCTGAGGTTAATATAGCTGTATAGTTTTTTTAAACTTAAAGGCCAAAAATTTACTAATTGCCACCGGTCGAAGAGAGCCAGCATAGTGTCATGGCAAGATGAACGCCGGCGGCTCCCCATTTTAGAACAGGGGAATCGCCTTAATTTCCGTTAATTATGGCGAGTGAAATAGCCCATGACGTTTAACTGGAACTATATGTTAAGCCTGCTCAGCGATGTCGATTTCTGGCAGGCCACCTGGACCGTCATCAAATTAAGTTTGCTGACCTGGGCTTTCAGCATTGTGCTGGGGTTTATTCTGGCGCTGGCCAAACAGTCGCCGCGCAAGCTGTTTAACGCGCCTGCCCGCCTCTATATCTGGCTGTTTCGCAGCATGCCGCTGCTGGTGCTGCTGATTTTTGTCTACAACATGCCGCAGGCGCTACCCTCCTTCGCCCCGGTGCTGAACGACCCGTTCTGGGCCGGACTGCTGGCGATGGTGCTGAGCGAAGCCGCCTATATTGCTGAAATTCATCGCGGCGGACTGCTGTCGATTCCCAAAGGACAGAGCGAAGCCGCCCGCGCGCTCGGGCTGCGCTATGCTGGCACCCAGTGGCGTGTGGTGATCCCGCAGGCGCTGCGCGTCGCCCTGCCGGCGCTGGCTAATGAGTATATCGCCATCGTCAAGCTCAGCTCGCTGGTGTCGGTTATCTCCCTGACCGAGATCTTAATGGTCGGCCAGCGCCTCTATTCGCAGAATTTCCTCGTCATGGAGACCATGGCGGCGGTGGCGTTTTACTACATCCTGATCGTCACGGTGTTTGATTTCCTGCTTAAGCGCCTCGAGACCTGGCTCGACGTCACCCAGCGTAAGACCACGCGACTGGTGGATGAAGAAATGCAGCAGCTGGCCACCGCGCGGCGTCCGGCAATGGCCCGCAGCGTTAGCGTCGCGCAGGAACCGGCGCTGCAGGCGTCAAAGCTGCATAAAGCCTATAACAATGTCGAAGTGCTGGGCGCCGTCAGCCTGCAAATTCAGCCCGGCGAAGTGGTCTCCGTCATCGGCCCGTCCGGCTCCGGTAAAACCACGCTGATCCGCCTGCTGAACGGCCTTGAGCAGATTGATAACGGCGAGATCAAAATCAACGGCCAGCCTTTTATTCACCTTGACCGCCAGGGGCAGCAGAAGCCGCGTTTTATGGAGAACAGCGAGCATCGCCAGAATATCGGCATGGTTTTCCAGAGCTTCAACCTGTTCCCCCACCTGACCGTACTCGGCAACCTGCTGCTGGCGCCGCGCTATCACCATCTGGCCAGCGAAGGCGAGCTGAAGCAGCACGCCTGCGAACTGCTGCATAAAGTCGGCATGCTGGAACACGCGTGGAAATATCCGCATCAGCTTTCCGGCGGCCAGCAGCAGCGGGTAGCGATTGCCCGCGCCCTGATGATGCGCCCACAAATTATGCTGTTCGATGAGCCCACCTCGGCGCTGGATCCGGAAAAAGTTAACGAGGTTCTGCAGGTTATCGAATCGCTGGCCCATGAAGGCATCACCATGGTGATCGTCACCCATGAAATGAACTTCGCCTTTAAGGTTTCCGATCGAATTGTGTTTATGGAAAAAGGACGCGTGGTCTGCGACGACACGCCTCAGGCAATGCGCGACGGCCAGCATCCGCGCGTGGACGCCTTCCTGAAAGATGTCTCTTTGGCTTAACGCCTCCGTTCCCGAAAGGAGAAAAATATGATCGCGCAGTGGCAAATCGAACAGTTTCATCAGCAGGGTTTTCTGGTTGTCGAAGAGGTGCTTTCCGCCGAGGATGTCGCGCTGCTGCAGGCCGATTTCGACGCCTGGGTCGAAGAGAGCCGACAGCATAGCGAGGTGTGGGGCGAAACCCTGGACGGTCGGCCGCGTTTCGACCTCGAAAGCGATCACGCGCCCCATCATCCGTCGCTGCGCCGTGTGAGTTCCCCCACGGAGATTTCCGCCGCCTACCGCCACGCCGCGCTTGATTCGAGAATGGCGGCGATTGCCGGCCAGCTGATCGGCGGCAGCGGGACCCGCTTCCATCACAGCAAAATCAACTCCAAGCTGCCGCACACCGCCACGCAGGTAAAATGGCACCAGGATTTTCTGTTTACCCCCCACAGCAATGACGACATCATCACCGCCCTGCTGATGGTCAGCGAAGTGACGCCGGAGAACGGCCCGCTCAACGTGGTGCCGGGAAGCCATCGGGGGCCGCTGTGGTCCCACTGGCAAAACGATCGTTTTACCGGCGCCGTGGATCGGGAGGTTGAAGCGACCTACTGCCAGCAGCCGCAGGCCTGTTTCGGCCCGGCGGGATCGGTGTGCTTTATGCATACTCGTCTGCTCCACGCCTCCAGCCCCAATGAAACCGACCTGCCGCGGACGCTGTTTATCAGCGTCTACGCGGCGGAAGATGCCCTGCCGTACGGCGAAAATCCGCTGCCCAGCGCGCACGCCGGGCAGATGGTTGCCGGGGAAGAGAGCGGCCTGGTGCGCAGTACCGTGAATCATTTACGCCTGCCGCAAAAACCGCGCGGCGCATCCTTTTTCGTCCAGCAGGCCGGTACCGATCGCGCCAGCATGTAATTTGCCCACTCTCTGGAGGTTGTATGAAACGTTTTAAAGCTTTCCGCCCTGCTGCCCTGCTCCTTTGCACCGCTGGCGCCCTGTCGTCCTTTAGCGCCCAGGCCTTCCAGCAGCCGGGGGAAATCACCGCCGGTTCGGATATGACCTTTTTCCCGTATGAATATATGGAAAACAACAAGCCCGCCGGGTTCGATATCGAGTTTCTTGCCGGGCTGGCGAAAACCATGGGCCGCGAGGCGGTGAATATTGATACCCGGTTTCCGAATTTGATTCCGGGCTTGCAGGGCGGACGCTTCGATATCACCAACTCGTCAATGTACATCACCGCCGAGCGTCTGAAGGTTATCGATATGGTGCCCTATCTGAAAAGCGGCGAAGCGATCCTCGCGCTGAAAGGCAGCGACTATCAGCCGAAAACGCCGGAAGAGTTTTGCGGTCATAAAATTGGTTCAATGGGGGCGACGTCATGGCTGGCGCAGCTGCAAAAGCTCTCCGCCGACTACTGCGTGAAAAAGGGCCTGAAGCCGATAGCGCTCAGTGAATACACCACCGACCCGCAAACCACCCAGGCGCTGCTCTCGCGGGCGGTTGAGGCGCAAATCACCGATGCGGCGGTGGCGCGCGGCGTGATCGACAAGCTTGGCGATCGGGTGACCATCTCTTCCGAAACCTTAATTTATCCGGTGCTCAACGGCTTTGGGGTGAAAAAAGGCAATAGCGAAGTGAAAACCGCCCTGGAGGAAGGGCTGAAGAAATACAGCGCGACGCCGGAATACGCCGCGCTGCTGAAGAAATATAACTTCCAGGCGCCGACGCCAGAGGATCTGCAGACTCTAATGCCGAAAGCGGAGTAATCATATGGCCCGCTCTTATGAAGAACAGACGCGTATCGACCTGGCGGCGACCTTTCGCATCATCGCCCATCTCGGGATGCACGAAGCGGTGGCCAACCACTTTAGCGCGGCCATCTCGGCGGACGGCAAAAAATTCCTGCTGAATCCGAAGTGGAAACACTTTTCGCGCATCCGCGCCAGCGACCTGCTGCTGCTGGACGCCGATGATGAAGCCTGCGCCCGGCGAGCGGACGTGGACGCCACGGCGTGGGCGATTCACGGGCAAATCCACCAGCGCCTGCCGGAGGTGCGGGTGGTACTGCACCTGCATCCGGTGTATACCACCAGCGTTGCTTGCCTCGAGACGCCGCATATCCCGCCGATCGATCAGAACACGGCGCGCTATTTCAATCGGGTAGCCGTCGATAGGTTGTACGGCGGCATGGCGGACACCACGGCGGAAGGCGCGCGTCTGGCGTCGCTGCTGGCCGACAAGCGCCGGCTGCTGATGGGCAACCACGGCGTACTGGTGACCGCACCGTCGATTGGCGAGGCTTTCGATGATATCTGGACTCTGGAGCGCGCCTGCCAGATTCTGGTGACCGCCTGGTCAACGGGGCAGCCGCTGAAAGTGCTCTCCGATGCGGTGGCGGAGAAAACCGCGCAGGACTGGGAGGGGATCGCCGACTTTTCACGCCAGCATTTTGCAGAGATGAAGCAGATGATGATCGACGCCGACCCGTCCTTGCTGGAGTGACGGTTTACTCCCGGAGAAAGGCGCCACAGGGCATACGGAGATGAGCCGGATTTGAGGTATCGAGGCGCGGATTTTGCCGCAGGACTGGCGACAGAATCCGCAAGTTACTCGCTTGTAGCCCCGGTAAGGCGCCAGCCGCCACCGGGGAACAGGCGGCTAGTAGCGTACGCAGACCGACTTTGTTTCGCACCAGTCGTCCAGCCAGTCGGGGCCGAAATCGCGGCCGGTACCGGACTGCTTCATGCCGCCGAACGGCAGGTTGGCGTCGATCAGCGTATGGCTGTTGACCCACACCGTCCCCGCCTGCAGGCGATCGGTATAGCTCAGCGCCTGGCTCAGGTCGCGGGTCCAGACGCTGGCGGTCAGGCCAAAATCGCTGTCGTTGGCCAGGCGCAGCGCCTCTTCCCCGTCGGCCACGCGTACCAGGTTCACCACCGGACCGAAAACCTCTTCCCGGCTAAGGCGCAGCCCGGCGTCGGGATTAATCACCAGCGTTGGCGCAATATAGTAGCCCTGCGCATTCGGCCCCACGTTACCGCTAATCAGCTCTGCCTTCTGCTGACGGGCTTCATCAAGATAGGCCGCCACTTTTGCGCAGTGCGCCTGCGACACTACCGGGTTAATCTGGCTGCTCTCAAGCATACCGGGCCCAACCTGTAGCGACTTCACCGCCTGCTCGAAGCCGCTCACCAGCGTATCGAACAGCGGCGCTTCGATATAAATTCGCGAACTGGCGGCGCACACCTGCCCCTGATTCAGAAAGCTACCGGTCATTAATCCCTCAATAACCCACTGCGGATCGGCATCTTTCAGCACGATGGCCGGGTTCTTGCCGCCCAGCTCCAGCGTGACCCGGGTAAGGCGGTCAGCGGCCACGCGGGCAATCTGTTTACCGGTAGCGGTCGATCCGGTAAAGCTCACCTTGGCGACCTGAGGGTGAGAGGTCAGCGCCGCGCCGCACCCGGCGCCGCTGCCGGTCACCACGTTAAAAACGCCGTCCGGCACGCCGGCCTCGGTTGCCAGTTCCGCTACCCGCAGCAGGGTCAGCGGCGTGGTTTCCGACGGCTTAATGACGATCGAGCAGCCAGCCGCCAGCGCGGGCATCACTTTCCACATGCCGATCATCAACGGGAAATTCCACGGCACGATCCCGGCCACCACGCCCACCGGCTCTTTTTTGGTCCACGCCTGATAGCGTGCGCCCTGCGGGAAGGGGATCGATACGTCGAGGGTGCGGCCGCTGATTTTAGTGGTCAGTCCGGCGGTATAGCGCATCCAGTTCAGCGTGCAGCCCACTTCAAAGGCGCGGGAAATGTTAATCGATTTCCCCTGTTCAAGCGTCTCCAGCTGCGCCAGCTCCTCGCCGTGCTGCTCCACCAGATCGGCGAAGCGCAGCAGGATCCGTTCGCGGTCGGCGGGCGTACGCCCTGCCCAGCTGCGGGAAACGAAAGCGCGCCAGGCGGACATCACCGCCCGATCGACATCCGCGGCGTTAGCATCCGCGGTGCTGGCGATAGCCTGACCGGTGGCCGGATCCCAGACGGTTAAGCGCTTTTCGCTCTCTGCCGCCTGCTGCGCACCGTCGAGATACAACCCATGCTGTCTGTCTAAAAACTGCTGCACGCTGGCGAGTAGCGCGACCTGTGATGTGGACATACCCCTTCCTTATTGTTCACGGATAGTGGTTTCAGTTTATGCCGGGGTCGCGATTCACGCTTTTTTCTCTGTGACATTCGCTGTTGCCGCTGTGACAGGCGCCGCAATTAAGTCGATGAGGCGGACAGAAAATGTGCAGCAGGTAATAGTTCTTTCATATACTCCGCCGTTGACCCTTGCCTCCGGCATCATAAGTGCAACAATGCAAAAACATTATTATTACAAGGGATGCGCGATGAGTACGGCAAATCGTGGGCAGAACTACCAGCATTGGTTAGCAAAAATCAATCAGGTCTGCGGGCAGTTTGCCGCCCGTCCGCTGGCTGATAATTTCCACGGTGAGATCGACGCCAGCTATGCCGGCGACCTGAAAGTCAGCACGGTGACCGCCTGCGGCATTAATCTTTATCGCACCCGACAAGAGATCCAGCGCGATAACGACGCCTGGTTTTATACCGTCTTCCAGCTCGCGGGACAGGCGACGATCGAGCAGGATGGCCGCCAGGCGATGCTGGAAAGCGGCGATATCACCCTGATCGACGCGTCTCGTCCCTGTTCAATTATCTGGCAGCAAACCTCGCGTCAGGCCTCCCTGCTGCTGCCAAGATCGCTGCTGGAGCAACAGCTGCGCGGCAGTGAAATCAGCATAGCTACCCGGCTGGCGAAAAGCCTGCCGATGGTCCAGCTCAGCCAGCGCCTGCTGCATGAAAGCATGAACAGCCCCGAACTCTCGGCCAGCGAAAGCAAAGCGGCGCTGGAGGCCATCGTCTGCCTGCTGCGCCCGATGCTGCATCATCAGGAGGCCCAGCCGTCCCGGCGCGATAAGCAGTTTCAGAAAATCATGGCGTTAATCGATGAGTCGATTCAGGCGGAACATCTGCGCCCGGAGTGGCTGGCCAGCGAAACCGGCATGTCGGTGCGCAGCCTCTATCGGCTGTTTGCGGAAAAGGGGCTGGTGGTGGCGCAATATATCAAAAATCGTCGGCTCGATTTGTGCGCCCGCGCGCTGCAAAGCGCCCATGATGACGAAAAGCTGGCGGGGATCGGCTACAGCTGGGGCTTCAGCGATCATAGCCATTTTTCCACCGCCTTTAAGCAGCGCTTCGGCGTCTCGCCGGGGGAGTATCGCAAGCGCTGCCGATAGCTATTTTTTCAGCCATTTGCCGTTAAGGCCCTTCACGTACTCGCCCGGCTGCGCCCTGGCGACCAGCTTCTGACCGGCCATTTTCGCCACCTGATCCACCGGTAGATTATTGTCATCCGCCAGCTGCTGATAGCTGTCGCTGCGGGCGGCGTTGATCTGCTTCACCAGCTCAAGGGTTTCTTTATCCTGACGCAGCGGTTCAAGATAGCCGTTGAGGGTTTCGCCGACCCGCCCCTGCTGGCGAGCCTCATTCAGGGTCAGGGCCTGCGCCTGAGCGCTGAACAGCACCAGCGCCAGCGCGGCGGTTATCAGTCGTATTCTCATCATCGCCTCAGAACAGATCGCTACGCGATTTGAGCAGATTCTCAACGTCTTTATCCAGCTTGATATGAATTTCATGCTCAATTTTGACGTTCATATTGATGGTGATCGGCTCTTTCGATGCCGCGATTTCAATACGTGGCGTACAGCCCGCCAGCAGCGCGGTGGCCAGAAAGGCGGCGAATAGTTTGATCATTATTGTTGTTCCTTACAGGTATGACTGTCCTGACAGCGCGGCGCGGGCAGCCTGGCGTTCTGCTCCAGCCACGCCTGCAGATTGTCGCCGAAACGCAAGCTGCGCCACAGGTCAAAAATATTCTCTTCATGGGAGTAGTTTAAGTGCACCGTATTGCTTTTGCCTTCTACCCGGCTGGTGCCGCTAATCGTCGCCTTCAGCGTCAGTACGCCGAGGTTATCGAGGTTGATCCGCGTCCACGAGGTGGCCACTTCCATATAGCGCAGCCAGTTAATGGCCGCCCCGGCGGAGACGTTGTCGGCCACCAGCGCGTCAGCGGTGTCTTTATCAAGACGCATCGTCATCGGCCCCGGATTGCTGAACCAGCCGTCCTTGATAATCCATTTATCGTTATCCAGCCACAGCGGCAGCGCGCCGTTAAACGGGCCGGACACGGCGAACTGCTTCACTTTAATCGCGCTAATTAACTCGCTGCTGGAGATGTTTTGCAGACGCAGCAGCGCCGGATCGTGCTGCGGCATCCGCAGCTGCTGCATGGTCAGCTTGCCGCCGAGAATATCGACGCTGACGTTGCTTAACTGTAAAGGTGCGTCTTCACTCCAGGGCCAGGCGCCCTGGAGATCCGCCGTCAGATTGCGCGCGGTGAACTGGTTGACGACTTCGCCGATGCGCAGCGATACCGGATGGCGGGTGCCAAGCTGCCAGGTGGCGTCGCTAAAGCGGAACGGCAGCACAAAATCGACGCCGTTGATCTGGTTATCCGGCATCCAGGCGCTGCCGTCTTTGAGCACACCGTGACCGCCCGCCTCGAAGCCCTGTTCGGCGGCGGCAGAGAATGCCACCTGCGCGTAGAGCGTTCCCTCACGCAGGTTCATCTTCCACTCCGGCGGCACCAACGGCTGGAAAACGGTCAGCGACTGTTTTGGCCACCACGCCTCGCCGCGCAGACGTTCGCCGTCCCAGCGCCCGGTCACGCGCACGGGGCCAATTTTTTGCGCATGCAGGGAGCCGCTGAACCGGAACCGGGTCGGATCGCGGCCATCAATGTTGAACTTAAGCGTTGACGGCGGCAGTTCGCTGCCGCCGCTGAAGGTGGTTTTCCCGGCATCCAGCGACAGCGCGCCGGTCAGTTTAGGATGCTGCTCATCGCGCAGCCAGTGGATCGGTTTTTCCAGCGTCAGGCGCGGGGTACTCACCAGCATGGATCCATACTGCAGCTTATCGAAGCCGGTCGACAGGCTGTTGAGCACAATGGCGCTATCAACCCATTCGCCCGCGCCTTTAACATCCCAGCGCGCCTGCATCGGGGTGAAATGGCCATCGCCCCAGTAGCGCCACTGCCAGCGGCCGCGGTCGGGCATAAAGTTGTCGGCCTGGCCATCAAGATGCAGGATAAAATCCCCCATCTCCTGCTCATGGGCGCGCAGAATAGCCTGCAGGCGGCCATCAACGCCCTGTTGCGTCACTTTAACGCCCGCCAGAGGCCAGCGGATTTCATCGATATTCAACGAATCGATGACCCGCCCGCGCGAACGCAGCAGCGCGCCGGGGTGAAAATTGAGCACCGGCGCGGTAAGCGGCCCGCTCAGCTGCGCGGGCAGTCGGGCATAAAAAATCAGATCGCCGAGCTTGGCCTCGCCGGTCAGCTGTAGCGGCATGTCGCTGCTGTCCATGCTCAGCTTACCGGGGCCGATATTCAGCACGGCGTTGCCCTTCCCGGCCTGGCCCTGAGTGAGCACGTTAAGACGCCCGCTGACCTGCATCTGCTCGGTGCCCTGCTGCCAGTTGCCCAGCGAAAGCGCAACCCGGCCGCTCAAGGCGTTGCCCGCGTATTCGGTGTGCCAACGGCCATCGCTGATGACGATACGATCCGGGGTGATTTCCCACGGCAGGTCAAGCATCGGCTCCACTTCACCGCGCGGCGTGACCAGCAGCTGCCCGCGGTTCTTCTGCCACTCCAGCTCGGCATCGACAAGACCGGGGGTTTGTGGAAATTCAAAGGTGCTGAACAGGTGGCCGTCGACCGGCAAACCGTCCGGCACCAGCGGCATCTGAAACTCGCCCACCAGCTTCACCGGCGCCTGGTCTTCCACCAGACGCGCGGAAAAATCGCTGACCGTCAGCGCCTGGCCGCGCAGCCGCGCCTGGAGGGTAACCTCTTTACCGGCATAGCCGATATCCTGCTGCTGTGGCGTTAGCGACATCACCAGCCGCCCCTGCCATTTCTCCCACGGCGACAGGCGCAGATTGTCAATCGTCAGCCAGCTGTAAGGGAGCATTGATTGCCATTCGGCGAGGGTTTTCGGCGCCCCCGGCGCGGCTTCGCTTTCCGGGAGCTTGTTCAGGCAGGCGCTGTTTATATCCAGCTCGCTGATATGTAAACGCCAGCGGCTGGGACGCGAGAGCGAGGCATTGGCGACGCGCGCGATTTCGCAGTCGCCGACCAGGTAGCGCAGATCCGGAATACGCAGCGCGGAGCGCGTCAGTCGCGGGCTTTCATTAAGTGAGATTCGGGTTCCCGCCGGTAGCCAGATACCTGCCAGCGTGGGCACCCAGTGGGTGAGCGTTAATAGCAAAGCCAGCGGTAGCAGCACGAGGGCTAATAATAGCGCGATGGCGGCTTTATATTTACCCTTCATGGGCAGCTAATATCCTGATTCGAAATAAGTAAAAGCCGAGAGGCCGCTATTGTGGCACGTTCGACCTGTGAGTTAAAGTTTCCATCCCGTTTAAGCGTAGTCGCCGCCATGTGATTCACCAGCCGGCTATTTAACCGGGGTTTAGTTTTCGCCTGCGACACTGGTCCACACCTGCGAACGTAAACGGATGGTGCTGTGGACTTAATTATCTCGCTGATGGAATACGCTCAGAGCCGCTATTCATTGGTATTGCTGATGGTTTTCCTGCTGACGTTCACGAAATCTTGCGCCGTTATCTCGCTGCTGATCCCCGGTACCTCCGGACTGCTGCTGTTCGGCACCCTGGCATCGGCCAGCGTCGGCCATTTTTTGTTAATGTGGATGAGCGCCAGCCTCGGCGCCATCGGCGGATTCTGGCTCTCGTGGCTGACGGGCTACCGCTACCGGCACCATCTGCATCGTATCCGCTGGCTTAATGCCGAACGCCTCGCTCGCGGCCAGCTATTCCTGCGCCGCCACGGCGCGTGGGCGGTCTTTTTTAGCCGCTTTCTCTCTCCGCTGCGCGCCACCGTGCCGCTGGTCACCGGCGCCAGCGGGACCTCTCTCTGGCAGTTTCAGCTCGCTAACGTCAGTTCAGGTTTACTCTGGCCGCTGGTCCTGCTGGCGCCAGGGGCGCTGAGCCTCAACTTTTAATGAAACGTATTGTCTTTTAAAGAGATTTCTTAACTCTACGATATGCTCTAGAATTAATACTATAACCTGCTGATTAAACTAGTTTTTAACATTTGTAAGATTATTTTAATTATGCTACCGTGACGGTATTATCACTGGAGAAAAGTCTTATGAAAATCGCTGTATACAGTACGAAACAGTACGACAAGAAGTATCTGCAGCACGTCAATGATGCATACGGCTTTGAACTGGAATTTTTTGACTTCCTGCTAACCGAAAAGACCGCCAAAACCGCCAACGGCTGTGAAGCGGTGTGCATCTTCGTAAACGATGACGGTAGCCGCCCGGTACTCGAAGAACTGAAAGCCCACGGCGTGAAGTACATCGCGCTGCGCTGCGCGGGGTTCAACAACGTTGATCTCGATGCCGCGAAAGAGCTGGGCCTGCGCGTGGTGCGCGTCCCCGCCTACTCACCGGAAGCGGTCGCAGAGCACGCGATCGGCATGATGATGTCGCTAAACCGCCGCATTCATCGCGCCTATCAGCGCACCCGCGATGCGAACTTCTCCCTTGAAGGACTAACCGGTTTCACCATGCACGGTAAAACCGCCGGCGTTATCGGTACCGGTAAAATCGGCGTCGCCGCGCTGCGCATTCTGAAAGGCTTCGGTATGCGTCTGCTGGCATTTGATCCCTACCCAAGCGCCGCCGCGCTGGATATGGGCGTGGAGTATGTCGATCTTGAAACCCTGTACCGGGAGTCTGACGTTATTTCCCTGCACTGCCCGCTGACCGATGAAAACTACCATTTGCTGAACCATGCCGCGTTCGATCGCATGAAAGACGGGGTGATGATCATCAACACCAGCCGCGGCGCGCTCATCGATTCGCAGGCAGCAATCGACGCCCTAAAGCATCAGAAAATTGGCGCGCTGGGGATGGACGTGTATGAGAACGAACGCGATCTGTTCTTTGAAGATAAGTCTAATGACGTGATTCAGGATGATGTGTTCCGCCGTCTCTCTGCCTGCCATAACGTCCTGTTTACCGGTCACCAGGCGTTTCTGACCGCGGAAGCGCTGATCAGCATTTCACAAACCACCCTCGACAACCTGCGTCAGGTGGATGCTGGCGAAACCTGCCCTAACGCGCTGGTCTGATATTCCTTTCCCTTTTGTGCTCCTCCTCTGCGGGGGGCACATTCAGATAATCCCCACAGTAATCGCCTGCGATAAAGTTACAATTCCCTTCATTTATTAATACGATAAATATTTATGGAGACTAAATGAACAAGTTTGCTGCGCTGCTGGCGGCGGGAATGTTGCTATCGGGCTGCGTTTATAACAGCAAGGTGTCAACCAGAGCGGAACAGCTTCAGCATCACCGTTTTGTGCTGACCAGCGTTAACGGGCAGCCGCTGAATGCCGCGGATAAGCCGCAGGAGCTGAGCTTCGGCGAAAAAATGCCCATTACGGGCAAGATGTCTGTTTCAGGTAATATGTGCAACCGCTTCAGCGGCACGGGCAAAGTCTCGGACGGCGAGCTGAAGGTTGAAGAGCTGGCGATGACCCGCATGCTCTGCACGGACTCGCAGCTGAACGCGCTGGACGCCACGCTGAGCAAAATGCTGCGCGAAGGCGCGCAGGTCGACCTGACGGAAACGCAGCTAACGCTGGCGACCGCCGACCAGACGCTGGTGTATAAGCTCGCCGACCTGATGAATTAATAGTTACCGCAGCTTCCGCCTGCCAGCGCCTGCTCGCTGCAGCGCTTGCCGTTCGGCAATGCGCACATGCCGATAGCGGAGCCATCAAGCTGGCGGGCGACCGATAACGAGCCGCCAACCATGGCGCAGTTTGCCTGGCCGGAGCTGCTCATCGCGGCACGCATTCCCGGCGACACGTGCGCCGCCGTTGCCTGCTGAACAGGTTCATCATTGCTACTACACGCCGACAGTAACAGCGCAGCACATCCCACTAAAAACGCAGCTCGCATCTTCTCTCCCCTCAGATACATCTTAAAATGAACAAGCCTAAGGATAATAGGCAGCTCAGCGCGCCGCGTCGAGAGGCGAAGTACGTATTTATGCGCTGTATTAACATTTATTAGCAAATTTTTTGGTCGCTTTTATTCATCCTCAGTTTCAGAACGCAAAGCGCCCTCACTATGTCATCCATGATGAGGGCGCCGTTTCGGTTTGTATTTCAGGCTATTAAATTTAACTCACTGCGCAATCCGTGGTCTGGTAAATCATCACCTTAGAACAGAGCTTAGCCTTTTAATCACTTGAAACGCCTCGAATAATATTTGAATTACGCATAACAAACGCGTGAAAACGTGACAAGATTACGCCCGTCATACCACCGTTTCTGTCCAGATAGTACCCATAACGCACAACAGTCTGGCCGGTACCTGGCGGAACGATGAAGTCCATTGACTGAATTTCCATACTCCCATTTTCCTGCTTATATAAAACGCCATCAATAGAGAGCGCACAGGTCATGGGACCGCCACCTGAAGTATCACCGGTACCCAGCATGAGAATACAGTACCCTAGTTTACCCATACTCAACGAGCCACCTTCATAACTCTTGTACTCCATACCTGCCGTTAATTTACCTCCACCCGTAATATTAATTGAGTCGTCCTGGCGAAGCGCGCCTAAAAGCTGCACTCGTTGCTCGAACGGCTGGCGATCAACAGCAAGCAAATCGAACCAGGCCCATTGTGCTTTCGCAATTCGACGGGAGCGGTGCTGAGCAATATTGATTGCCCATGAGCCAACATCTCCAATAATCTTATTAGCCCTTACGGTTCCCAGGATATTACAACTCTCATTAATAACTACATTATTTAAAGTACCTGTATCAGCCTGAATTTCACCGCGAACCACAACGTTATTGAATTCACTACTTCCGCTCTTGGTAATACTCCAGCCTCTCCATCCGGCCACATAATTAGTAGAGGAAAGTCGATCTGTGATTTTGGCAATATCAATCGTGCCGTTTTTAATTCGCGCCGAATCAATATACAACTCGTTACCTTCCGCAATCATCACCGGCACGGCGGTTTTGCTGATGGCATTAAAAATAGAGAAACGATCAGCATTAAAAATGATGTCACTTGTCGAACCATCACTGGCTAATACCATCCCTGCGCCAACTCTCTTATCACCTTTTGTCTCAACTTTAATTGAGTACATCGAGTTAATTTTGCCTTCCGAATCCGCTATCGTCTCTCCCTGGGTCTTAACTTTACCCTTCAGTTCTCCGACCGTTATATCCAGGCCATCTACCTTCTCTACGCTAGCCTTTAATGTACCGTCGATTTCCTGCACATTGGCGTTCAGATCGCTCACTGCACTGGCCGTCGCTTTGGTCCCTAAATCAGCTTTCAGGCTTTTAAGCTCCCGGGTATTAGCCTCAATATTTCCTCCGTCAATTTTGACCTGTGTATTCAGGGCAGTAAGTGCCGAAGCGTTCGCTGTATTTGCCACTTGATCGCTGACATCAATGCAAAATACATCATCTGCATACAGATAACCGGCCGACAGGCTGGAACGCAGGGAAATAGTCAGTGCAGCATCGGAGGACGGTTTATAGTCCCCAAAGATCTCCGTCCAGCCGGTTCCGATGCTGGTTGTTATCGGAATATCTTTCAGCGGCCCTGAGCTATTACGGATGCTGATTTTAGTATTACTGGCATTGCTGACCGCAAAGTCACCCGACTTGCGCACCCACGCGCCAATGCGGTATGTATGCCCCGCAATCAGGTTTACGTTCTGATCGCAGGCCGTAGAGCCGCTGGATGTCTTTGTCGCCTGGATAATGTACTTTCCGGACTTAGGGTTCTGCGCCGCCAGTATGCTCCAGCCTGAGTTCACCCATCCGTCAAAACTGCGCTCGAATGAGTTATTCGCCAGCATATTTCCCGGAATCGCTTTTGCTGCGTCGGCATCAGACTGAGTGGCCGCAATACTGTTATTCAGCGACGTGACGCTGCTGCTCTGGCTCTCCAGCTTTCCTTCAGCACTCGTCACCCGGTTGGTCAGAGCAGCCAACGCGGCGGCATCCGCTTTGTGATTAACGTTGTTAATGGTGGTAGTCAGGTCGTTCGTCAACTCCGTGATACTGCTACCCTGGCTAGTCAGCTTCCCTTCAGCGCTCGTCACACGCGTGGTCAGGCTACTGATGGCCCCGGCATTGGCTGCGATATTTACTTCATCTGTAACATCAACAAAATAGAAGTCGTCAAAATACTGCGCGCCAGACTTCAGGGAGGAGTAGATCGCCACATCGACCATCCCGTCTACCGTTGCCTTCCATGTTCCGGTCAATTCAATCCATGATGAACTGGTTGGAAGGTTCGCGGTGTTGAACTGGCGATCGTACAACAGGGACGACTGACCAATACGCAGTTTGTTATTACCCTGGTCACTCATGACCGAACCGCCCTGCGCACGGGCAAACACACCGATTTTATATGTGTTGCCTTTGACGACCGGTACTTTCTGAGAGATCCCGGCCAGGCCCACACCACACATCGCTATTTTGCTGCCGTAGTTGGGCGATTGTGCACTGATAACGGACCCGACGCTTCCCCATCCTGTGAAAGCCTCCTGGCCGCGTTCAAATGAACCGTTGGAAATCAGGTTGCCGGGAATTTTACCATCAGCAGCCAGGCTGGCCGTGGCATCATTCAGGGAGTTATTCAACTGCGTCAGGCTGCTACCCTGACTGGCCATCGTTTTGCCCTGTTCCGTCACGGTATTCTGGAGCGTCTGCAGAGCGGTAGCATCGGCTTTTTTGTTGACGTTGCCGTTTGTCGTATTCAGCCCGTTTTCCAGCATGGTGGTCCGGCTTCCGACACTCGTCAGGATATCACCCTGCTGAGAGACTTGTGTCGTCAGGGAATCAACAGCTGAGGCGGTCGCGTCTGCCGTGCTCTGCGCATTGTAAGCGTCGGTTACATCTGTAATAACCATGTCGTCGATAAACAGATTATAACCCGGCGTGTTGCTGCCGTTCGCCCCGCGCGTAGAGATCCAAACAACGGCACGGGTTGCACCTTTCGCGGTGGCTTTTGCATACCCGGAAAATTTAACCCATTTGTCACGACCGGCCAGCGCTGTTTCGCTGACATTAGCAGCTCCCAGCCATGAGTTTGCGCCCGCATCATTTTGCACGTTGAGGCCGACCACGGTGACCCAGCCGCCTGAGGGGGTTTCACCGGATGGCATCATCGCCCAGAACTCAACCCTGAATACTGCCGCGTCGCGAATGGCAAGGCGTGAACCGATTAGGTCGTCGCTGTTACCGGTAGTGTTCGGTGCACGCGTCACGCGCATGCATTTGCCGCCCGAGTAGCTGACTCCGCTAATAACTCGCGCAGACCCACCCAGGTTCTGATTAACGTCATAAGTTTCAAACGTTCCGTCCAGCCACGGGTTTGAGCCTTTGCGGGCGTTAATATTCAGCGTGCTGTTCAGGCTGGTAATGCTGTCAGCCTGGCTGTTGATATCCTTTTCAGTCTGCGTTACACGATTAGATAACGCGTTTAATGCAGTAGCATCAGCCTTCTTATTAACATTCGCATTGGTGGTTGACAGATCATTCTGCAGCTTTGTAATAGCCGCTCCCTGAGAGGTCATTCCCGCCTCAGCACTGGTCACCCGTGTTGTCAAATCACTGATTGCGCTGGCATTGGCCGAACCCACGGTTTCATCGGTAACGTCATAAACGGCAATGCTGTCGACGGCAACAACTGTCGCGGACGGATATACATAAAAAGCAATCCTTGCGTCTGTGGTGGTGGCCGGCAACGCGGGTATATCTACCGTCAGCGTTTCAAAACCATCTTTTCTGGTTACAACAGCCTGCGTCTGGGTGTAAGTACCAGCGGTCTTCGAATTAAAGATGCGGCATAAAATCCCACCTGAACCTGAGATTAATTTTGCACGTACCTTAAAACGGAACCGGCGTGATGAACTTACCGGGAACCATTTAGCGTTATTCGACATTAATCCAGGATTACTTGCGTCACCCGTATGCGTGATTATCACACCGGGAGCACCCTCCCCGTTTGATGCTCCCCACACAATGCGCCCGGCATTCTGCAGATTCCACGCATTTAATTGGTTTCTGAAATCATAGTTTTCAACCAGATTCTCACCGGTATCGCGAGCGCTATCGAGTGAAGCTTCTAGCTGGGTAATACTGTTACTTTGACTCGTCAGCTTCTCTTCAGCTTCAGTAACCCGGTTGCCTAACGAAGCGACGGCTGAAGCATCGGCTTTTTTCTCGATGTTCTGGTCGGCAGTGGCAAGTCCGTTTTGCAGTTTTGTGATGGACTGACTCTGGCTCTCAAGCTTTCCTTCAGCGCTACTGGCCCGGTTTGTCAGGTTGCTGATGGCGGTGGCGCTGACCGCAATATTGGTTTCATCAGTCACATCTACCAGATAGAAATCATCAAAATACTGCTCTCCCGTCGCCAGCAGCACCATGAGCGAGACGTCAAGGACTGCGGTTTTCGTGGCTTTCCATGTGCCCGAAATTTCCTGCCAGACAGAACTCGTGGGCAGCGTCGCGGGGTTAAACTGAACCTCCTTCAGTGGCCCGTCAGAATCACCAATACGCAGCTTATTGTTGCCAGCGGTGCCTGACGGCATTGTTGTTCCACCTGAAACACGCGTGAAGATACCTATTTTGTAGGTGCGATCTTTGGTAAACGAAATCTTCTGAAGCAACGAGACGACACTGCTGCCTGGAACCACTTTAAGAATTTGGGTGCCACTATGCGGCGAAGAAGCTGTGAGTATTGACGTCGCTGATTGCCAGCCGCTGTAACCATCTTTACCTCGTTCAAAAGACGGATTTGTTAACAGATTTCCGACTATCGCCCGGGAAGCATCGGCATCAGCTTTTGTGGCATCAACAGCCGCGACAGTTTCCTTCAGGCTGTTATCCAGCTTCGTCAGACTGCTGCCCTGGCTGGTCAGCGTCTTGCCCTGTTCGGTGACTGTGTTCTGCAACAATTGCAGCGCGCTCGCATCCGCTTTTTTACTGACGCTGGCATTCGTCGTTGACAGACCGTTTTCCAGCGCCGTGGTCCGGCTACCGATGCTGCTCAGCGTATCGCCCTGCACAGAGACTGTTGTCGTCAGGGAGTCCACCGCTTTTGCTGTTGCATCAGCGGTTTTCTGTGCACTCTGCGCTGCAGTAACGTTGCGCAGATGCCAGTCTGCCGCATACCAGACCGTACCAAAGGGTGAACTCTGATTAACCTGCAGGAAGGGACGCATAAAATTCGTATCGGCCGGCACCGTAAAGCGCCATGTCACGCGTTTCCACGCTGCGGTGACTTTGGTATTCCCGCCGGAAAGTCTCGCTTTGATACCACCTGTCGCTGAAGTGGCATTAGCGATATAGAGATTAAAATCCGCCTGTCCGGTTCCGCAAGCAACCACCGCCGACATCTCGAAAACATCACCCGGAGTCACCGCAACATTGTTGATTTTAGGTACATGGTCGCGACCGGCCAGGCGAACCACATACGCAAACGGGCAATCTACAGGTACACCCGCAGCAGTGGCTGAAACGACGTCATAACCCATGCGGTCGTAGGAAGGTTCAAGCGCCGGGTTAGGAATATAATCATCCCCTGCAGCTTTTGCAGCACCAATCGCGCTGGTCAGGGAAGTAATATTACCATTCGCTGCAGTCAGGCCGCTTTCCGTCTTCTCCACTCGTCCGGTCAGTGACGTCAGGGCGCTTTGATCCGCCTTTTTACTTACGGTGGCGTTGGTCGTTGTCAGATCATTCTGTAGCTTTGCGATCGCCTGGCTCTGGCTGACCAGTTTCCCTTCCGCCGAGTCGACCCGGCTGGTCAGGTCTGTTACCGCCGATGCATTCGCTTTCTTTGACACCCCGGTCGATGAAAAGACGTCGACTTTACGGATATACAGACGTGCACTGTTTGACGGTGTCCAGCCCCCGGCGGCAAATCGCAGATAAACGTAACGCCCGGTAAAATTGGCCGGAATGGTCAGTTCCACGGTTTTCGTCTGCCAGTTGGTCGTTACCCCACTCAGCCACGGTGATATAGACGATAACCAGGCGATCGGATTGCCTAAATCCGCTATCACACCGACGGTGTCAGACGATACGCTGTTAACCGTTTCCGAAGTCCGGTACTCAAAAGAGACCGTGAGAGTCAGTCCGGCCTCAACGGGGATACGCGTGACGTTGGCGACGCGAATGGAGCCAGTCGTGGTTTTCAGGGCTTTTTCACCCGAATCATAAGTGAACGCCGAACCGGTACCGGAGTTTTCCCAGAAGGATAAATCAACATTCATTCCGCCATTGCTGACCAGGCTCCCCTCAGCCAGGGAGTTTTTCAGCATTGTCAATTGGCCAGACTGCGTGGCCAGGTTTCCTTCCGTCCCGGTCACACGATTGGTTAAGGCAGTGACCGCACTGGCATCAGCCTTTTTACTGACGCTGGCATTCGTCGTGGTCAGGTCGTTCTGCAACTTTGCGATGGCGCTGCTCTGGCTGGTCAGCGTTTTATCCTGCTGGCTGACGCTGGACTGCAGGCCCGTAATGGCATTGCTGTTTGCGGCCACGCCCGATTCCGTTTTCCCGACGCGGTTAGACAGCGAGGTCAGCGTATTTCCCTGGCTGGTTAACGTGGTGCCCTGCTGTTCGACCTTTTGCGTCAGCGTCTGGAGCGCGGTTGCGTCGGCTTTTTTACCCAGACTGGTTTCCAGACCGCTAATTTTGCTGGCCTGCGCGCTCTGCGCTGTCGTCAGGGAGCTCAGTTCCTCCGCCACCGAGGATTTATTGTCGTTGAACTGCGCCTGCAGCGATTCTCTGGCCGTCACCTCTGCTTTATCGGCGGTGATACGCGCGTTCATCTCCTGATACAGCAGGCCGGAGCGCAGGTCTGCAAGGCTGTTACTGTCAGAGGTTCCCCTGATCTGAGCCGCCAGCGTGGAACGTTTCAGCGCCTCTACCTCATCCGCTTGCGTCCGCGCCATCTCCTCATTACGCAGAGCTGCCGTACTTGCTGCCGGCGCCGGGCGCCCAACGGATATCCAGTGGATCAGAAAATAGTTGTCGGCATTCTGCCCCTGGGCCAGATCGAGACGAAAACGGCGAACCGTGCCGGACGCGTTCCAGTTCACGTCGGAAATGGCCACCACGCTGATACCCTCGCCATCAAACTCCTGCTCGGCGATAGTCACCGAGCGGGCATCACTCCAGCCGGTTTCCTCTGTACCAATCCAGTAAAGCCGCCCTTTCCATGCCGGATTACCCACGCGCTTAATACGCAGCATGACGGTGCGATAGGAGGAACCCGGGATTTTTTGCCCGTTTGGCGAACGGCAGGAGGCCGTGCTGTTCGATGCTTTCAGCCAGCCTTCGTCCGTGATTTGCATCGGCACCTGACCGCCATCGTCCTCGGTCCACCCTTCATTGTCTTTATCGAAGTACCAGATACTGAATGAATCAAACTGCTGCCCACTACCGGCAGAGATTTCAGCGATCTGACGCGCCAGTGACTCGTCCCCATCCTGAATAATTGTCTGCAGATTATCGATGGCGGCCACCCGCTCATTTTTTTCATTGAGCAGCTGGTCTGCCACCTGCGCCGCTTTCGCGTTGACGTCCGCAATGCGGTCAGCGGTCTCATGTTTTACCGCTTTATCCCAGCCCGTATTTGCCTGAGCAATGGACTGTTTCAGGCCGTTTTCAACCGTCTGCAGCTGGGATTTTAACGCCGAGTCCCCCGCAGTCAGGGCTTTATTGACATCTGCTATCTGCTGGTCGACGGAAGTATTAATATCACTCACAGCATCGTTGATGCTTTTGTTTACTGTCGAGATGGCGTCATTGAGGGTCTGATTAACGAGGTCAATATTCTCTGTCATCGACTTATTGACCGTCGCTATCTGCCCATCAACCTGCTTACGGATCCCCCCGGCGGTCTCATTAATGCTCTGGTTTATTTCGTTAACCTGCTGCTCGACCTCTTCACGGATGGCATCAGCGGTTTCCGTCAGCGTTTTGTGGGTTTCCTCCATATCCCGCTGAGATTCTTGCCAGGCTTCGGTGTCCTTAATTGCATCGGTCAGCTTGTCGTAATACTCCCCGATATCGTCGCTGGCCATCCCCTGCACCCAGACGGTCCACGGACTTTCGTTACCAAGGCGATCGACAATGCGTGCCCGGTACCAGAACGTCGCCGCAATCTGCAGGCCCATCTGCTGATACGAGTTTCCCGGATACGTTACGTCAGAAAGCGCCATCGCGCCGTTGCCGGTTGGATTTGGGCTGTACTGCAGCTCGGTTTTTTGCGTATCGCCACTTCCCTCCGGGAACGCCCAGTTTAGTTGAACGCCATGCAGAAGGGATGTTGTGGTCAGCGAAACAGGTGCCGAAGGCAGGCCGATTTTGCCGGTCAGCGTTTTCTCTTGCGAATATGCCCAGCCGCTCGACACTTCCGCGGCATTGATAGCGCGCACCCTTACGATGTATCGGCCGGCATAAATTCCGCTGACATCAAACGAGGCAACGGAACTCCGGGGCACGTTTATCCAGTTGCCTTCATTGCGGCGCCACTGTGCTTCATAAGCAATGGCATTCTGTACTGCCGTCCAGTGAACCTGCAGCGTTTCAACGCTAATCCCCTGATTAACCACGGAATAAGACTCAACAACGATATTAGCTGGCGCGCTTTGCTTCCCTGGAGGAATAACGCTGATTGGCCGACTATCAATAATCGCACCGGAATCAATCCTGGCGTATTTATCCGGATCGTGAGCGGCTGCGGAAATTGCAAAGGTGCTATCGTTATTATCTTTAACACCCACAACACGATATTGCTGGACCCTCAGAGAGTCAGACTCAATGGCCCATACGCATTCCGGTTCTGGTCTTTCGGCATATTCAGCGGTGACGGTGACGACGTGTCCATCGACGCTCTCAATGGTTCGGCCTTGCGTCCCCCCCGATGGCAGGTTCAATAACAGACGGTCCCCGGCTTTCGCTTCCGTTTTACGATCGAGCGTAATAACGCAGCCATCCACTTCGCGGGTACGGCCACCGTTGACTTTTCCCGCCAGCATTTCGTCCGCCACCGCAATGATATAGCCGGGTTGTGGAATATTACCGTCCAGTCCGACTGAAAAAGTCACTACGCGATCTTTATTGTTGGTCAGAATTCCCCAACGCCCTTTACGGTTGGCCTCCGACTGACGGGTACAGCCAATCGCCGTAAGTTCTAGCTGATTAAATCCATAGCGGGCGACAAGCGGCTGCTCAAAAACCGGCTCCATCGCATCCGCATACTCATTCTCTGGATCAGACCATGAGACGAGCGCGTTGGTATAGCGCGTTTTGCTACTGCTGCTGGCATAGTGAAAACGACCATTGATGACGTTAGCCCTGGTATAGGTGTAATCAATATCACGAGGCATATCCGCCAGAGCAATCACCCGATCGCCACTCCAGCAGGTCATGCCACGGAAAATGGCCGCAAAATCGCGTAACACCGTATAGGCATCGTTGCGATCCTGAACATAGACGTTACATAAATAGCGCGGCTCGGTACCCTCCCCACCTTTACCATCGGGGACGGGTTCATCGCAATATCGTGCTACCTGATACAACGTCCATTTATCAATATTTTCTGAGGTAAGACGATTCCCCAGGCCAAAACGATCGCTGACGATCAGATCGTAAAAAATCCAGGCCGGGTTATCCGTCCACGCCCATTTGAATGCTCCGGTCCAGATGCCTGAATATTGGCGGGTCTCCGGGTCATAGTTATCAGGAACGCGGATCACCCGCCCGCGAGGACTGCAGGCAATTTTTGGAATAGAGCCATTAAACTGACGAGAGTCAAATTCAACGTAAAGCAGGGCCGTGTTGGGATAGCGTAGTTTTGCATCAAGCACCTCAGCATAACTTTGCAGCATCATAACATCGCCAGTTTTTGAGGTATTTGCGTCTTCCGTGACCTTACGCAGGCGCAAAACCCAACCCGTCGTCGCCCGGGGGAGATCAATGCGGTGGCATCGTTCATAGCCGGAAGTGGTCTTTCCGCTTACCGCACTCTCCAGCACCGTCTGCCAGCTACCACCATCGGTTTGCAAATCAACGGCATAGCTGACGGCGTTCCCTACCAGATCGCCATTATCTTCCTGTTTCAGTAAAGATGGCCATTTTAAGCGCAGGCGGACGGCGGAAAGCTGGGTATTACTAAAAGAGCGGGACCAGGCCGTTTTGCTGGAGACTTCCACTCCTACGTTAATTTCATTTTCTGAACCGGGGATCCCCTGGATGTAATTCTGTGCCTGAGTTCCCGGTCGAAACTCCCAGGCGACACCGCTAAAATTTTGCGAGCCGTCGGAATTTTCCAGTGGCGTACCATCAAGGTAAATATCTTTTGCGGTAAGCGCACCGGCAAATTCACCCTCGCCCAGCGCAATGAGAATTTTTGCTTTCGCAACAGACTGTAAATCATCAGGCTGTTCCGTTGGGGTACGCGGGCTTGAACTCCCGCCCTTACAACCTTTAATGAGATGCTGTGTCATAGATATTTTGTCCATAAAAAAACCACCTCAAAGGTGGTCTGAAATGAGAGAAGCCGGATATTTTACTGCTGGTCTTCTACATAAATTCCCGCTGAAATAATTGCCCCGCCGATAAGCCGCTTGCCGTATAACAACGGTACCGGATATCCCTGAGCGGTGGTGTTCGTGACCCCGCCAAATGCGTAGGAGGCTTTATTTTCAGGAGATTGTTGACTGGCTAAACCTGGAACCTGAGGAGAAAGCATCTGAAGAACACCACCAAGTACCATTGAGGCCCCCAGCATTGCGGCACTTCCCCACCCGGAGCCGGCAGCAATCGCGGCGAATATCCCTCCAGTGCCCATAGTGGCGATTGAAGCGACCGCGATCAATGCAACACCTAATATCGTCTGTAGCACGCCAGCTTTTTTACTACCAATAACGACAGGAACAATTCGTATTACTTTATCGTTGATGGGGAAAGGAATATCATCCTCGCTAATGTTTTTCTTTCCTTTAAAAACAGCATAGGTTAATCCCATAGCTTTGCTGTTGTTCATGAATTTTTCAAATCCATTGATAGTACAACATAAAGCCCTTATCGCTTCAGATGCCGTTGCCACCATCCGACAATGAGATTTGCCAAATTTCTTACCAAGAATACCGCCCAACTCTATTCTGACCATATGTTCTTGCATAAATACTCCATCTGCAGCAGACATTATGAATAAATCATAAGCATCTATTCCGCCATTGATAATATCGTACGCTGAGTTGACTCGAGAGCAAGTCCAGCCCTCTGATGTTGAATCACATTCACTTGCTAACGCATTTCATATCGGGTGATTTAAAATCCCAACGTCTTTCAGATTTTTTCATTAGTCAACGCATTATCATTAATATGATAGCGCAAAACTTTCACCGTTCTTTCCTGCCAGTATCCCCCATACGGCACTCGCTGGCTTAAATGACCATACAGGTGATGCAGCAGCATATTTCCCTCAAGGAGAATACCCGCATGATTCCACTTATTTGCCTGTACCTGCATGATAATCATATCTCCCGGCTGCGGCGGGCCATCAAACTCGCGAAAGCCACATTCATACCAACAATCATGATAAAAGTTATCAGGGTAGCCATCTTCCCACCACGGATAATCCACACGATAATCCGTCAACTCAACATTATGCTGCTGGCGAAAATAGCTCATTACCAGTCCCCAGCAATCATAATGGCCAAGCACGAACGGACGTTCCAGCAGCGGCAATTCTCCTCGCGGATAAATGGTACGAAAATCGCCTTCCGGCCAGCTGAAAATATGCCAGGGTAACAACATCGCGTCACACTGAGCCTTATCCAACTCGCTTGGCTGGGTCGTCGCGTCGGGGTGACTGTGGACGATCCCCGTTACGGTGCCCCAATCCTCTACCCGTGCATAATCCTCCGGCGCAAGAACAAAATGCTCCTGTGGGGCATCGGCAATATTACGACAGGGGAAATAGCGCTCTACCCGCCCCCTTTGGGCAATCGCACCGCAGCATTCTCGAGGATATTGCTCCTGAGCATGCACCTGAATAGCCCTGATAACTTTCTGGCGCATGTTAGCTCCGAATTAAAGATGTGCCGGGAAAACCACCAAAAGGCAGCTCATTGTCTTCGCCAAAGCGTAATTTACAGGCCGACAAAGTGCCGTTACAAACATCCAGCGCCGGATCGGTAACAGGTGTATTATTGTTATCAAAATATCGCTGACCTGTATAATCACAACCATCGCCGCTGCGGTATTTATTCCTGATACACCAGGTACAGATAGAATGCAGCTGACGCGTTGGGATCATTATTCCTTGCAAATCCATTGGACTGGCAAGAGTGAACTCAATCGCTTCATTGGTCTCCTCACTTTTGGCATCAATAAAGAAGACTTTTCGTTTTTCCTGCGTGGGGTCGGCTCTCGCATTACCTTCAGGGAAATTACGTGCGTCGAGATATTTTGCCAGCGTATCGTGAATGGTGACTTTCGCCTGAACCAGGTCATCGTAATACAAGCACAGCGCGGTAATCGAAGCATCAATATTTGCCACCTTCAGCGATGGTTGCGCGTCCCGACCGCTGGTAGAGGATTCAATCCCGTCAATAATACAAGGCCATGGCATATATTCATTGCCCTGCCACCAAATGGATTTTGCAGGCAAACGCGTTTCGTCCCCTCCAGCAGCCTGGATTTCAGCTTCGCTATGGGCGATACTGTGCCCGTGGAAATATAAGACATCATCCATGCCAAAGACGCTGCCATCAATTTCCAGTAAACGTATTTCACTCCCGGGTTCAAGTTTTTGATAATCAGCTGTAATCATGGTGCATATGCCTGGTTAAATGTGGCGGTTACCGTCATTATCTGACTCGATAATGGCGAAAGTTTTAGTGAATCGGCGCTAACACGATAAAGCCCGGATTCCCCCGCAGGGGTATCCCAGATAAACGACTTCGTTACATGACGCCGCATAAATTCAAGCACGGCTAATATCTCTTCCTTTTCTCCGGTCAAGGTCACTGGCCAGCTTTGTTTTTCAAAATGTAGACCATCGCCGACGATCTGCTGATATCCGTCGCCAAAACGAGCCTCGCGAACGGTGAAATTAAAATCCCCCTGCAAACCCGCTTGTATTTGCGTTCGCCAGGTAAAGGTTTCTATTGCCATATCTTCTCCGGGAATCAAAAAATTAACGTGCGTGGTTTGCATTCCAGATAAGGCCACCAGGCCTCAATTCATTTGCCACGCCAGCGCGAACGGAACGGTCTATCGTCTGCTGCCAGGCGCGATTTAACGCGCCGTTATTGTCGGCCGCCTGCGGTTCTGAGCCCTGATTCTGAATAAGTACTGAGGTCTGAATGGTCAGTGGCCCTGCGCCTGAAGAACCCAGTCCCTGCATTGATGCCGTTCCCACATAGCCGCCGCCCGCATACCCCTGCGCACCGCGCATCATGGCGTAAAGGTTGCCAATCCCTATCGCCGAGGTCGCCTCTTTGGTAAAAACAAATTCGCCGCCATGAACAATCCCTCTCGGCTCATATTTACCCCCGTCTCCGGTATAGCCTCCATCGGAGTGGCCCGTGAAAACTTTCCCGATGGATGCTACCCAGCCAATGCCGGAATTCGACATCGCGTTAAAGGAAGCCTGCATGGCTTTTACCAACAATAATTGGCTAAGCATCTTCAGCGTCCCTTTCAGAAAGGTCATCAGGAAATCACTAAAATTCGCCTTTCCTGTGGTTATATATTCCACCAGCGAGTTTCCCATTGAGCTGAAGGCGTCTTTAGCTAAATCCTTAAGCTTGCCATGAACGTTTTCTCCATCCTTAAGGAATTTATCCCACGCCTCTTTGGCTCCTGCCATTAAACCGCCGAGCCAATCGCTCTTCCCCCCTTTTTCCGTATCATCGTCAGAACGCTCTTCCATATTTGCGCCTGGGCGAAAAACTTTTGGCGTATTACCCAGTTCTTCTTTTGGAGGGCTACCTATTCCTGCCAGTGAATCCCAGTAACTTTTAGAGCCTGACGTTATATTGTAGGTCTCATCCTCAGATTTCTTTACCATATCCTGAAGTATGGGTCCCATTCTGGCTGGAGGAAGGGGTAACGTCTGTATTAACCTTTTCAGGCCATCCGTATGCTTTTTCTGGATATCTGTTGCAGCACGAAAAGTCTTATTAAACTCTTCACTTTTACGGCTGGCGACAGTTACTTTCTGTTGATATTTATCCAGAAGCTGATTGCTTTTTTCCAGTTCACTGTTATTCATGCGCAGTGTTATTGTTGTATCACCCGCCATTGATTATCTCCTGAAAGAATAAACCAACTACTTATCTGGTTTACATTGATTAATAATGTGAACATACTTCTGCTAAAACCCAGGCTAGTTCTGTAGTTTATTCAGGATATTCAAGGCCACCCGTTCCATTACCTGAATATCGTTTATTGCGGTTACCTCATCAGCTATATCATAAACCCTCATGAGCCATGCGAGGACACTGTAGTCCAGACCGATAACCCCTCCTGGACTGGTGCGCCACTGCGTGCTGGCCGTGCGAAAGACCACAAACGCAGGCCAGATATCGGGCCAGACGTTGATGACAATATCGTCATAGTCTTCGGCTGTCAGACCGAATGCGCTTAGCTCATCCGCTGATGGTTCAGGCGTATAGAATGCAGAGGCAACCGCAATCAGTTTTTTTCGCGATTTCCCGTCAGCTCCTGATAATAAGTAGCCATTATTGCTTTAACGGCCCCCGGATAGTTATCTACCAGCACGCCCATATTTTCTCGCGTACAGGGTTCAGATAATGCCCAGCCGTCGACGATCTCCAGTAAGAAATCACAGACCGTTTTTTCGTCAATATCTTCTAGCTCTGCCAGTTCTTTTATTGGCCGATGCTTAAACGTAAAATTCAGCACTCCGTCTTCTTCACCGGCACGAGGAATAGCAACATCAGCTTTAAAAACAGGGTTAGGTTGTAATTTGAAAATAGCGCTCATAAATACCCTTAAAAAAGGCTCCCGCAGGAGCCCAGTTGAATTTAATTTATGTTCCACAGATAAGGAGAACGATTAATCTTCCGATTTATAGAAAGTAATATCCCGAGAGTGAATGGAAAACGCGACTTGTACAGTTTCAACGCTATTCACCGCGGTCACTGGTTGCGGATCAAATGACGGAACGCCGGACCAATAGCGATACTCCTTCGCATTAGGCACAAACATGCGTAGCGGTAACACCTGGCCGTAGCGATCCGCCATGCCCAATACTTTATAGATCGGTAAAGAAGCATCATGCGCTAAGGTAAAGGTTTGGCTTTTAGCCGCCTTAAAGGTGCCAATATTACGCTGGCGATCGTCTGCCAGAAACTGTACCTGTGCATACTGCTGTTCACCACCCGACTGCGCGACTTCCGTAATCTGTGGAATCTCAGTCCACTCCGTGATTTTCTGTAATTTCCCGCCACCGGCATGAGCCGGGAAAAAATTCCGGTCGCTGGAGTTAATGACCGAAATGGTTACGCTATTTGTTGTTTGTGCGGTGATTCTGGCAACTAAACCATCGATTACACCCCAACCCGAAGAAATCAGCACGACATCATCAACCTTAAGGTTATGATTTTCAGCAACGGTAAATACCGCACCTTCAGCATTGGAAACCGTACTCACAGATACGGGAGAACCAAGACCGGAACCAACAAAAACGGTTGAGCCATTAGGCAGAGCAAAACCCATAATAATATCTCCATTATTGATATTTAAATATTTGAATGCATTTTATCAATGCGAATAGCTTGTTTAATTATGACTTATTGTTGCGCCATAGTGATTACGCTTTAACACCACATCACTTTTCAGGAATTTGTGTGACTGCCGTTCTGTAATACGCTATCAGGGATACGTTTTGCGACCGGCTCATTTTCAAAAATTTTCATACCATACTGGCCGATCCAGGTTGCATTTTGGTTAACATTACTCAAAATAAAATCCATAACTTCAATCATTAACTCTTCAATGAGAGCCGCAGAATTATCACGCCACCAGGTTTCAATAGCGGCGAGAAGAGAGTCGGAGCCATTAGCAATAAACTGCTCGCCAACACTATAACGTTTCGCTTTATTTTCATCAGTAATACAGTGCAACTTACTGATTTGTAAAATTTCCGCTGATGGCCCCATGGTTTGAACGGTGAGCGTTGCGACTTTATTACCAGTTTCCTCAGCAATGGCAGATGAGTAAAACATTGAGAGGGTTAAATCATTAGATGTATACATATTCACTTTCTCCAGATTTCAGTTACTGAACGAATTAGATTAATAAAACAGAAAATTACATAGCTATCCGAGCCCTTAACCAACCATATATAAATGATTTATTAGCCTCACTTTTTTCTGCTAACTCCAGATAATACTGCCCCTGGCTACAGTTTAATGCCCGTAGCAGTACAAGCTCCCCTTCACTGCCTCTTCGAATAACATAATGGCTCAAGGCATTTAAGGTCCTGGGGCCAATAACACCATCGGTTATAAGATCCGGATAAAGTACCCCACGATGATTAAAAGCGTTTAACCAGCGTTGAAGCCACTTACCCGGCAGAACAGGCCCCATATTGACCCCGGCGTCACACAGTTTTTCAGCGATCGCGGTAGATATTTCAGCAACATGATCGAACCGGGGCGCAATCCAGTAGTCAGCGTTGAGAATATCCAGCGCCTGTTGGCGCGTCAGTTTTTGCATATCGCCATCATAACCATGAGCCCGTGCGGTGACTTGAGTAATCCCCCAGTTTGTCGGACCTCCTTTATCATCAGGATGATTTACATAACCGCCCTCCTTTTCCAGAATGGCATTAAAAATCTCATCTTTATTCATTTATTCCTCATTTATCGATTAAATGCGCAATATTCCCCCTCACCAGGAACACGGCAATAAAGACAAAAAAATTCACGGTAACAACCAACCAGTGGGTCGACGTATACAAGCCGAAGAGATAACGAAACGGTATGCTGGCATAGGTGATTACCAGTAAATAAGCCGTATACGATATCCATGGTCGATACCTTCTGTACCGGGCGCGCCGATAAAACATTAAGGTTAGGGTGATCAAAGCGCAGAGAACGGCATTAAGCAGCGCGGGAAGTTCATTTCCCATTCGGGCGCCCACTATTGTTGCGGGTTAGTATTTTGTAGAGGTCGGTTAGTTCTTGATTATTCAGGAACGTAAGTATCTTAATAATCAGCGCGGATATCAGCACGGCGCCTAACGCGTCTAAAGGTCGTTCATTGTATCCGGTCCAGATAGCCAGCTTCGTACCAATTAACCCGGAACCCAAAACGCCGACAATAAAAGAAGTCATAAAATAGGCGACGAGTCTAAAGCGCGTGATATTAACCGCCGTCGCTACATAAAATACCGCGCCAGCAAAAGCCCCAAAAACAACGCCATAATCAATACCTGTCACCAGGCCAAACATACCAGCGCCCATTAATCCACCAGCAACAATTATCGACGTACCGGAAACAGGATCGGACATATACCCTCCCTTCTTTCACTATGAGTTATGATGGTAAATAACGAAGCGCAGGGTCATTTTTCCTGGCACTAAGGCGTTACCTCGCCGTTACTTTCTTTCTTTTTTGCAAACCAAGCGCATAAATTGCCCTCTGGAAGAGCCAGGTTCCTGGCTGCGCATACTGGTGTGCAAATTCTTGCTGATAAATGATGGTCGCTCGCTCAATTTGCCGTTTATATTCCTCGCGCTGCCAAAAAATATCCTGTGCCACAAATTTAATCGGCAATGCGTCCTCAATACGTTCAGGCGTATGGTGCTTCCCTTTTGCCTGAATCTGAGCGCGGGACGGAGTGGGCCGATGGATAAGATCTGAACTGAGCGTTTGCGGATTTTGTAAGTGGGAGCGCTGCGCGCGACGTCGGCCCGCAGCGGAGCCATTAAACGCGGTTTTACGGGACATTGCGGTCTCCTTTAATGGGCTTTGGCGGAATGCCTTCGGCAATCGGATCCTTGCCAATGGCTTCACCCCAAAGCGCACTGCGCCATGGCGCTGGCTTTTCAGCCACGTAGATTCAGTTATGAATCGTTGTATTTCATCATCCGGATAGTGCTGCCTATCAAGCTGATGACAGAAGAATACCTCAGGGTTATTTAAAAATAAATACCCATAGGTATACTTTATGACAAAAACACATTAACCAATTGAAAATATTGAAAATATTTTTGAAAAAAAAGTGGTATGCCGCGTAAAAACAGCTGAAAAGGTCCGAGGCGGGTAGTGTTGAACAGCGGGTCACAGGATTGGGGGGTGAGAAGCCGCAGGTATGCCCGGCGTACAGGTGGCATACCCGGGTAATGCTTATGGCTGAGCTCAGGGTTTATGACAGAAACAGGATGGCGAAGCTGCGCGGCAATGAACGCCTTTAAACAAAGCGTTTAACGCTGTGGCTATAAATCACGCGACCAATGATCTTCAGATACTGTTCATGGCTTTCGCCAATCGTCCAGTCCGCATATTTGCTGTTATCCGAGTGAACGAGCAGCCCATCCGCCGTGAACTGAAGACGTTTCACCAGCACCGCGCCTTTAAAAGAAAAGACATAAATGCCGTCACCTTCAAAGTAGTCTTTCGAGACATCGACAAAAATGTAGTCACCGGTCTCAATGGTGCCGGACATGCTATCGCCGGAGACCGTGATCACCTTGATATGCTCTGCGGGCCGGTTACCAAAAAGCCGCAGCGCGCCGGCAGAGTCATAGGTGATGCTATTCACCGTTTCATCAACCTCACTGGAGACAATGCAGCCCGGCCCTGCGCTGGCCTGGGCATCCAGAACCTCAATGACATATGGCATCTGCGGCGAATCCTCTACCGGTTCTCGCTCGATATCAATATTACCGGTGATACCGTCCATCCATCCACGGGGCAGATTGAACGAAGATTCAATAAGTTCGACCATCTCGTCAGCTATCCTTTTCTTTTGCTTTTTGCCTTCGGGGTAGAGCATCCTTGAGACGTAAGAAGGCTCCCGTCCAAGGGTTCGGGCCACATCAACAGCCTTACCGCCGCATAAATTATCACGGATATAGAGCAAGCGCTGTCGTCTGATTTCGTATTTATCCATCGCAATGATTCTAACGCCATTTACCATCAGGTATCTAAAATATAGCAAAACTCGAATAAATTACCTACAGGTAATTAAGACAGTGTTGTCGGTCAGGAGGCTTTGACTGGCGAAATTCGCCACACTGCTACTTATGGAAAAATGACGCCACTGATTTTGGTGTAGGGTGTCGTTCATACGTAGGCACCTATGTAATACCTTGAATTAATTTATCTGAACTATGGATTTTGTCGCTACTGGAGATCAAAAAATCATGTTCCTCTGGGGTCTATACTTAAACAGTGATTCACAAACCCGGTCACCCTGCCCGTAGCGATGCAGGTAACGCAACCCCGTTACCAGGCAGGTGAGATACGAACTTATCCGCTACCGGTGGAATCGCGCCGATAGCGGTTTCGCAGAAGAGCTCAGCGAGTGCTCAGCGTGTATCAATGGGCATAAAAACTTTTTTTATCAAAAATTTAGCAATGTGAGTATTGATATGATCACTATCGACGGTAATGGCGCGGTTGCTTCAGTCGCGTTTCGCACCAGTGAAGTTATCGCCATCTACCCGATCACGCCCAGCTCCACGATGGCGGAGCAGGCGGACGCCTGGGCGGGCAACGGGCTGAAAAACGTCTGGGGCGATGTCCCCCGCGTCGTCGAAATGCAGTCGGAAGCCGGGGCAATCGGCACCGTACACGGCGCGCTGCAAACCGGCGCCCTCTCGACCTCTTTTACTTCATCGCAGGGTTTACTGCTGATGATCCCGACGCTGTACAAACTGGCCGGCCAGCTGATGCCGTTTGTTCTGCACGTCGCCGCCCGCACCGTGGCAACCCACGCGCTCTCCATATTCGGCGATCACTCGGACGTCATGGCCGTGCGTCAGACCGGCTGCGCGATGCTCTGCGCCAGCAGCGTCCAGGAAGCCCAGGACTTTGCGCTGATTTCGCATATCGCCACGCTGCAAAGCCGGGTGCCATTTATTCATTTCTTTGATGGTTTCCGCACCTCGCACGAAATCAACAAAATCGCCCCGCTGGCGGACGATACCCTTCTCAGCCTGCTGCCGCAGGATAAAATCGATGAACATCGCCAGCGCGCCCTGAACCCCGAACATCCGGTAATCCGCGGCACCTCAGCGAATCCGGATACCTACTTCCAGTCACGTGAAGCAACTAACCCGTGGTACGACGCGGTTTACGCGCACGTTGAAACGGCGATGAACGATTTTGCCGCCGCCACCGGGCGTCAGTACAAACCGTTTGAGTTCTACGGCCATCCACAAGCCGAGCGCGTTATCGTGATTATGGGCTCCGCAATCGGCACCTGTGAGGAAGTGGTTGATGAACTGCTGAGCCGCGGTGAAAAAGTCGGTGTACTGAAAGTTCGTCTTTACCGCCCCTTCTCCGCAGCCCACCTGCTGGAAGCGCTGCCGGTAAGCGCCCGCGCCGTAGCGGTGCTTGACCGCACCAAGGAACCGGGCGCCCAGGCTGAGCCGCTGTATCTCGACGTGATGACCGCGCTGGCGGAAGCCTTCAACCGCGGCGAGCGAGAAACCCTGCCGCGTACCATTGGCGGCCGCTACGGTCTCTCTTCAAAAGAGTTCGGGCCGGAGTGCGTCCTGGCGATATTCAACGAACTGAGCGCCGCTAAACCCAAGCCGCGCTTTACCGTCGGCATCTACGATGACGTCACCAATCTTTCGCTGCCGCTGGTAGAAAACACGCTGCCGTCGGAGGCGAAGCTGGAAGCCCTGTTTTACGGGCTCGGCAGCGACGGTAGCGTCTCGGCCACCAAAAACAATATCAAGATTATCGGTAACTCGACGCCGTGGTTCTCGCAGGGCTATTTCGTCTATGATTCGAAAAAGGCTGGCGGCCTGACGGTTTCCCATCTGCGCGTTAGCGAGAAGCCGATTCGTTCTTCCTATCTGATTTCACAGGCGGATTTCGTCGGCTGCCACCAGCTGCAGTTTATCGACAAGTATCAGATGGTTGAACGCCTGAAGCCCGGCGGTATTTTCCTGCTCAACACGCCTTACGGCGCCGAAGAGGTCTGGTCGCGTCTGCCGCAGGAAGTCCAGGCTACGCTGAATCAGAAAAAAGCGCGGTTTTATATCGTTAACGCGGCAAAAATCGCCCGCGAGTGTAGCCTTGGAGCGCGTATCAACACCGTCATGCAGATGGCCTTTTTCCATCTGACGCAGATCCTGCCGGGCGATAGCGCGCTGTCGGAGCTGCAGGGGGCGATTGCTAAAAGCTACAGCAGCAAAGGTCAGGAGCTGGTCGAACGCAACTGGCAGGCGCTGGCCCTGGCCCGCGAGTCGCTGGCGGAAGTGCCGCTGCAGCAGGTCGACGCCAACAGCCCGAACCGCCCGCCGGTCGTCTCCGACGCCGCGCCGGATTTCGTCAAAACCGTGACCGCCGCCATGCTGGCCGGGCTCGGCGATGCGCTTCCGGTCTCCGCCCTGCCGCCGGACGGTACCTGGCCGATGGGCACCACCCGCTGGGAAAAACGCAATATCGCCGAAGAGATCCCTATCTGGAAGGAAGAACTTTGCACCCAGTGTAACCACTGCGTGGCCGCCTGCCCGCACTCGGCAATCCGCGCGAAAGTGGTCTCCCCGGACGCGATGGAAAATGCCCCGGCCAGCCTGCATTCTCTGGACGTTAAATCCCGCGATATGCGCGGCCAGAAGTACGTTCTGCAGGTCGCGCCTGAAGATTGCACCGGCTGTAATCTCTGCGTCGAGGTTTGTCCGGCCAAAGACAGGCAGAACCCGGAAATCAAGGCCATCAATATGATGTCGCGCCTTGAACATGTTGAAGAAGAGAAAGTGAATTATGACTACTTCCTCAATCTGCCGGAAATGGACCGCAGCAAGCTGGAGCGTATCGATATCCGCACCTCGCAGCTGATCAGCCCGCTGTTCGAATACTCCGGCGCCTGCTCCGGCTGCGGCGAAACGCCGTATATCAAGCTGCTGACTCAGCTCTACGGCGACCGGATGCTGATTGCCAACGCCACCGGTTGTTCATCGATTTACGGCGGCAACCTGCCTTCCACGCCCTACACCACCGATGCCAACGGCCGCGGCCCGGCGTGGGCTAACTCGCTGTTCGAGGATAATGCCGAGTTTGGTCTCGGTTTCCGCCTCACCGTCGATCAGCACCGTCAGCGCGTAATGCGTCTGCTGTCGCAGTTCGCCGATAAACTTCCGCCCGCGCTTAACGACGCGCTGCACGCGGAAGCAACGCCTGAAGTACGCCGCGAACAGGTGGCCGAGCTGCGTAAGGTTCTGGCAAATGAAGCCGACGCGAAAGAGCTGCTAACCGACGCCGACGCGCTGGTCGAGAAATCGATCTGGCTAATCGGTGGCGATGGCTGGGCCTACGATATCGGCTTCGGCGGTCTTGACCACGTGCTGAGCCTGACCGAAAACGTCAATATTCTGGTGCTCGATACCCAATGCTATTCCAACACCGGCGGCCAGGCATCAAAAGCCACCCCGCTGGGGGCGGTCACCAAGTTTGGCGAACACGGTAAGCGCAAGGCGCGCAAAGACCTCGGCGTCAGCATGATGATGTACGGCCACGTTTACGTCGCGCAGATTTCCCTTGGCGCGCAGCTGAACCAGACGGTAAAAGCGATTCAGGAAGCGGAAGCGTATCCGGGCCCGTCGCTGATTATTGCCTACAGCCCTTGCGAAGAACACGGTTACGATCTGGCGCTGAGCCACGATCAGATGCGTCAGCTGACCGCGACCGGATTCTGGCCGCTGTATCGCTTTGACCCACGTCGCGCCGATGAAGGTAAACTTCCGCTGGCGCTGGACTCCCGTCCGCCGTCAGACGCGCTGGCAGAAACGCTCCTGAACGAGCAGCGCTTCCGCCGCCTTAACGCGCAGCAGCCGGAAGTCGCGGAACAGCTGTGGAAGGATGCGACGGCGGATTTACAAAAACGCTATGACTTCCTTGCCCAGCTGGCCGGTAAGGTGGAAAAACCGGCAACCGAAAGCTAATTTACTGACGCTTTTTTAGCCACCCATAAAAAAAGCCCGAATATTCATTCGGGCTTGTCATTTTACCGCTCAATAAAAACCATTCTCAGGAACGGAGGGCAACATAAATTCTTAGATGACAATAAAAGGCATATAACGGGCGGATAATACGATATTAAAATCACCGTGTATAATTTTTATTTTGTATGTATTTCACAAAATCATTCATTATAATTATCACCATTTCAGTTGAATTATTTATTTTAGATTTTACTCATATCGTAACAATTGATATTTACCATATCTTAATTTGCTCATTTAGCATGAGTTCACTTCCCAGGAGGAAGCTAAAACAAAAACCGTTAAAGGATTGTCTAAATGAAAAGAAAAGTACTGGCCCTCGTTATCCCGGCATTGTTAGCTGCTGGCGCTGCTCACTCTGCTGAGATTTATAATAAAGACGGAAATAAACTGGACCTCTATGGCAAGGTAGATGGTCTGCATTATTTCTCCGATGATTCATCTAAAGATGGCGATCAATCCTACGTCCGTCTTGGCTTCAAAGGCGAAACTCAGATTAACGATCAGCTGACCGGCTACGGTCAGTGGGAATATAACGTTCAGGCGAACAACACCGAAGGCGCCGACAACCAGTCCTGGACCCGTCTGGCGTTTGCGGGTCTAAAATTCGCTAACTACGGTTCATTCGACTATGGCCGTAACTACGGCGTACTGTACGACGTAGAAGGCTGGACCGATATGCTGCCAGAGTTCGGCGGCGACTCCTACACCCAGGCCGATAACTTTATGACCGGCCGCGCTAACGGCGTAGCGACCTACCGTAACAATGACTTCTTCGGTCTGGTTAACGGCCTGAACTTCGCCCTGCAGTATCAGGGTAAAAATGAAAACGCAGGCAGCGGCGAAGGCACCAACAACGGCGATCGCAGCGTACGTAACGCCAACGGCGACGGTTTTGGTCTGTCAACTTCTTATGATTTCGGTATGGGTATCAGCGCTGCCGCCGCCTACACCTCTTCTGACCGTACCAACGATCAGATGACCCAAACTACCGCACAGGGCGATAAAGCGGAAGCCTGGACTACCGGCCTGAAATACGATGCCAACAATATTTACCTGGCAACCATGTATTCCGAAACCCGCAACATGACGCCATACGGTAACGGCAACGGCGTCGCCAATAAAACCCAGAACTTTGAAGTAACTGCGCAGTATCAGTTCGACTTTGGTCTGCGTCCGGCGGTCTCTTTCCTGATGTCTAAAGGTAAAGATTTGAGCAAAACCGATGGTGACAAAGATCTGGTTAAATATGCTGACATTGGTGCGACTTATTACTTCAACCGTAATATGTCCACCTACGTTGATTACAAAATCAACCTGCTGGACGAAGACGATAGCTTCTATTCCAACAACGGCATCTCTACCGATGACGTGGTTGCTTTAGGCCTGGTTTACCAGTTCTAATCAGCGGGCCCGCTGGCAACGGCGGGCTTTCTCTTCCCCTCCCGGCCATCGACTGCATTCAAAGCAAAACAATATATCAATTGCTTTAAAATAATCGACCGATGAATGTTATATTGCTACCAGGAACCGCCGTAGCCGTAGAGGACGCCCGCCATGTACCATCATCCCGTGAAATCATCCCGTATCCATTCCATCGCCTACGATGAGTCCTCCGGTATTCTTGAAATTCGTTTTCGCGATAACAAAACCCTACAGTATCTCGGCGTCCCGCCGCGCATTTTCCGCGACTTTCTCCAGGTGGTTTCTAAAGGCCGTTTTTACGACGGCGTGATCAAAGGAAAATTTACTGAACGCCGCCGTGCCTGATGGCGAAAGTGTGATTGCGCTCAATGTACAATAATCAACTGGATGGCCTACACTTTAAGTGGTTACTTAAACAGGAGGTTTTATGAACAGAATGATTCTTGTGCCCATCGATATTTCCGATACAGAATTAACCGATCGCGTTATCAAGCATGTTGAAGCTGAAGCCAGAATCGATGATGCCGAGGTGCATTTCCTGACCGTCATTCCCTCCCTTCCCTATTACGCTTCGCTGGGAATGGCTTACACCGCAGAGCTGCCGGCGATGGATGACCTCAAAGCCGAATCGGAATCGCGGCTGAAAGAGATTGTGAAAAAGTTTACTATTCCCGAAGACCGTATCCATTTTCACGTTTCGGAAGGCTCGCCAAAAGATAAAATCCTTGCTATGGCGAAGTCTCTCCCCGCGGATCTGGTGATTATCTCTTCGCACCGTCCCGATATCACCACCTATCTGCTGGGCTCTAACGCCGCCGCCGTTGTCCGCCATGCGGAATGTTCGGTGCTGGTCGTGCGGTAAACCTACTCTGCCCGCCGCTGTGCGGGCTTTTTTTCCGCAATCTGAGCACTGGGCCGTACCCGCAGCATCGCAGATAGGGGAATCATTTACCTGGTACTATAAAAATTAGTACGTTGTGTCTTTTTCATTTTGCTGTATAAAACCTTTGCCCGAACATGGGTATGTTTTACAACAATTATAGGGATGAAATGAAAAAGTTAATTATGGTAGTTTTCGCCGCAGCCGCTATTTCTGGTTGCGCCCAGCAGAGCTTCTCGGTAAATCCTGGCGTCACCGTTCAACCTCAGCAGGTCACCACTCACCACTTCTTTGTCAGCGGCATTGGCCAGTCGAAGCAAATTGATGCTGCCAAAGTCTGCGGCGGCGCCGACAAAGTAGTCCGTACTGAAGTGCAGCAGACTTTTGTCAACGGCCTGCTGGGTTTTGTCACCCTGGGTATTTATACTCCGCGTGAAGCGCGCGTCTATTGCGCTAAATAATTGCCGGCGGCAGGCATCATCATTGCCTGCCCATTTCCCTTTCGGTTCAATTGCCTTCTCTTTGCCCGGACAAACTCATCTTTTCGCGCCCCTACCTGAAGGTTACCTGATGCATTCGTGAATCGTATCTTTGTTCGTGGCAGATTTTGCGCCACAGGTAGAGCATACGAGGAGATAAATGAAATGCCGGCACACGAGGATAAGCGCCTTGCATTTACCTTCGGTTTTTAGCAATTCCTGGGCGATCCCTTTGCGCTTGCCACAATCCATCCTCTGAAGCATTCGGGTGATATGGCCGTGGATAATGGAGTGCCCTCAGAGCGGGAGACACTCCATACTGATTATCGCGCGCTCCGGGATTAGCGAGTTTTGCTTGCTATATCCACGGGCGGTAATGATTTAGAATCGATATTGAAGTCCGGCTGTGATGGTATAGTTTTTATTTGCAATGCCGGCAGCATCTCCTCCAATTGAAGCTGATTCACCGCTATAGGTATCAATAATCTGAGTGCCTCCCTTACCCTCTTCATATTTACTATAGGTGAATTCAGTAAAAACCTTGGCATGAGGCGTGATGTAATACCCGGCATCAACCGATGTACCATAATAACGCGAATTAGTTGATTTCTCGCGAAAGGTCAACTCACGCATATAGTGTTCGTCGTTATCATGAGCTCTGACCCAATCACTGAATTTAAACAAGGCATTAAACTCAAAGTCATTGATACGATATTGACCCGCGAGACCGATATAGGGCATGGAGAATCTCTGGCTGTATCCTATCCCACGCTCACCGGTCGGAAAATTGCCAGTCGTCGCACCGTTATCATAATTGTAAGAACCTCCGGTAGCCGTCCAGCTGAAACGCGTTTCCTGATAACCCGCAATTACGCCCGCTTTATAATTGTCGTCCTGGAAAAGCCAGCCCTGCACGCTGAGATCGTATTCATTGGCATAATTGACATTGGTGCTGGGATGAGATGAATGATCTGTCCAACCGGACTGGTTATCGTTCATCCAGTCATAGTCATCCATATGTCCTGAACCTGAAGCCAACGACGTCCAGCCGCGGGCGGTCAGCGTCAAAAAGGAGTAGGCATCCCATGAGATATCACCTTTCACAATGGCGACATTCTTTATTTTCCAGTCAAGTTGACTGACCTTTCGCCCCGTATCCGCGTCATAAACTCTCTCCTGTGATTTCCCACTCAGCATCCCTGCAGACGTCGATACAGTAAAACTTTCCGCAGAAAAATTTGGGCTTAACTGCATTGACTCGGCATAAGCTGATCCTGAAAGAGTCGCTATCATCATTACTGCAACGGTACTTTTTTTCATTTTTATTCCCATAATCAAAGTTAATCCATAAGTTGCAGTGAAAGTTTAAATCTCATAAAAATATCAGGCAACTGTCAATTTTTGTAATTGCCTTATTCATAATCCGAGAAATACGAATGTGGGCTGGATAAGCGCTTCGTTTTGCAAGGAAAAACCCCATTGAGCAGGCACATATTCAGATTATTATCAGGAAAAAATCTAACTGCTCTGGCGTTGTAGGGAATCAGTGTGCATCAGGTTATTTTTACTCAAACTTTACCGCTGTTATTCACCTGCGCCAAATACCTTCGCTGTGTAATTATCAGGATGCAAATAATTATATCGCGATCCTGGCGGATTATGGCAAAAGCAGGAACAAGGCCCCTGCTTTAAAAAAAGCGAGGTACCTTGCCAACGCTTTTTGATTATCGCGAACAATAAATTCTCGCACCCTTTTACCAGATACACTCCATCACCGGGCGTGTGACGCTGGCGAGCCTGAAAACGACGTTTGTCTTTCTGCCCGGAGGGGGGATTGAGGCCAAAACTCGCCGCACTATCGTTAGCAGATGGAAAGCCGCCGTAAAACGCGCTGGCATTCGTCGTCGGAATCCGTACCATACGCGACATACTTTTGCCTGCTGGCTGCTGTAAGCCGGTGCTAACCATTGTTAACCAGATGGGGCATGAAAACGCAATAAATGGTGTTCAAAGTCGACAGTACAGGGATGGATGAAATGAACGGCGATCGGCTATCAATGCCTGACGCCGGGCTTGCACCGTGAAGTTAACTTTGCCCCTTACATGCCTTTTCGTTTCAGAGAACGTTTATAATGCTTGATAATCAGCAAGTTACAAAGAAAGAAAAATACAATATCGACAAATTGCAGAAGCGCCTGCGCCGTAACGTCGGCGAGGCGATCGCTGATTTTAATATGATTGAAGAAGGCGACCGCATCATGGTTTGCCTCTCCGGCGGTAAAGACAGCTACACCATGCTGGAGATTTTGCGCAACTTGCAGAAAAGCGCGCCAATTTCCTTCTCCCTGGTGGCGGTCAACCTCGATCAAAAACAGCCGGGCTTCCCCGAACATATCCTGCCGGAATATCTTGAGCAGTTGGGCGTTGAATACAAGATTGTTGAAGAAAATACCTACGGCATTGTTAAAGAAAAAATCCCGGAAGGTAAAACCACCTGTTCGCTCTGCTCACGTCTGCGCCGCGGCATTCTTTACCGCACCGCTTCTGAGCTGGGCGCGACCAAAATCGCCCTCGGCCACCACCGCGACGACATCCTGCAGACTCTGTTTCTGAATATGTTCTACGGCGGGAAGATGAAAGGGATGCCGCCGAAGCTGATGAGCGATGACGGTAAACATATCGTGATTCGCCCGCTGGCCTACTGCAGGGAAAAAGATATTGAGCGTTTCTCCCAGGCGAAAGGTTTTCCGATTATTCCGTGCAACCTGTGCGGCTCGCAGCCCAACCTCCAGCGCCAGGTCATTGCCGACATGCTGCGTGACTGGGACAAACGCTATCCAGGGCGCATCGAAACGATGTTTAGCGCGATGCAGAACGTGGTGCCTTCCCATCTCAGCGACGTCAACCTGTTCGACTTTAAAGGCATTCAGCACGGCTCTGCGGTCGTTGACGGCGGCGATCTGGCGTTCGATCGTGAAGAGATTCCGATGCAGCCGGCCGGCTGGCAGCCGGATGAAGATGACGCGCAGCTGGATGAGCTGCGCCTGAACGTTGTGGAAGTAAAATAACGTCTTTGCGTCTCAGGCACGCGCCTGAGACGCCTTTTCCGCGCTTATTTCAGCAAACGAACCCGGCAGGCTTTACCTTTAATTTTCCCGTTTTGTAGCTGCTTAAACGCTTTATGCGCGACGCCCTGACGCACGGCAACGTAGACATGCGCCGGATGAACGGTGATTTTACCGATATCTGCGCCCTCAAGACCGATATCACCGGTCAACGCCCCCAGCACATCGCCCGCGCGCATCTTCGCTTTTTTGCCGCCATCAATGCATAGCGTGGCCATCTCTGCCTGCAGTGGCACAACGCTGCTATTCGTCGGCCCACTCATCCAGTTGAGCTTCATTTGCAGCATTTCGGCAAGGATATTTGCACGCTGCGCCTCTTCCGGCGCACAGAGGCTAATCGCCAGGCCGCTTTCACCGGCGCGGGCGGTACGACCAATACGGTGTACGTGAACCTCTGGATCCCAGGCCAGTTCATAGTTCACCACCAGCTCAAGCGACTTGATATCTAACCCGCGCGCAGCAACATCGGTCGCCACCAGCACGCGCGCGCTCCCGTTAGCAAAGCGCACCAGCGTCTGGTCGCGATCGCGCTGTTCAAGGTCGCCATGCAGCGACAGCGCGCTTTGCCCGGCGGCGTTTAGCGAGTCGCAGACGGCCTGACAATCTTTTTTGGTGTTGCAGAACACCACGCAGGAGGCGGGCTGATGCTGGCTCAACAGCTTTTGCAGCAGCGCGATTTTGCCGTGTTGCGAGGTTTCAAAAAACTGCTGCTCGATAGCCGGCAGTGCATCAACGGCGTCAATTTCAATAGTCTGCGGGTTGTTTTGTACGCGGCCGCTGATTGCCGCTATCGCTTCCGGCCACGTAGCGGAAAACAGCAGCGTCTGGCGCGAAGCCGGCGCAAAGCGGATCACTTCATCAATGGCATCGTTAAAGCCCATATCCAGCATGCGGTCCGCTTCGTCCATCACCAGCGTTTGTAGGGCATCTAACGATACGGTGCCCTTTTGCAGGTGATCGAGCAACCGCCCCGGCGTAGCAACGATAATATGCGGCGCATGCTGTAGCGAATCGCGCTGGGCGCCAAAGGGCTGGCCGCCGCAGAGGGTTAAAATTTTGATATTCGCCATGAAGCGCGCCAGCCGACGCAGCTCGCCGGCGACCTGATCCGCCAGCTCGCGGGTTGGGCACAGCACCAGCGACTGCGTCTGGAACAGCGAGGCGTCAACGTGCTGAAGTAGCCCGAGGCCGAATGCCGCCGTTTTACCGCTGCCGGTTTTTGCCTGCACGCGGACATCTTTACCCGCAAGAATCGCCGGCAAAGCCGCGGCCTGAACCGGGGTCATCGAAAGATACCCCAGTTCATTCAGGTTAGTTAGCTGGGCGGCGGGCAAAACATTCAGAGTTGAAAAAGCGGTCACAATTATTTCTCGCATTACATTTAGGGGCGGACAATCTGCTGGCGCGTATCGTCGCAGATCTCCGCTCCCGATGCGACAATTTAATCGGCTCATCGTCAGGCGGCGGGTCGGGTAACGGGCGCGGGCGAGGTTTGGGATCGTGGACCGGTACCGGATCGTTGGGTTCCGGCGGAATGGGAATTGAGTTCAGCTGTTTATTACGCATATTGACTCCCGGTTGTGGGCGGGTACACCCGTTAAGCGTAGAAGCTGAGAAACAGAGCGCAAAAAAAAAGCCGACTCATTAAAGTCGGCGTCGTACGAATCAATTGTGCTATGCAGTAATTCAAAAAAGGAAGTAAGACAATATGGAGCGCAACGCCCATCGCTTGACGTTGCATTCACCTGCGAGAGAGATATTGCCCTGAATGGGTAGATGGTTTATTGATTTCGCTCAAACATTGCCGGGTTTTCACCATCATCATCGCGACAAAAGACGATTCTTTACAGCCATTTACTACGATGCAACCACCATGTAACACCCCCAATGAGAACGACTAACATTAGGCAGAAAATGGCAAAACCCATATGCCAGCTATTGCCGGGAATGCCGCCGAGGTTGACGCCAAAGAGACCGGTTAAAAAGGTACTGGGCAGAAAAACCATGGCCATCAACGACATCGTATAGGTTCTTCGCGATAGCGACTCCTGCATAATCTGCGCGATCTCATCGCTCATAATCGCCGTGCGGGCGATGCAGCTATCAATCTCATCCAGACCTCGCCCCAGACGTTCGGCAATGTCCTGCATCCGGCGCCGATGATCGTCCGTCATCCACGGCAGACGCTCGCTGGCCAATCTGGCATACACATCGCGCTGCGGCGCCATATAGCGGCGCATGACGATAAGCTGTTTACGCAACAGCGCCAGGAAACCGCGCGGCGGAACCTGCTGATCCAATAAATCATCTTCCAGATCGATAATCCGGTCGTGAAGCTGCTCGATAAACTCGCTGGCGTGATCGGTCAGCGCATCGCAGACCTCCACCAGCCAGCCGCCGCCGTCAACCGGACCGTTGCCCTCACGCAAATCGCCGAGTACATCGTCGAGCGCCAGGACTTTGCGCTGCCGGGTGGAGACAATCAAGCGCTCATCCATATAAAGACGCATCGCGACCAGTTGGTCCGGGCGCTCATCGGTACTGCCATTGATGCAGCGCAGCGTGATTAACGCCCCATCGCCAATCCTCGTCACTCGCGGACGAGTGCTCTCCCCGGCCAACGCGTCACGCACGTTATTGGGCAGCAGCGGCGTCGATGCCAGCCATTCCGCGCTATCCACATGGGTATAGTTGAGATGCAGCCAACAAGGATGCTCTTTATCAATGGTGTCACTGTCGACCAACGGCTTTACGCCGCCCTGCCCGTCGAACACCCATGCAAAAACGGCATCCGGCACGTTCAGTTCCGATCCCTTAATGGCGTCCACTGGACCTCCGTTAACTCATGCACATTTCCGTAGTCTAGCCTTACGCGACGGTTACGCAAGAGCTAATCAGGGCATGCTGCTGAATTCACTGGCGAAAAGCGGGAGGGCTGAAAAAAAGAACCCGCCGGCGGCGGGTTGCTGATGAACTTTGCAATACGGTGTCTAGCCTGCATTATCACCTGCCGCCAGACGCTGGGCTGACGGGAAGGCAGGCTAGCAGGAGCCGTTCATTTTTTCTCTTCTGCGTATTGACGAGCGTTGTCATGCAAATTAGTACACATTGCTTTTTCCTCCATTTTAGTAAGCAAAATAAGAATAGAGCGATCTTGCCGGTTTGCAAGGTTAAGAATTATCTTTCGCAACCCGGCGTGCGTTATCCAGATGACGCAGCAATAGTACGAGGTCTAAATCATTGCGTAGATCGAATTTAGACATAATGAGACGCTTGTGGGCAAAAACCGTTTTATTGCAAAGCGATAGCTTTCTGGCAATCGTGTTCACCGTTAACCCCTGATAAATTGCCGCCGCGATGATTCTCTGCTGCGGGGAAAGCGTCCTCTGCGGGCAACTATCGCACCGGAGCGCCAGCTTTTCTTTTGCTGACGGAGGCGTCAGAACCCATGAAAGTTTAATTTTCGCAATAACCTGAGAGAGCTTCTCATCGCGCCCAACAAAAACTATCTCCTTCAAGCAGAGCGGCAAAGCGCCTCTCCCTCGATGATTTAGCCTGGCAACCACGCCGATCAGCAATCCCGGTTTACGATTTAACAACTCTGGATGACATACGAACTCTTCTCCGCGACATAAATCCAGTACGACGACGTCTGCATCACGCACGAGCTCTTCGTTAAGCGATGCGGTGACCTGTGTAGAGAACGAGTATTCCGGGAAGAGCGCTTGCAATAAAAAATGAAATCCCAAATTAAAGAACTGGTTATTATTTTTAATAACAATATTCAACATCGATTTAGCCTGCTGACGAAAGTAAATCAAGTATTATCCAGATAGCTAACGATACGCACAGTACAGCTATCGTCGTTTTAAAAAACACGATATAAATAAACATTATTTTTTGACCTGAGAACGGGCACTCAACGAACTTTAAGTAAAATAGCTATCTGGCGTGACGGGCATTCCCCTCACCAATTAACTTCGAGGTGCCCATCCGGGATTAATATTTTCAGCATTCAACCCAAACGGAAATAGTGAGAAAACGTCATGCCATCCATATGAATTATATTTCTGCCAACCGGACCGTCGCCAGCAAGTCCAGCTCACGACGAAGCGCTAGCAAAAACCAGCGCTATCGCTGCTGATAGTGAATTTTGATATAAACACACTCATTAACTCAAGTTATTTCTCGGTATCATTTTAGACTATTCATCGCTTGTCTTTTTCTGCAATCCCGACTTATCGCCTCGACGTCACGTGGATTCAAACGGTGATTTCAGCCCTTGATCGAGCCATCCCGTATAAAAGTCTTCATTAACTCATCCCCGCGGCCGCGCGTTGTGAAGATTTCTTTTTCCGCAAAATGCTGTATTATGCAAGTTATTGCAGCATTTTGCGGGTTCAAACGATGCATAAAACGGCCAGGCAAAAATATCTCATTGAGATCCTTAGTGAAAAAGGCCAGATCACGATCAGTGAGCTGGTAGACAGACTGCAGGTTTCTGCAGATACGCTGCGCCGCGATCTTAGCGACCTCGAAAAACAGGGGCTCGCCCAGAAAAACCACGGCGGCGCTATCGCGCTCAATCTCTCCGCCATGAATCGGCAGAACAGGAACACCCTGCTACCGGATACCAAGAAGCGCTTAGGTAAAATGGTGGCGGAGAAGATCCCCGGCGGATCCACGCTGTTTCTTGACGCCGGGAGCACCGTGCTGGCTGTCGCCACCCAGATACAGGGTCCAATGACGGTCATCACCCCCTCTTTAGATATTGCCCAGCACTTCAGCACCCGTGCGGATATTCAGCTTATTTTGCTGGGGGGGAAATGGGATATGCAGCAGCGCCTGTTTGCCGGTAGCGCTACGGTTTCGCTGCTGGAACGCTATCGGGCGGATATCGCTGTTCTCGGCACCTGCGCGCTCCACGCCGACCTCGGCCTCAGCGCCAGTCAGGAGGCGGATGCTGAAGTCAAGCGCGCCATGCTGGCGGCCAGCGCGGAACATTGGCTGGTGGCCGATCATATGAAACTGAATCACTGCGAACCCTGGCTGGTTGCCGGACTCGCCGACATCCATCAGCTCTTCCTCGATCGCCCCTGGGACGAACTGAAGGATAACGACTCAATACAGCTCCATATCGCTGATGCTTAATAACGCGGAGATGCTTATGACTACCGGTAAGAACATTAATATTGCCCTGATTGGCTACGGCTTCGTCGGCAAAACTTTTCACGCCCCGCTGATCCAGTCCGTCGACGGCCTGAATCTGGCGATTGTCGCCTCGCGTGATGAAGAGAAAGTGAAACGTGACCTGCCAGACGTCACCGTCATCGCATCGCCTGAAGAGGCCATCCAGCATCCGGATGTCGATCTGGTGGTTATCGCCTCTCCTAACGCAACCCATGCTCCGCTTGCCCGTCTGGCTTTACACGCCGGCAAGCACGTCGTCGTCGACAAACCCTTTACCCTCGATATGCAGGAGGCTCGCGAACTGATTGCCCTCGCGGAAGAGAAACAGCGGGTGCTGTCGGTATTCCATAACCGCCGCTGGGACAGCGATTATCTGGGCGTGAAGCAGGTTATCGAACAGGGGCTCATCGGCAAAGTTAAACATTTTGAATCCCATTTCGACCGATTCCGCCCGGAAGTACGCGTCCGCTGGCGGGAGCAGAACGTACCGGGCAGCGGCCTGTGGTTTGATTTAGGTCCGCATCTGATCGACCAGACGCTGCAGCTGTTCGGCCTGCCGCAGTCGGTGCAGGGAAATATCGCCACCCTGCGTGAAGGCGCGGAAATCAACGACTGGGCGCACGTGGTGCTGAACTATCCGCAGCACAAAGTGGTTCTGCACTGCAGCATGCTGGTCGCGGGCGGCGTATCCCGCTTTACCGTCCATGGTGATAAAGGTAGCGTCGTCAAACAACGCGCTGACCAGCAGGAGAGCCAGCTGCTGGCGGGCGTGGTCCCGGGCAGCGAAAGCTGGGGCGAAGATGACGATAGCCTGGCGGTGTTTGATGCCAACCTGCGCGCCAGTGAAATCAGCGCGCCACGAGGCGATCAGCGGCAGTACTATATTCACGTCCGCGATGCGCTGACCGGCAAAATCAGCAACCCGGTATCGCCCTTAGAAGCGCTCGCCGTCATGGCGGTACTGGAAGCCGCAGCGCAGTCTGCCGAAAGCGGAACAACGCAAACTTTAGCGCTGACCGCCGATGAACTGGCGGGCCTGCAATAAGCGCTGCGCGATATGTTTGACGGTTTGTCGTCCGGAGCGCCGCTCCGGATAACCACTCCCTTTCATACCAGCCTACAATTTCACCCGCAGCAAATCGCTGAATCGGGTGGTGTAGGCTGGCGACAGCATATGCCGTTTCATCTCCCAGCTGCGCTCGATTCCCTGCCCGGCAAACCAGAGCTGGCCTTTTTCACGTCGGTTCACTAAATCAAGCACCGTCATCAGCTGTTCGCTATTCGCTCGCGGCTGATAGTCGTCAAACAGGCCTAACTGCGCCACTCCCTGGCTAAAGAAATCGCCCAGCATCACGCCACACTTTTGATATCGGCATCCCTCCCGCCAGATAGTATCCAGGCATTTTAGCGCCGCAGCGACGATATCCCGGCTATCCTGCGTCGGGATGTGGATTTTCGTGCCGGCGTCTTTGCTGTAATAGACTTCATGACCCGCAAACGGACTGGTCTTCACAAAGACCGAAACATAGCGGCAGTACTGGTGCTCCGCGCGCAGCTTCTCGGCGGCGCGGACCGCATGGCTGCAGACGGCTTCGCGCATCGCCCCGTATTCAATCACCTTCTGACTAAAGGAACGCGAGCAGATAATTTGCTGTTTAGTCGGCATATACTCTTCCAGTTCAAGACACGGCTCGCCTCTCAGCTCCCGCACGGTGCGCTCCATTACAACGCTGAAATGTTTTCTGATCAGCGGAGCGGGCGTCTCGGCCAGCTGAAGAGCCGTCGTAATCCCCATGTCATTGAGCTTTTTCGCAATGCGTCGCCCCACTCCCCAGATTTCACCGACGGCAACCTTCTCCAGCAGTTTTCTCTGCCTGGCCGGCAATGAGAGATCGACAACGCCCTCGAATTTTGGCCACCTTTTGGCCGCATAATTCGCCAGCTTGGCCAGGATTTTCGTCGGCCCGATCCCGACCCCTACCGTCAAGCCGGTACTCTGGAGTAATGTACTACGCACGTGGCGACCAAACGCCTCAAGCTCCTCAGAACGATGGATCCCGGTCAAATTTACAAACGCTTCATCAATGGAATATTGATACACCGCGGGCGCCAGTTCTTCGAGAATCGTCATGACGCGATGGGACATATCGCCATAAAGGGCATAGTTGCTGCTAAACACCGCTACCTGATGACGTTCAAACTGTGATTTCACTTTGAAATACGGCGCGCCCATTGGAATTTCCAGCAGTTTCGCCTCGTGGTTTCTGGCGATGACGCAGCCATCGTTATTGCTTAACACCACCACCGGACGCCCGCGTAAGTCAGGGCGAAAGGCTATTTCACAGCTGGCGTAAAATGAATTCACATCGACCAGGGCAAACATCAGCGGAGCCTGTTGATGCTGAAAGTGACAACGCCAAAAATCTCCAGCGCTTCACCGTCGTTGCGCAGCACAATTGGCGGAAAATCCGGGTTCATCGGCAAGAGCTGCATGATGGGGTGCGTACAAAGACGCTTAACCGTGTATTCACCGTCGACTGAGGCAATGATGATATCCCCATGCTTCGCTTTCAGGCCGCGATCCACCACCAGCAGCGTACCTTCATAAATACCGGCATCCACCATTGAGGTGCCTGTCGCCATGACAAAATAGGTTGCCGCGGGATGGCTGATACAAAGCTCATTGAGATCGATTCCCTTCTCAATATAATCCTGCGCAGGGCTGGGAAAACCGCATGGGACAAGGTCGCTAAACAGCGGAATCGACACGATCTGACGCAACTCAACCGGTTTATAGAACAACATAATAGATTCACCCGTTATAATACTGTGTTTTTATACAGTATCGATAGTTCATCTGAGTTTTTCAAGTCGCCTGTCGGAGATTGGCGTGAAGCCGTTGAAGTTGCGCTGAATTTTGCGTAAGGCGTTGCATAGCACGGGGCTGGAGAATGCCTCTCCCTACGTATTCCAGATGGTTTTGTACGGCATGCTGGAAATTTCCCCAAATTGGGAGGAGGATAGAATCCGTTGATGCGTGCTTTGCTCATCGCTTGTTGTTGTCCACCCGACATACTGAACCGGAGATTCATATGTATTACACGTTAGGAGACAAAACTCTCCACTTTTATCGTTATCAGTGCCGTTTTTATGTCGCTCATTGGGACGGAGGTCATGTGATGACGGAGAAGTTCAAGCCGTTTATTGCCTCAATCACCGAGAAAACGGGCATTGAGGCAAAGAACGTTGAGGCGGCGGCGCGGGACTACTTCAATAACGTCGACTGAGATTGAACCCCGGACCATCGCTATCGGCTTATCCATAGCGATGGCAACGGCTGGCGAACGGCAGAAAGCGCAAATAATAAGCCGTGTCACGCGATCGTAAAACAAAGCCTGTAGGATAGCCCCCGGACGCCACCAGCGCTAAAACGAGGTGAAGAGATGGGAACAGTAAAAGCCAGCAATCTGGAACAGGCAAAGCAGCTTCTGCAGTCCGGCGACGCCATTAAACTCGAACTGGATTTCGAGCTCGACTCTGATGAGTTTTTTAATTTTGCTATCGAGTACTGTACAAATGGAACGAAGCTCACGCGAGCCGGCGATCGCTTCCTGATTTCACGTAAAAAAAGGTAGCCTGAGAGTCATCCCTGCCATTCACAGCATCACAGAGGCATACGTTTTTCGCATCTGTGATGCTCTCCGTCATAATAAAAATATCCGCAGAAATTAACCTCAAATATTGATACATCGCGCATTTTCGTGAGTAAAGGAGGAATAGTGTAGCTTCGCTATCTCACCGAGGGTTAAATCGTGAAAAAACTATTAATATGCTGTCTGTTTGGCGAAACGGCAGGGATTATTGCCCGCAAAATGCAAAAAATTGCTGACGATCGGCAATTAGATTTATTAATCAGCGCCGTTGGGGTTGAAAATTTCTTTAGCGTCGCGCCTGCCTATGATGGCGTACTGGTTGCGCCGCATATCCAGTATAAGGTTGAACAATTTATTAGCGCACTGCATTTACCACAAGAAATTGCCGTGATTGAAAGCTTGCCCTATGCCTCATTTGATGGCGAGAAGATCCTCAACTTCGCGCTGAATACAATGCCTTCATCTCTGTCCTGATCTCTACGTCCCGCCCCACACAACCCGCGAGATCGCGGGCTCTGTGGGGATTAATTATCTGAACGGCGCGTCAAGAGGCACTTCAGCGTCCGGTTCGTGGGTGATGCGGTTGCGAAGATCGCGACGAATCATCTCAATGGCCCAGAACCAAAAAATATGCCCCACCAGTTCCGAAATATATTCATCGGCAGGAATATTCAATAAAGAGGGGGTCAGGCCCAGTAACGGAAAGGAAATCCAGTGTACGGCGATAGTTGCGACAATCCCGGCCCATACCCCCTGCCATAATTTAACTTTCGGAAAGACCTCCGCGACGACACAATAGCCAACGGCAAATACCAATGAGAATATAATATGCGTAACCATCACCGGATTGATGATGTGTTCGGAAAAAGTATAAACCGTATGCGTCGGGTCAATGCCCAGATAGTCGCGTAAGAAAAGATAAGGTGGGTTAAATTCATCTCTGCCACCGGAGAAAGTACGCGGCGGTAAAGGAACTTCAGCGCCCCATTTAACAAATGCCGACATAATCCCTGCCACTACCCCGACAAATAACGCTACGCCATAACGACGGCGTCCAGGTGTGGTCTGTTTAAAAAAATCCTTAATTGCCATAAAATCACCATTAATATATTACATTTATTTTCCCTGTATCATATTTAAAGGCATTGGCGATTATCAATGTTGATCACGATCACACTTTATCGGGTCCTGTGGCTACCAGTTATATACTGTAATTATGACCATAGGTATACCATTAGCAGATAAAGAGCCCCTTTTATTCAAAGGAGACTCTTCCCGTACGATGCGTTTATTGCCCAAAGCGGTAGCTAATGCCGGCCATCACGGAGCTCACATCGCTGCTCACGCCAATTTGGTTTTCGTTACCCACATTGTTGACCCACTGGTACTCCAGGCGCCCCGACCATCTGTCATTAAAGGCATATTCGGTACCGAAAGCCAGCACCGGACGCACGCCCGTATCAAATCGATTTTTTCCATTCACATCGGATTCCGCACGGTAGCCCATCAGGCCGGCCCGGCCGTACAGATCCCAGTCGCTGGTCAGGCTGTAGCTGGCCTTCAACGAAAGCTGTAGCCCCTGACTTTTCATTTGCGAACCGGCTGCGCCATGGCGACCATTGATGCCCATATTCCCTAAATAGTCATATCCACCTTCAACCGCCAGCCAGGGGTTAATCTGATAGCCGGTAAACACACCGCCGCCGACGTTATCACGGTCAACATCGACTTGCCGATCGGTGCTGGAGTCGCCGTAGTGCGACCAGCCAAATTTAGACCCCGCGTACCAGGTTCCAGTCTCCGCAGCAGCAAAAGCGGCAGTCACCGTAAAAGTATGAGCAATAATTAACGTAATAAGCGTCTTCTTCATAATCATCCCATTGTCGACCCGTTGTCGAATAAATGTCATCGTCAAAAGTTAAGTGGGTCTACAATAGAATATTAGCGTCGCGCTGATAATCGTTTTATTATTTAATTTTGGACAAACTGCCAGCGCTAAAAACGCTCGGGTAATTTATTCACCCCCGTCAAATACCCTCCCCGTTTAAAAGCAATATAATTACCACTTTTTAACGCCGACAACACGTTTAATACACTGCTGCGAGATAAGTGCGTACGTTCCTGGATATAATCCAGGATAGAGACCCGCATCCGGGTCTCTTCGGGTAGCTGGCCCATTTCCTGCAAATGATTGCGGATAACGGCGTAGGTTCGCTGCTGTACGACGAGCGCGTCGCGATAGAAAAGATAAGCCGTGTGGTACGACAACAGTGAAGCGACGTCTTCCCAAACGCCGTGCTGGCGAAAGGCTTCCATCGCTTTTTGCGCATCAACGCGCAGTATTGTCGATTCGGTTTCCGCACGCAGCTGATGGCCGCGTACCGGCTGGATCATCTCGGCAATACCAAACAGGTGTGGGTGGTAAACCGTGACAATCAACAGACCGTCCGAGGCCCGGAGTATGGAGAGCTCGCCGTCAAGGAAAAGGAACAACTGCGGTTGATTTTTATGCGTCCAGGTCATGCGTTTCCGCGGCACAACGACCATTTTTTCAGCAATTGGCGTCAGGAGCGCCGTTAAGCGCTGGATACTCTCTTCCGGACGGACGGGCGGTAGGATATGCATAGAAATACCTGATTAGTTCTGGTTTAAGAATTATAGAACGCAACAAGATTTCCGTAAGAATTGCGTAGCTGCGCATTGACGCACATCGGCAAAGAGAAGAAAAGTACGGCGTGATTTAAATTTAAACAAACTAAAAAGCTGCCCGCAGGCAGCCCGATCAAAATGGTAATAATGCTTACTATACCCGTCATACTTCAAGCGGCTTATGTGTTTACTCGGTTCATCCATGAGCCTCGCACTTACGGGCCGCCTTTAAGCAACTCGAATTATTTAGGGTATTTGCAGATATCAAAGGCCCTTTTCGGGGCCTTTTCTTACTTCCGTAACGCCAGCGATGCCGAGTTTCTGGAAATATGCGGTGCGATGTTATCAAATGTAATCATTGCGGATTTACAAAAAATGCATTTCGCGCCAAACGGATTTTTTTCAGAAACATCGTAGGTGGATGTTCTGTACTGTGACCCATGACAGCATGGGCATCTGAAATGAATGTGGTCAATCATGATGTTAGCCTCTTTTTGCTACAACATTCTCTACCGCAGGGACATTTAGCCATATTTCACAGAAAACGCCTTCCCGGCTTTTCTGTCACAGCGTAAAAACGCTGCTCTGAATGGTTGAGAATAACAATGACATCATTGTCATTACTTCTTATAGAAACATCTGAAGCGCACTTCAGACTGAACTCTATTACTGCACCAGCGATTTTTTAATGTTGTTAATTTCTTAGTTTGCCCGAGGGCACGTAATGTTCGGTAGATTTCAATAAAATAATCGTGTGCTTTGGGATAACGCTATCTCTTATGCACTTTTCACGCTAAACGGGAGATACAAAGACTTTCCTTCACTATCACCGTTTGCGCCAGCTTCTGAGCCTGTCTACTCGGGTTTAGACCGTCATCGTTGTCGCAGGTTCAAAAAACTTTAACATTATTCGCGTCACAGAGCTTAATTAATCACGATAAGGAGAGTCTAAAGAAGGATTATCTATGGATAACGCTTGAGATGAGAACTGCTTCGCTAAACCGTTTATTACCGCATCTGTGTAGTAAATCAACTTGCTATTGATCACACAGATGGCGATTGATAGCAAGCTTTATTTTCACGCCACGATGTTCGCCAGCTGGCGAGCTGGTAACGCGAATGAATCCAGGGCCCAGGCTGGAGAGGCCGCCCAGGGATGACCCGATGACCCCGGGAAGGTGTACAGCCGCCTCTCATTTGGCGTGATTTGCCACAATTGTGGCGCTTTATGAATGTTACCGCCAGGATTGAAACGTTATGCTCTTCTCCGGGAAAAGATTCGCTCCCGGACAACACTCATCCAGCGGAAACCTGACAATGGCACATAACCGTACTTTCTCTCTCAATATCGGCTGGAAAGCGCTGCTAAAAGATGCCGGTTTAGCGCCTCAACATCTACTGCGCAAAGCAGGATTGCCCGACGACACGTTTTCGAGGACAGAGCGCGGCCTTAATATCGAGGAGTATATTCGTTTCTGGCGCGCCCTTGAGGTAGAAACAAACGATCCTGCTTTTCCCTTACCACTGGTAGAAAGAGTCTCTGCTGAAATCTTTGATCCCCCGCTTTTCGCCGCACTATGCAGCACCAACATGATGCAGGCAGTTCAGCGACTGGCCAGATATAAGCAACTCATTGCCCCAATGGTTCTGGAAATAGTTGTAGAACACAGCGGCATCCTTACCGTTTCACCGCGCTGGCTGTCAGCGACAAACATTCCTCCGTCCCTGCAGATAGCAGAACTTGCTTTCTTACTGCGGCTGCTAAAACTTGCCACTCGCGAACCGGTCACAGCAGTGAAAGTCGCGCTCCCTCAGCTTCCCGCCAGAATACAGGACGGCCACCTTACCCGCTTTTTCGGTACCGCCGTAGCGTATGGAGAAAAACCGGCCATCAGCTTTTCCGCCGCTGATGCCCTCCGCCCGTTTTTAACGGTGAACGAAGGAATGTGGCAAATATTTGAACCAGAGCTGCGCCGCCGTCTCAGCACGTTAGATGAAACGGCCTCAACAACTGAACGCGTACAGGCGGTACTTCTTGAGCTTCTTCCCGGTAACGAAGCCACTATTGAGAAAACGGCGGAGCGTCTCGGTATGAGCAAACGTACGCTTCAGCGCAGACTTGAAAGTGAGGGAGGAAATTTTCGTACATTGGTCAATATTTGCCGGGAGAACCTGGCGCGGCACTATCTGAGTCATACCCATCTCTCCGGCTATGAGATTGCATTCCTGCTTGGCTTTGAAGATCCAAACTCCTTCTATCGCGCATTTATGGCCTGGACCGGACAGACGCCGGAAACCGTCAGAGGGAGCATGCGTCTTAATGGAAAGAACTCCTCAGGTTAAACAAACGAGATGACGCGGTTGTTAAGCACCGACTTGCCATAAGAATCGCGTTACCTCCTGTCGTTTCCACAGAAGGCGGCTTCCTTTCTGATCTGAAGCGAATGGCGCCGTTAGCAAGCGTACTGGCGCATAAGGCCAGATGAAAAGAGTCTGTCTGCAGGCAAACTGTAGCCAGTCCATGAAACGAGGTCCTTATGTTCGCTCCGGAAAAGAAAACCGCGCTGGTCACCGGCGCATCGTCAGGGATGGGCAAAGCTATTGCCCGTCGCCTGATTCAGGATGGTTACCAGGTATATGTTGCCGCCCGTAGCATCGATAAAATGGCCGATCTGGCCGAACTTGGCGCACAGCCGTTACGGATGGATATAGCCAGGGATGAGGAGATTGTCTCCTGTGTAAACGCCATTCTGTCGCAAACCGGGGGAGTGGATGTCCTGATCAATAATGCAGGCTTTGGCCTGTATGGACCCGTAGAAGAGATCGGTATTGATGAAGCACGCTATCAATTTGAGGTTAACCTCTTTGGTGCCGCACGGCTGACGCAGCTACTGCTCCCTGCAATGCGGGCCAGACGTAGCGGGCATATTGTCAACATCTCCTCGATGGGAGGGAAGATGTACAGCATCCTTGGTGCCTGGTACCACGCCACAAAACACGCGCTCGAAGGATGGTCAGACTGCCTGCGCCTGGAGGTCGCCGGATTTGGGATTAAGGTCACGATCGTCGAGCCGGGGGTGATAGAGACAGGCTTCGGTGATGCTGCCAGCGAAAGCATCGTCAAACGTTCACACAGTGGCCCCTATGGCCAACTGGTGAAAATGGTGGCCGCGTCGATCAAAAAAACTTACGGGCACGGGACAGGCAGCGATCCGAAGGTTATCGCGGATGTCGTTTCAAGCGCCATTAACAGTAAGAACCCACGTACGCGCTATGCCGCGGGTAGGTTTGCAAAAATGCTTATCTGTCTGCGCGTCTGGCTGGGCGACCGTATATTCGACCGTATTATTCTCAGTCAGACACGCTAACAAGCGGATGATTTAGCTGAACGGCCTGCGTCTCTTGGGGAGCGCTAACTCACGGTTAACGCGTCGACCACTTCCGCTACGCTTTTGACGCTGCGGATGCTGCCGATACCCGTGCCGAGCGCGATATAGCCCTCATCGGCATTGCCTTCCAGCATGCCGACGCGCAGGCCGCGTAATCCCCCCATTGCTTCACCGAGCGCCTCGTTGCTGGCGCCGGCTTTATCCATCGCCACCAGTTTTTCGGCCAGTCTGCCCGGCAGAGAGCGATAGTAATGGGGCAGCGTGCGGAAAAGCAGTAAATCCAGGCCACTGGCGGCAATAATTTTATTTTTGACCGACCGCGGCACTCTGCTTTCTTCCGTCGCGATAAAAACCGAACCGGCAAATATCCCTTCAGCGCCGAGCGCGTGCGCCGCTCTGGCGGTGCGCTTGTCGGTAATACCGCCCGCGGCCATCACCGGAACACGCTTCACCGCATCGGCGATCAGCGGCACGATAGAAAAGGTTCCCAGCACGGTCCCCGGCAATGTACCTCCCTCATCAAAGCCGGTCGCGACGATGATATCGGCGCCCGCATCTTCAGCAAGGCGGGTATTTTCAGGCGTCGGGTTAATATCGCGATAGATGATAGCAATGCCCGCCTCTTTTAATTCGTTGAACAGCGCCGGTATGAGCGCCCCTTCACCGTAGCCGGTATACACCACGGCCCTGACGCCCTCTTCTTTTATCACCTGCAAAATAGGCGGGGTCCAGATATCGTTTTCAGCCGCGGGGATCAGGTTCACGCCGAAAGGTTTTTCGGTCAGCCGTTTGGTTTTGCGGATCTCTTCACGCATTTTTTCGGCGGTTTCTTCCGGCGTGGACACCGCGGTCTCAGCGGTTAAACCGGCATTCGGCCCCAGCACACCAAGCCCGCCGGCATTGCTGACAGCGGCGACTAAACGGGCATCGGTCAACCACGATAACGGCCCCTGAATAACAGGTTTTTCTATATTCAGGATCTGGCAGATTCGGTTATTTTTCATGGGGTAATATCCTTCACAATAGCGCTATGGAGCGGTTCAGTTTCATGATGGAAGGAGTGTAGGACGTTATATTATTTAGAAAAATAGCCAAAAAAGTGCATCACTATTATAAAATCAGTAACAATGTGATATCCCGATCCCGGCAAAAGAAGTCCGCTATGCAAATAAACCTCTTTGAATCGATTCGCATTTTTATTGAAATTGTCGAGTCCGGTAGCTTTACTCAGGCAGCGGAGAACCTGCAGATTCATCGTCCTGCCGTCACTAAGGCATTGCAGCTGCTTGAGCAGCACTGCGGCACGCGTTTGATGCAGCGAACAACGCGGCGCATCAACCTGACGCCTGACGGCGAAGCGTTTTATCGGCAGAGTAAACCTTTACTGGCCCAGGCAGATGCGCTGCTGGAGTCGTTTGGGAGCGATAGCGTATTACACGGCCAGCTTCACGTGGATATGCCCGTCGCTTTTGCGACGTTATTGGTCGTCCCCCATCTGCCTGATTTTTATCGCCAGCACCCTGGCGTCGAAATCATCCTCAGTAGCTCAGACCTCCGCCGGGATATGCTGCGCGATGGTCTTGATTGCTTACTGCGGGTGGGGGAACTGGACGACGGGGACTATATCGCCCGTAAGTTAGGCAATATTAAAATGACGACCTGCGCCAGCCCGTCCTATATTGCCAGCCACGGTGTGCCGCAAACGCTGGAGGATCTACCGCAGCATCAGGCCATCAACTGGATTAACAGCAGCAGCCGACAAATTATGCCGTGGACGTTTTCTACGCCAGAAAGAACAGTTGAAATGACGCTTCCCGGCAAGCTGGTCATCGATAACTCTGAAACCTATTTATCGGCAGGCCTGGCAGGGCTGGGATTAGTCCAGGGAATGAACGTTTTTTTACAGCCTTATCTCGATCGCGGCCTGTTAGTGGAAGTCTTACCTGACAACCCTACCCCCGATCGCAAATTGTCACTTCTGTATCCGCACCGCCATCTCTCACGCAAAGTGCGGGTGTTTACCGAGTGGTTAGAAAGCTTATTGTGAAAAACGGGATTAAGGCACTCATCCCCGTGAAAAACCACAATGATTGATAAATGCTTGCGGTTACTGCCTTAAACCCAGTCAACGATCCGCGCCCCACTCTGGGTCCTGCTTGCTCAGATTCTCAGCGTGTCTATCACCGCCCGCAGCGCGGGCGACACATTACGATGGGGATAATAGAGAAAAGAGCCTTCCAGCCGCTGGCTGTAACGCTGCAGGACTCTGATAAGCGCGCCTCGCTCTAAGTCATCGGCAACCAGTTCCTGCGGGACATAGGCCAGCCCCAACCCCAGCCGGGCGGCCTTCGCTTCCATATAGCTGTCGGCAAAGGCCCACTGTCCCTGCGGCCGGTGGGTGATTTTTTTACCGTCCTGATTGAGTTCCCAGGCATAAATAGTCCCGTCGCCAAACTGGTACGCGATACAGGGATGAACCACCAGGTCCGCCGGCGTTTGCGGAAAACCGTAGCGGCGAAAATGCTCGGGCGTGCCGACAACGACCATCTCCATATCGGGTGAAATGCGCACCGCGACCATACCGCCGCCGACTTCCGGCCCCAGACGCACCCCGGCATCAAATCGCTCCGCGATAATATCGACAAACCGGCTTTCACTGATGAGTTCCAGCCGGATATCGGGATAGCGTTGTTTGAACACCGAAAGCTTTGGCAGAAGCACTTTATCAATGGCGTGCTGGCTGGCATTGATGCGGACGGTACCGGTGGGGGTGTTGCGATAATACGCCAGAGTGGAAAGCCCCGAATCTAACGCATCAAAGCCGGATTCAACGGTTCGATAGAGCTGCTCGCCGGCCTGGGTGAGCGAGAGTTTACGGGTGGTACGCACCAGAAGCTGTACCCCCAGCCTTTCTTCAAGTTCACGTACCGCACGGCTGACGCCGGATTGCGCCAACCCAAGCCGCTGCGCCGCGGCGGTAAAACTGCCCTCCCGCACCACCAGCATAAACAGGTACAGATCGTTATAGTTTTCCCGTTTTGCCATGATTCCTCCCGCGCCTGCGCCGTAATTTATAACAATATGATATGAATCTTAGCACTTTTCACCCGCTAATCAGCACTCTGACTGCTAACTATAATCAGCGCATTGCAACAAAGCACAGCAGCGTTGTCCGTATGAAACCTGTATCTGGAACCTGTTTTAGGGGAATGATTAATGAAAGCGTTTACCAGAAAATTGACGGCCGCCATGCCTGCCATGCTGCTATGCGCGTCACTAAGTGGAGTCACCACCATGAGCTATGCCGGGACAACCAATCCAAACGCGCCCGTTTCGCTGGTCGAAAAATGGGACAAAACCTTCGCGGAAAGCGCGAAAGTCACTCACCGTAAGGTGACCTTCCAGAACCGCTATGGGATCACCCTGGTCGGCGATCTCTACATTCCGAAAGATCGCGACGAGCGCAAGCTGGCGGCGATTGCAGTCAGCGGCCCCTTCGGCGCGGTGAAAGAGCAGTCCAGCGGTCTGTATGCGCAGACCCTGGCGGAACAGGGTTTTGTCACCCTCGCCTTCGATCCTTCTTATACGGGGGAAAGCGGCGGCCATCCGCGTAACGTCGCCTCTCCGGATATCAACACCGAGGATTTCAGCGCGGCGGTGGATTTCTTAGGATTGCAAAACGAGGTGGACCGCAACCGAATTGGCCTGCTCGGCATCTGCGGCTGGGGCGGCATGGCGCTGAACGACGCCGCGATGGATACCCGGGTGAAAGCGGTGGCCACCAGCGTCATGTACGACATGAGCCGCGCGATGGGCCACGGCGTTGGCGACGGTAAAGACCGCTATACTACCGCCGATCGCCGCGCCGTCTTGCAGTATCTGAACGCGCAGCGCTGGAAGGATGCGGAAAGCGGCACATTCGCGCCGGGCGGGCATGATATTTATGTCGATCAGAAAGGTCACGTCAGCGCAGGCGATCGTATTCTGCCGGAAACCTTACCGGCCAACCCGAACCCGGTTTTGAAAGAGTTCTTTGACTATTACCGGATGCCGCGCGGTTTCCACGCCCGCTCCGTGAACTCAACCGGCGCGTGGAATGCAACCATGCCGCTGTCGTTTATGAATATGCCGCTGCTGAGCTATGCCAGTGAAGTCACTATCCCGACGCTGATCGTGACCGGAGAAAAAGCCCACTCACGCTATTTTGCCGAAGACGCCTTTAAGGCCATCGGCAGCAAAGAGAAAGAGCTGGTGATTGTCCCCGGCGCGAACCATGTCGATCTCTATGACAATGCGGCCGGTAAAATCCCGTTTGCCAGATTTGAACAGTTTTTCAAAACCAACCTGAGATAACGGCCGGAAGCCGCCCGATCGTCGCGGGCGGCTTGCCCTCGCCCGCGCATGACGTTTATCCACGTTTTAGTCGTTATTCAATGAATAGCGTCCGCTCCGGCCGCACCCGAATCTGGCCGGAAAAATAAAGAGATACCCCTATCATGTCCACACTGAGTCGTCGTACACCACACCCTCAACCGCACGCCCATTGGGGCGGCGTCTTTGCCATGACGCTGTGCGTTTTTGTCCTCATCGCTTCCGAATTTCTGCCGGTCAGCCTGCTGACGCCGATCGCCGGAGAGCTAAACATCACCGAGGGGCTGGCAGGCCAGGGCATTGCCATTTCCGGCGCCCTGGCGGTGCTGACCAGCCTGACTATCTCTAACCTTGCCGGAAGTCTGAATCGTAAACACCTTCTGCTGGGGCTGACGGTTCTGATGGCGGTCTCGGGAATGATTGTCGCGCTGGCCCACAGCTATGCGATCTATATGGCGGGAAGAGCCCTGATTGGCATCGTTATCGGGGGATTCTGGTCGATGTCGGCGGCCACCGCCATCAGGCTGGTCCCCGCGCACCAGGTTCCCCGCGCGCTGGCGATTTTCAACGGCGGCAACGCGCTGGCGACCGTCGTGGCCGCGCCGCTTGGCAGCTATCTGGGGGCCACCGTCGGCTGGCGCGGCGCCTTTTTTTGCCTCGTACCGCTGGCGATAGTCGCGTTCATCTGGCAGTGCTTCAGCCTGCCTGCGATGGAAAGCGATAAAGCGAGCCGGCCGCGCGGCTCCGTGCTTCGCCTGCTCAGACATTCCATCGTCGCGATCGGTCTGCTGGCCTGCGGACTCTTCTTTATGGGGCAGTTTGCCTTATTTACCTACGTGCGGCCGTTTCTGGAAGCGGTGACCGGCGTCAGCGCCTCTGGCCTGTCCCTGATTTTGCTCGCTATCGGCGTCGCGGGTTTTATCGGCACCCTGGGCGTTTCAACACTCCTCAACGCCCGGTTTTATCAGACCTTAATGACCATCCCTTTATTGATGGCCCTCATCGCCGGCACGTTGCTTCTGGTAGGACACCACGCCTGGACCGTTGCCGTGCTGTTAAGCCTGTGGGGGATGCTGGCGACCGCGGCGCCAACCGGCTGGTGGACATGGATCGCTCGGACGCTGCCCGACGACGCCGAAGCGGGAGGCGGTCTGATGGTTGCCGTTATTCAGCTGTCGATCGCGCTGGGTTCGACGACGGGCGGTATGGTATTTGACCGCCTGGGGTGGCAAAGCGCGTTTGGCTTAAGCGGCATACTGCTTCTTGCCGCGGTCGGGATGACGTTGTACACCAGCCGGCAAATGACGCAATAAGCTCACGCCATCCGAAGCGGGTAGCGGATTTTTCTCGCCGCGGTTAATGCGTATAATGCGGCTTCGATACACGCTAAAAATAACCGCGGCTCATATGATAAATCTCAATCGATGTTGTTATTTGCTCCTGATTTTCGCAGCGGTCGGCAGCATCTTTACCGCCTGGCCCTTTGCTACCTGGCTCCTGCTGGTCAACGCGCTGACCCTGGCGATCTACGGCGTGGATAAAATGGCGGCGCGCAGGGCCTGGCGCAGAGTACCGGAAGCCACATTGCTGGCGTTCGGGGTGCTGGGCGGCTGGGCTGGCGCGATAGCCGGCCAACAGCTATTCCGCCACAAAACGCAAAAGCAGCCGTTCAGAACCCGATTCATCATCAGCACGATCGTCAGCCTCTCAGGGATGGTGGCGATTTATTTGTTCTCTCCTTTTTCTTTTCACTAAGTTCCGGCGAGGCTACGGTTTGCAAACGCGTGGAATGCACTCAACCCGCCGCTATTCGTAGTATATTATTGAGAGTATTGTTGATTATCAGGTGTACCTTATGACCTACTCCATCGGAGAATTTGCGCAGCTTTGCGGCATAAACGCAACGACGCTCCGCGCCTGGCAGCGTCGCTACGGCCTGCTTAAACCACAGCGTACCGATGGCGGCCATCGCCTTTATAACGATGACGATATCCAGCAGGCGCTTAAAATCCTCGACTGGGTAAAAAAAGGGGTACCTGTCAGCCAGGTAAAGCCCCTGCTGGCGCGCCCTGGCGCACGGCGGACGAATAACTGGATCACCTTGCAGGAGAACATGCTCCAGCGGCTTAAAGAGGGGAAAATCGAATCCCTGCGCCAGCTGATTTACGACGCCGGTCGTGAATCCCCCCGCCCCGAGCTGGTCACCGAAGTGCTGCGCCCGCTGCGTAGCCAGGTTTCCGCCAACGTACCGGCCATCATGACGCTGCGCGAAATCCTCGACGGCATCATTATCGCCTACACCTCTTTTTGCCTCGAAGGGGACAAAAAGGCGCCCGGCGATAACTATCTGATCACCGGCTGGCACCTGACGGACGCCTGCGAAATCTGGCTCGAAGCGCTCAAACGCACCGGTCAGGGCCACCGCATCGACATCCTTCCCTCGCCCCCCGCGACCCTGGCGCCGGAGATCCTGCCGGATCGCAAATGGCTGCTGGTGACGACCGGTAAACTCTCTGCAGCCCGGCAGAAACAGGTTGAACGCTGGCAGCAGCAGGTTGTCTCTCTGGAGATTGTTGCGCTGTAATTGCGTGCGCCACCGCTCCGTGGCGCAACGAGCAGGTCCCTCAGAATTGCCCCTCTTCTTTTTCCGCACAAGCCCGCTGACTCTTCTTTTCTCTCCAACACCCACAAAATCATGCTTCAAAGACATGTTATTAACCAACTGATAATCAATGAAAATAAAAAATATTTTAGTCAAAACTTGGACAAATAATATTAATTGTGTAAGTTTTAACTATGCCATATTGTTTACTCAGGAAGTGACCTATGAGTCCCTCGCCATCCATCATTAGCCGTTTTAGTACGTACTACGCCACGCTGGATACCCAGCCGCCTTCGGCGCTGGCCGCGCTGTACCACACGAATGCGGTGCTGATCGATCCTTTTGGCCAACACCAGGGGCTGTCCGCAATCCAGGATTATCTTTCGCACCTGCTGGCCAACGTCGATCATTGCCGTTTCACCCTCGATGCCCCGCTCTGCGAAGGTCAACGTTTTGCCGTCGCCTGGACCATGCACTGGTCGCATCCGAGACTTGCCGGGGGTAAGGCGCTACAGCTTGCGGGCTGTTCGGTGGTCATCGTTGAAGACGAACGAATTATTCACCAGCGTGACTACTACGACGCCGGGGAGATGCTGTACGAACACCTTCCCCTGCTGGGCTGGGCGGTGCGCGGCGCTAAACGGAGGGTGCGGTCATGATGACGGTGCTCATCACCGGCGCCAGCTCCGGCATTGGCGCCGGGCTCGCCAGGTCCTTCGCTGCGGACGGCCACCGGGTTATCGCCTGCGGCCGCGATCCGTCGCGTCTGTCGGCGCTACAGCAGCACAGTCCCCACATCAGCGTCCGCTCTTTCGATATGACGGACAGGGATGCCTGTCGCCAGACGCTCGCTGACTGCCGCGCCGATCTGATCATTCTCTGCGCCGGGACCTGCGAATATCTCGAACACGGAACGGTGGATGCCGGGCTGGTTGAAAGGGTCATCACCACTAACTTTCTCGGGCCGGTGAACTGCCTGGCGGCGCTTCAGTCGCAGCTGTCAGCCGGGAATCGCGTGGTGCTGGTGAGCTCGATGGCGCACTGGCTACCCTTTCCTCGGGCCGAAGCCTATGGCGCCTCGAAAGCGGCGCTGACCTGGTTTGCCAACAGTCTGCGCCTGGACTGGGAGCCAAGAGGGATCGCCGTCACGGTCGTTTCGCCGGGGTTTGTTGACACTCCGCTGACGCGTAAAAACGATTTTTCTATGCCCGGCCAGGTGAGCGTGGAGCAGGCGGTTAAAGCGATTCGCCGCGGTCTGGCGAAAGGGCACGATCGTATCGCCTTCCCGACGGGCTTTTGCCTGCTTCTGCGCCTGCTGGCCGGGCTTCCTGAAGGACTTCAGCGCAGGCTATTGCGCAGGATGGTGCGCTCATGAAAATCGCGATTATTGGCAGCGGCATTGCCGGGCTGACCTGTGCCTGGCGCCTTGCCGGGCAACACGAAGTGACCCTGTTCGAAGCGGCGTCCACGCCGGGGGGACATACCGCCACGGTGGATATCGCCACGCCGCAGGGTACCTGGGCCATCGATACCGGATTCATCGTGTATAACGATCGCACCTATCCGCGCTTTATGGGCCTGCTTAACGAGCTTGGGCTGAGCGGTCAAAAAACGCAGATGAGCTTTTCGGTCCACAATCCGCAGAGCGGGATGGAGTATAACGGCCACAGCCTGAGCTCGCTTTTCGCCCAGCGGCGCAATCTGTTAAAGCCGGCCTTCTGGAGGTTGCTGACGGAGATCGTCCGCTTTAATCGCCTGGCGAAGCAGGCTCTGGCGGGAGCGTTCGACCCGGGCGCCACGCTGCAGACCTTCCTTGAGCGGCACCGTTTTAGCCCCTTTTTCGCACGCCACTATATCCTGCCGATGGGGGCCGCTATCTGGTCTTCGTCGCTGCAGGAGATGCGCCGCTTCCCGCTGGCGCTGTTCCTGCGCTTCTTTGATAATCACGGCCTGCTGGATATCCGCCAGCGCCCGCAGTGGTACGTGGTGCCCGGCGGCTCGCGCGAATACGTGCGCGCCCTGCTTGCCCGGTCTGGCGATCGCCTGCGCCTGCGCCTCAATGCGCCGGTGCAGAACGTGATCCGTCATCAGGATGGCGTCACGCTCCAGCTGGCATCGGGGGAGCAGCACTTCGATCAGGCGATCTTCGCCTGCCACTCTGCCGAAGCGCTGGCCATGCTGGCGGACCCGACGCTCGCCGAAGGCGAAATACTGGGGGATATCGGCTGGCAGCGAAACGAGGTGGTCCTGCACAGCGATCCCCGCTGGCTGCCGGTGCGCAAGCGCGCCTGGGCCAGCTGGAACTATCGCCTGAGCGAACAGGATCAGGCCAGCGCCTGCGTCACCTATAACATGAATATTCTCCAGGGCCTGCCTGCCGACGCCCCGCTGTTCTGCGTCACCCTCAATCCGCCAACGCCGGTGGACCCGCGCTTCGTCTGGAAGCGTATGGTCTATGAACACCCGCTATTTAATCCCCAAAGCTGGTCCGCCCAGATGCGGCGCGAGGAGATTAACGGCCGCCAGCGAAGCTGGTTCTGCGGCGCGTACTGGTACAACGGTTTTCATGAAGATGGCGTGCGCAGCGCCCTCGATGTGGTCAACGGCATCATCGCGGCGGAGAACCTCTGACATGAACAGCTGCCTCTATCAGGGCGTATTACGCCACCGCCGTCTTCAGCCGAAAGCGCACCACTTTCGCTATCGCATCTTTATGGCCTGGCTCGATCTGGATGAGCTGGATCGGCTCGGCGAAGCGGGTATCCGCCGCAATCGCTTTGCTGCCGCCTCTTTTTACGATGCGGATTATCCGCTGGGCACGCCGCTGAAAGCGCAGGTTCTGAACCGGCTGGAAAGCCTGACCGGCGCGCGCCCGGATGGCCGCGTCATGCTGCTGACCCAACTGCGCTACTTGGGCTTTCATTTTAACCCGGTCAACTTTTACTACTGCTACGACGGCGCCGGTACCCTGCGCTGGGTGCTGGCCGAAGTGCGCAACACGCCGTGGAATGAGCGCCATTACTACGCGGTAGACGGTCAACGGGCGCGCCCGCTGGCGAAAGCCTTTCACGTCTCGCCGTTTAACCCGATGGATATGGTCTACCTCTGGCGCTTTAACAGTCCCGGTAAAACGCTGCACATGCATATCGAGAACCATCAGGCCGCGAAAGTCTTCGACGCCACGCTGGCCCTGAGCCGCGCGCCTTTAACGCGGGCCAGCCTGCGCGGGCTGCTGCTGCGCATTCCGCTGATGACGCTGAAAACCGTCCTCGCGATCTACTGGCAGGCGCTGCGGCTATGGCTCAAGCGCGTGCCGCTGTACAACCATCCTGTCAGCAGGAGTGAACGCTCATGACCGATCCTGTCTTTGCGCTTGAACCCGATATCCCGCGCAACGTGCGTATCGCGCGCTGGTTGCTCTTTCGTCTGTTGAGCGGCATTCGCGAAGGGGCGCTCACCGTACGCGAAGGGGCGCAGACCTTTCATTTTGGCGACCCCGCCGCCGCGCTGCGCGCCGAGGTGCACGTGCTCTCCTCGGGCGTCTACCGGCGTTTACTGACCGGCGGCAGCCTCGCCGCCGCGGAGGCCTGGATGGACGGCGAATGGGAGAGCCAGCAGTTGACGCCGCTGCTGCAGATCCTGGCGCGTAACGGCCAGGTACTGGGGCGGCTGGAGCGCGGCTTCCGGCTGCTGGGCAAGCCCGTAGAGCGGCTGCGCCACTGGACGCGCCGCAACTCGCGCGCGCAGGCGAAGGCGAATATCGCCGCCCATTACGATCTGGGCAACGACTTTTACGCCCACTTCCTTGACGACGAGCTGCTTTACTCCAGCGCGCTGTTTACCGACGACGGCCAGGATCTCACCCAGGCCCAGCGGGCCAAAATGGCGCGCCTTTGCGAGCGTCTGGCGCTTACGCCCGGCGATCATCTCCTGGAGATTGGCACCGGCTGGGGGGCGATGGCCGAATACGCCGCCCGCCACTACGGCTGCCGGGTCACCACCACCACCCTGTCGCAGGAACAGTTCCAGTGGGCCAACGCGCGAATTGCCCGCGCCGGGCTGCAGGATCGCGTCGAGGTACTGCTCTGCGATTACCGCGATCTGACCGGCCAGTACGACAAGCTGCTGTCGGTGGAGATGATTGAAGCCGTGGGGCAACGCTATCTGCCGGCTTTCTTTCGCACCTGCCAGGCGCGACTGCGCCCGGGCGGCAGAATGGCGATCCAGGCAATTACCATCCAGGATCAGCGCTATCGCGGCTACAGCAAAAACGTGGATTTTATTCAGCGCTACATCTTCCCCGGCGGATTTTTGCCCAGCATCACTGCGATGAACGAGCTGATGACGCGGCACACCGATTTTGTGGTGCGCGATCTGTTCGATATGGGGCCGGACTACGCCCGCACCCTGGCCCACTGGCGGCAGCGATTTATCCACGCCTGGCAGGATATTGAGAAACTCGGCTTTGACGATCGCTTCCGCCGCATGTGGCTCTACTACTTCGGCTACTGCGAAGCCGGGTTTAACGCCCGCACCATCAGCGTTGTGCAGCTTACCGCGGAGCGAACATCATGAAACGCATTCTGACCCTTGGCCTCGCGCTGCTGATGCTGGCGCTGGCGGGCTGCAGCGCCGAAGTGGCCGACTACCGGCAGCAGCAGCCGGCGCTGGACATTTTCCACTACTTTCAGGGCAAAACGGAAGCCTGGGGGATGGTTCAGGATCGCAACGGCAAACAGCTGCGCCGCTTCCATGTCGCCATTGACGGCGACGTTGTTGGCGACACGCTGACGCTCCACGAACGCTTTATCTACGATGATGGCGAAAAGCAGCAGCGGGTATGGCGCATTCGCCGCACCGGCGACCACCGTTATGAAGGCACCGCGGGCGACATTGCCGGCGTGGCGACCGGCCAGGCGGCGGGCAACGCTTTTCACTGGCGCTACAGCATGAACGTGACGGCCAGCGGTAGCACCTGGCTACTGCACTTCGACGACTGGATGTTCCTGCAGGACGACGCGCACCTGTTCAACAAAACCGAGATGAAGAAATTCGGCATTACCGTCGCCACCGTGACCCTTTTCTTCACCCGAACCGCACAATAAAAGAGGACTACGCCATGAACACACAACCTGTCATTGGGATCAGCGGATGTTTGACCGGTTCTGCCGTACGATTCGACGGCGGGCATAAGCGCATGGGCTTTGTGATGGACGAGCTGGCGCAGTGGGTGGCGTTTAAACCCGTCTGCCCGGAGATGGCTATCGGCCTCCCCGTCCCGCGCCCGGCGCTGCGGCTGGTGCAAACGACCGAAGGGGAAATCCGCATGCGCTTCACGCATGCACCGCACGACGACGTGACGGAGAAGATGGCCGATTTCGCCAGCGCCCACCTCTCGACCCTGGGCGAACTATCGGGATTTATCGTCTGCGCCAAATCGCCCAGCTGCGGCATGGAGCGCGTGCGGCTGTACGATGAAAAGGGCAATCGCGGGCGAAAAGAAGGCACAGGGTTGTTTACCGCCGCGCTGATGGAGAAATATCCGTGGCTGCCGGTGGAAGAAGATGGCCGCCTGCACGATCCGGTGCTGCGTGAGAATTTTGTCGAACGGGTCTTCGCCCTGCACGAGCTTAACTGTCTGCACAAAAATGGCCTGACGCGCCGCGCGCTGCTGGATTTCCATAGCCGCTATAAACTGCAGCTGCTGGCCCACCATCAGGCGGGATACCGCGAGATTGGCCCGTTCGTTGCCTCGCTCCACGAATGGCAGGATCTGGAGGCTTTCTTTGCGATCTACCGCGAAAAACTGATGACGATCCTGAAACAGCCCGCCTCGCGTAAAAACCACACCAACGTGCTGATGCATATTCAGGGCTACTTTCGTAACCAGCTAAACAGCCGCCAGCGCGGCGAGCTGCGGGAGGTGATCCTTAACTATCGCTCCGGGCTGCTGCCTATCCTTGCGCCGTTAACGCTGCTTAAGCACTATCTGGCCGAATACCCGGATCGCTATCTGCAGGCGCAGAACTACTTTGATCCCTACCCGCAGGACCTGGCCCTGCGCCTGACGGTGCATTGAGATAGCTGAACGCGCGAAGAGGCTGGCGCACGCCAGCCTCTTCGTTGTTGGATCCATCGGCTTCTAGAACCATGCCTCACCCCATCCGGAAGTCGTTGTTGATCCCCTGTTGCGGACGCTGATGGAAGTCACGGCCGGCTCCGATTTGGCATTGGGGTTAGACTCCAGCACGTTGGTGACGCCGACGTAGGCTTTTTTCAGGTTAACTTCATCGCTCCGGTGGGCAAACATGACGTTGATATCCCAGATAGCTCCTTTACAGCTGTTGAAGGCTTTGGTTATCTGGAATTCGCCGCCATTGCCTTCATTGCCTAAACGGCCGATCGCCGGTCTGGAACTGCGCGCCGTAGCGGGCCTTCAGACCGAAGGGGATCGCCATATCCGGCGTGGCCGCGGTGGTCTGCGGGTTGGTAATAACATCCACTTTTTTATCAGCACGGCGTCGATCTGTTCTTGAGTAAATTCTCGCGCGAATACGAAAATTGGGCACAGCGTGGCCACGACCGCCATCGGTAATGGAAGTTTTTTATCATTGTCATAATTATCTCAATATAGGTTAGCTTTATTCGGATAATAACAATCCCATTCTGGGCAATCAGAATATATTACGTTATTTCGCTTCGCTATTAAGAAAACACCCAAACGTGAGCCCACCCGCAGATATTATCGCCATTTACTCAGCGCGCGGACAACCCTGTAGAGTACATTTCCTGGAGTGGCCAGAGTAAAAAAAACAATAAAACAAAATGCCGGTTTTGCGGTGTTTTAAATCTACCGGGGTATAGCTTGTAACGCGTTAATCAACAAGTGAAATGGAGGGTCTGGAGGAGGCTTTGCTTCGATGATCACAGAAGTAAAAAAACATAATAAATTAATTTAAAAACGTAATAGATTCTTCGAGATTATTTATGTCAGAAATTGTTACACATCCACACAACACACCGGAGTCTGCTCAGAATGAGTAAAAACATAATGCAAAGCCGCCATGATGAATATCATAAATTAACGCGTGGAGAACGTATTGGTTATGGTATGGGCGACTTCGCTCAAAACCTGGTTTTTGGCACAATAGGCGGCTTTCTGGCTCTTCACATGCTGACGGTTAATACCATCAGCACGGCAACGGCAGGGTTTATATTTCTTTTTGTCCGAATCATCAATGTCTTTTGGGATCCGATGGTCGGCACGTATGTTGACAAAAGAACGTCAAAAGCAGGTAAATATCGCCCCTGGCTGTTAAGAGCCGGCGTACCGCTGGTGATCCTTTCCGCTTTACTTTTTGCTCCCATTCCTGGGGTCAGAGGTTCGGTACCTTTTGCCTTCATCGTTTATTTGGCTCTGGATTTAGTTTATTCCGTAGTGAATATTCCTTATGGTTCGCTTAATGCGTCCCTGACCCGGGATCCGGAATCAATTGATAAACTCACCAGTACCCGAATGATGCTGGCCAATAGCGCCAATCTTCTTGTTTATACCCTGTTCCCGATGTTTGTACAGATGGCTTCACCAAAAGATCGCAGCCTTAAGGACACCGGTTTTTTCGGCATTGAGCTCAATCTGGGAAACTATACCGATCCATCAGCCAACTACGCCTGGTTCGGCGTCTACTCCGTGTATATGCTAATCGGCGCGGTGGCGCTTTTCATCTGCTATAAATTTACGAAAGAACGCGTTGTCGCGACGGCAGAACAGACCGCCAACGTCAAAACGACCGATCTGTTCCTTGAACTCAAACATAACCGCCCGCTGGTTATTCTCGGGCTGTTTTTCATGCTGGCCTTCACGTTCATGTTTTTCATGAACACGGTTAACGGCTTTTTCAATCAGTACGTTGTCGGTCATTCAGAATGGATGGGCGCCGTAGGCCTTGTCGCCTCCATACCGGGCATCGCATTCCCTATTTTTTGGCCCAAACTCAAGAAAATTTTTGGTAAAAAAGGCTTCTTCCATATTTTTCTGGCCATGTTTATTGTCGGTGAGCTACTGACTTACGTCTGGTCACGCGAGGGCATGCACGATGCGCTTTGGCTTGCTTACATCGCCACCTTCATTAAACAATGGGGCTTAACGTCCGCGACCGGCTTTATGTGGGCGCTGGTTCCTGAAGTGATTGCGTATGGCGAATTAAAATCTGGCAAGCGAAATGCGGCGATCATTAATGCGATTATGGGTCTCTTTTTCAAAATCGGCTTTACCATCGGCGGCGCGATTCCCCTGTGGTTACTGGCCGTCTATGGCTTTAATGAAACCGGCGCCCAGCAAAGCGCCAGCGCTATCGACGGGATCATTATGACCGCGGTGTGGATCCCTATCGCGTTAGCCATCGTATCGATGATCATCATGCAGGTTTATCCCATCTCTGACAAAAACGTAACCGATATCAACCGTCAGCTTGATGAAGTCCGCGCGTAGTTAAAAATATAAATTAAATGCATTTGGAACATTTAAATAAAAAGGTGTAATGATATGTCACTTATTCAAAACCCTATTTTACGTGGGTTTAATGCCGACCCCAGTATTATCCGTGTCGAGGACACCTACTATATCGCCAACTCTACGTTTGAGTGGTTCCCTGGCGTTCGTTTACATGAGTCAAAAGACCTGGAGCACTGGAATCTTCTCCCTGCGCCCCTGTCAACCACCACCCTGCTGGATATGAAAGGCAACCCTTCATCAGGCGGCATTTGGGCGCCGGCGCTCTCTTATGCCGACGGTCAATTCTGGCTAGTGTATACCGACGTCAAAGTCACCGAAGGCGCCTTTAAAGACATGACAAACTATCTGACCACCGCAGCCGATATCCGCGGCCCGTGGTCAGATCCCATTAAGCTTAACGGCGTAGGTTTTGATGCTTCTCTCTTCCACGACGATGATGGCCGGAAATATATCGTGCAGCAAACCTGGGACCATCGCGAATATCACCATCCCTATGACGGCATCACGTTAACTGAACTGGATACAAAAAACCTGAAATTAATGCCAGAGACCGCGCGTACCCTTTATCGGGGGACCGCCGTTGGGCTCGTTGAAGGGCCGCATCTCTATAAACTGAACGGATATTATTATCTTTTTGCCGCCCAGGGGGGCACCGTATTTACGCACCAGGAAGTGGTTGCGCGTTCTAAAACCTTAGACGCCAACAGCTTTGAAACGGAGCCAGGTGAGGTCTTCTTAACCAACGTCGATACGCCAGACAGCTACATCCAAAAGCAAGGGCACGGCGCGTTGGTTTCCACCCCCGGCGGCGAATGGTACTACGCCTCGCTCTGCGCGCGTCCGTGGAATCGCCCGGGTGAGTCAGTCTACGATCCTCGCGGCTGGTCAACGCTGGGCAGAGAAACGGCTATCCAGAAGGTGTACTGGGATGAAGGCGGCTGGCCGCGTATTGAAGGCGGTCACGGCGGAAAGACGTTTGTCGAAGGCCCGAAAGATGCCATTGATACCGAAAGTCCGGCAGACCGTAGCCAGCACGACGAATTTACAACGGCGACACTCGATGGTAACTGGAACACCCTGCGGGTGCCGTTTACAGAAAAAATGGGTACCACCGGCGATGGCAAGTTAACGTTAATTGGCCAGGGATCTTTAGCGAATACCCATGACCTGTCGCTGATTGCCCGACGCTGGCAAGCCTTTTATTTTGATGCGAAAGTTAAAGTTAAATTTAATCCATTTAACTACCAGCAAATGGCCGGATTAACGAATTACTATAACGATCGTCACTGGAGTTTTGTGTTCATTACCTGGAATGAAATTAACGGTAAGGTCATTGAAATAGGTGAGAATAATCGAGGACGGTATACATCATATTTAAAAGATGAAGCCATTAAGGTCCCGGAGCACGTTGAATATGTCTGGTTCCGGACGAAAGTCAGGAAGGAAACGTATAGCTATGAATATAGCTTTGATGGGGTTGAGTTCACTGAAATCCCTGTGAAGCTAGATGCTGCGATCCTTTCGGATGATTATGTCCTGCAAAGCTATGGCGGATTCTTTACCGGAGCGTTTGTTGGCCTTGCGGCAGTCGACTACTCCGGTTATGGCGCCCGCGCTGAGTTTTATCATTTCGATTATCAGGAGCTTGGCGACACGTTAATCGCCAGGGACGCGTATAGCTGGGAAGCCAGTGAATTACGGCGTTATTAGATAGCCTTGTCTGGGGAGATTAAACGCTGAAAGGAGGCACCGGCGCGACAGGCGCGCCGGTGCCGGGTGTGGCAGGGTTGTCGCATCAGGCCGGCAACCGGCCGTTCCGATAGCGAAAGTCATGCGTCACGCTAATGACCCGTGCGGGTGGCTATTGCAGGCTTATTCCGCCGTTTTTTGTTTCAGCGCAGCATAGCGGGCAATCAGTTGTTGCAGATGCTGCTCCGTCTGGTTCTGCTGCGCCGCAGACCCTGGCTGATTGCGCGGCTGTGCGGAGAGTTGCCGCAGCTGCTCTTCCGCCGGAACGGTACGGCTGAACGACTGCGTTATGGCAAACACCGCTGACTTCAGCTCACTCACCGTGATATACCGCCCCTTCTGTTCATCCAGCGCGTTAAGCCGGTTCGTCAACTGCTGTAGCTGCGTCATTCCCTGGTGCCAGCCGCTGAGATTCTCCACGGGAAGCGCGGCGGCGCTGACCTGCTGTTGCCATTGCCGCGCCAGCGGTTTCGCCTGCTCTGGCCATAGCGTCAGCGCCTGCTGCGCCAGATGAGTGCCATAACTCAAAGCCCAGTCCGGTTTTAGCTGTAAAAGCTGCGCCAGCTGCTGCTGAGTCTGTTTTATCCCCGGCTCCGCCGAGGGGGATTGTTGTCGTAGCGTCTGTAACTGCTCAGCGGAAAGCACCGTAGGCAATGGAGAGAACCGGGCGGGAAACCGCATCTGCCCCGAATCGGACGGGTGCGTTGCCCGCCATCCTCCCGCCGCGGCCCCGGCCAGCGCCAGCATAGTCAGCATCCCGGCGACAAACGGCTTCCAGGGCTTCGCGGGCGCCGGGAATGCCGTCACAACGTCAGCATTCGGCCGCGATGCCGGCTCGGCGACATAGACCCATTTCACCTGCGCGGTCGGTTCGGGGAGGCTGGAAGGGGCAGGATCAGGCGCGGCCGCTTGCGGCGCGGTCTCCTCTTTATTTTCGCTGCTCTCCAGCCGCACCGCCGCGTTGTGCAGCAGGATAGACAGGGCATCAAGCTGGCCGGCATGTTTGAGTTCCAGACGCTGCAGTACGTCATCCAGCGCCGTCAGATGCGCTTCTGCCTGGTAAAGCTGGCTCAGGTCGATATAGGTCAGCGACAGCGTGCGCATCGCCTGCTGCAGCCGTTGACTGAGCGAACTGAGTATTTTGATTCGCGCAGTCGTCGGCTGCGGCCACATATTGCCCCACTGCCGGGAGACCAGCGCGACCAGTATCGCCAGCCCTTCATTCATGCCGTATAGCCCCGCCAGATGCGTGCGGACAAGCGTATACCAGGCGGCAGTCTGTAGCTCCACGCCGTTGTGCTCAAACAGCGACAGGCAGAGTTTTTCCGCGAGCCGCCAGTTGACATCCGGGCGCGCCGGATGGGTCAGTTTGTTCATTTCATCGCGAAGGCGCGCGTAATCCGCAAGCGTACGCGGGTCGCCGCCGATTTTCAGGCAACATTCAGAAGGGGTCGTCATGATGGTTTCAGCCAGAATAAAAACTAGATAGAGGAGCGGACTTCCAGGTACTGCTGCTGTTTGAGGTGGCGGATAAGCACCCTGCCCTCGGGCATAAATTCGGTGCCGTAGCGCACCAGGCCTACGCCCTTCAGCTCCGCGTCAATGGCGTAACGCAGCTCGCCGGGGATAGCCTGCTCGAGCAGAACCACGTCAATTTTCTTCAGCCGCGGTTCATATTTAAGCAATACGGCCGACAGGATGCCCATCAGCTCATGGGCCGTACCCGGCATCCCCTGGAGGATTTTAGTCATATCCGGCAGGCCGTAATCGGGCAGGTGCGCCAGCGTCCCGGCGCGACAGTTGAGGACGCGCTGCATATTATCCAGCACCGACAGAATAACCTGGTTTTCCTCACTGACCTGATGCAGGTCGAGTCCGCCGGTAAAGTTGCCGTACAGCATTTCATACAGCGAGGGGGCATTATGGCGTGTGGGCATCTCAGTCATCCTTCAGGGGTTTCAACGTCAGGCGGTTATGGCTGGCTTCAATAATGCGCGGTTTGTCGGGATCGAGATCGTCGCGCCTCAGCACCAGCTTCCAGTCATTCTTCACCATATCCGGCGCCCGGAATAACCCCACCACCGCGATAAACTGCGCCTTCTCGTCCATCGGCATATCCAGGCTGACGTCAGCGCCGGGTTTTACCACCAGGCTACGGCTGGCAAGCCGTTCGTCTCCGGCGGCCTCCTCGCTTTCCGTGACCAACTGCTGATAGACCCGTTTATCGAACGCCTTGCGGTCACTGAGCTGGTAGACCCACACCATCACCGGCTGGGAGAGCGAGGTGTTCTCCCGCTCATCGGTGTTCAGTTCCGCCCGGGCGGTAACGTCCAGATGCAGGACGTTTACCTGCTTATAAAACACCGATTTCACCGCCGATGAGGTGCTGTCGCTAATTTTCTGCGTCAGGCCACAGCCTGTCAGCAGTAAAGGCATAAGAAGTAAACTCCATCGTTTAATCAAAGTGGTATGCAACACGCTGGTTTCCTTGTTGTAAAGTTGCAGACGGCATTCCGCAATAGCCGCCAGGCTCAATAGTAAAGGTGGCGGGGATATCGGGCGGGCTCTCCTCTCCCTCCACGCCCAGTATCCCCGTCATGCCAAGCATAAAGGGGGTTTCGCCCAGCACCGGCGCAGGCAGTAACCGGGCAGGAACGGTCAGCTGTATACGCGCTTTATAGCGCCAGCCGAGATAGACCCGCAGCAGGACCAGAAAGTCCTGATATATCTGCCCTTCCGGTAACCACCCCTGCGCCTCGGCGATATCGTCCGTGTACAGCGCAATCAATAGCTGGCTGCTGACCTCTGTCGTTTCGTCGCCCAGCACGTTATAGCCATCGAGCAGAAAATCGTCATTGCCGTAAAAACCCAGTGGATTGTTGATGAAAAACGTGCGCGGGCAGTGCGGCGTGACGGTGGTCCGCGTGCGGGGAGCCAGCAGACGTACCAGCGCCTGAATCCCCTCTTCGGTACGCGCAGGCAGGCGCATGATGCCGAGCAGCGCCAGAAAACGCGATATCGGGGTGGCGATATGCTTATCGGTACCCGGCATTCCCAGACCGATAAGGCCCAGCAGGCTCTGCGAGGTGCTGTCCCTGCCCCCCGCTTCAAACGTCGCCGGGTAGGAATATTTTCGCCAGATGCGGTAAAACTGCGTCAGAATGCGGTGGTTAAAGATATCAAGAAACGCCTCCTGCGCTTCGTGCCCTTCCCGCTGCTGGGCGATCTCGTCGAGCCACGCGGTGGGCAGCGGCGAGTCGACGCCGTAGAGCCCCATAAACGTCGTGCGCACCGTCGGCGGCGCATCCGGATGGTCTTCATCATATTCCACCGCTTTCAGCTCGCTGACCGGGAAGCCCATTCCCGGATGCGGGCGAAACCGTACCGGATCGTCCGCCGGATTCAGGGTGCTGCCCAACGGCGATGCGCCCGGACGACGCTTTTCCAGTAACTGGCAGAAGCGGTAGAAGTTGATGCGATAGATTTCCCGCTCAAGCCGGGGGCTTAGCCGGGAATGCGGCGGTTGTGGTTCTCCTGCCATTCGAGGCGCTCTCCCCCAGGTTGTAGTATCAGAATCATATGGTTGAACAGGTGAATATCGGTATACAGCGCGAAGAAGCGGTTCAGCATCTCGCCGAACAGGCAGATATCGCCGTGCCCGGCGAAGCCGCTGCTGTCGAGGGTCACCTCAATCTGCACGCCGCGCAGAAAATGGCCCTGCGCAAAACGTTCCACCTCGCTATGCCTGACATCGACAATCGCTTCCAGGCGGCGGCGGTTCATCTCGTTATCGGTCCAGTCATAGAGGGCCAGCGCGCCGCGCAGCACGTCAGCGTTATCCATCATCCACAGGAAACTGCTGCCGAGATGGCTCAGCACCCGCCAGTGAAAACGATCGCGGTCCGGCGGGTAGCACGGCAGCGTCGGGGCGCAGAGGTTACGCACCTGAATGCGCGCGGTGGTGGATTTCACCACCGTGTCCAGCAGCGTACTCTGCAGCGCCCGGCGCGGCAGCTGGCCGTTGGTGCCAGTCAGGCTGAGCGACAGTTTTTCATTCTCCGGTACGGCGTGGTTATCAAACGCCTCGCCGCCGAGCGTCAGCCAGGTGTCGTGCAGCCCTGAAGGACCGGACTTTACCCGCGTATGGTAATAATATTCCGGCGCATCATGGCGCAGCATTCCTCCCTTGTGACGGAAGCTGGTGAACGGCACATACGTCTGGTGACCGGAGTGGCGCGAGGAGGTGACCGAATCCACGGAATAAATCTCGGTATGACCGTCCTGGACACGCATCGGGCGCAGCAGGTATTCGGTCTGTAACGAGTCCAGATGCAGCGGATCGGACTCCAGCGGAAACAGATTAATCACCGGCGTGCAGTGCAGGCGCAGATGTTTCTCCGACAGCGCATATTCATGCGGCCACTGTCTCTCCAGCACGATATCGATTTCAAACCACGCCAGTTCTTCCGGGAAATCCACATTTTCCAGGCCGCGCAGCGTCACCGACATAAACTTTTCACGAAAGGTAAAATACTCCAGCAGCAGCTGATAACCGCTGAAACTGCCGCACTCCGGCAACAGCGCCTCCTCCTTACTGAAACCGCAGACGGCAAAACGGGCGTCCAGCGGTCTGCGGTCAGCATCGCCGGGAAAGCGGATACCCGTTTTCGCAACCCGGAGCGTCAGCGCCTCATGCAAGGCGCAGGCCAGCGGCGCATCGCCATTCAGGTACAGCGGGATGCGGCTTAAATCGATGCGGCTCCAGTCTGCCAGCGGGCTGCACTCAAAGCGCAGGCGGAGAAGCGAGCGCCCATCCGGTTCCGTCGAGATCCCCGCCCGGGCGAGCGACAGGGGCTGCAGGGTCAGCGGCTGCGTCGTGGTGTAATGGCAGCGGGTGCGCTTTTCACCAATGGGCTGAGAAAGAATTCCAAAGCCTTTTTCAACGCGGACAGGTTCTTTCAGTTCACGCCAGTCCGCGGTGAACTCAACAATGGAGAGCGACGGAATGGTACGCAGGTAGTGTGGCCAGATCATGCTCACCAGTCCGCCGGTCAGCTCCGGCAGATCGTCGTCGAGCTTTTCGCGCAGGCGGCCCATCAGAAAGGCGAAGCCTTCAAACAGGCGCTCGACATAGGGGTCGCGCGCGCCCGCTTTGTCGAGATTTAAGGCCGCCGCCCGGTCAGGATGGGCGCGGGCGAATTCTTCGCCCGCTTCACGCAGGTAACGCATTTCGGCGTCAAAATAACGCAGGGTTAAGTCGTCCATAGAAATATGCTTTTAGCCTTAGAGCTACAGGAGGTGCGTTTAAAATGGGGAGAAGATCGCGATAGGTGTTTTCTGCAGCCTCAGATCGCATCAGTGTCATTGAACATTGAACATTGAAGCAATAAGTTGCGCGCCCTTACCTCATCACGCATCTTCTTGAAATCATCGTTGCCGGGGGGATCTCCGGCGGGTGGCGAGCAGAATATCAACAGAGGCCATTATTCACTCCCTTCCACAACGTCAGATTCATATTCATCCGTGCGGCCTGGCGCCGGGACACCGACGCTGAATATCTGCGACGGCAGACTGAAGTTTCGCAGCTTCAGCAGCGCCAGCGGTCCGTCGCCCAGTTCCGTACGCAGCAGCCACTGAAGCTGTCGCCTGTCCGGCGCGGTGACGCTCAGCCGGTACAGTCCGTCCCCCGCTTTCTGCCGCTGCATCTGCTCCAGCATCCGGATAACGCCCCACGGGCCACTGTGGTTTGTATACAGACGGGTTCCCGCCGCCGTCGACGTCCAGGTCAGCATCGCCCCCGGTTTATTGATTACCCCCGGCCAGCGGAAGCTCTGCCAGTCGGCAACCTGGTTAAAATAGTGGAGTTTCTGCCCGTCAAGCGTCAGCTGTGTTTCCACCACTTCCGGCATTGCCACCCCCTGCAGTTCAAAGCTGATACCCTGGCTGCCGTCGGTAAACAGGATGTCGGACAGCTGGCTGAGCTGGTTCACCGCGTTCAGGAAGGCCGGGCTGAACGTCAGCCCCTGGCTGCGGGTTCTGTCCGCCACCCAGGTGCTGCCCTCCCGGTGCAGAACGCCGCCCAGCTGCGTGCTGAGGAAACGGTCAATACGTCCGGTATCGCGGCGGATGAACGCCGCCAGCATCGGCAGCGAGGCGTCGCTCTTCGCGGCAGCAAAGGGATAACGCCCTTTAAACGCTGAATTCCAGTTCGCGACAACTGAGCGCTGCCACGCTTCGTTCAGGCTGGCCGCCGATGGCTGAAGCACCGTCTCCCAGGCCTGGGTCAGCGGCTGAACAAACATCGTCTGCCCGAAACCGCTCCACTCTTCACCGAGGCTTGCCGCCACCAGACTGCCGTACTCCTGCGTGTCGGTCAGGTCAACGCTCTTGCCCTGGAAAACCGTCTGCGCCAGCTGCTGCATCATCGCCTGCGGGTCGGCGGCGTTTGCCACCTGCTGGAGCCTGAGGCGCACGCGGGTCAGGCGCGTCAGGTAAGTCTGTAAACTGAGCGAACTGTCCGCCGCCATCACGCTCTGCGCGCTGTTTTTACCCATAAGCTGCAGCAACGGCCCGAAGGTGCTGTCCAGCGGTCCCGCCGGTCCGGCGGCCTGCTGGTCAATCACCGGCCGGTCATCACCGCCCAGCAGGTTTTTCGCCGATTTCACCAGCGATGCGGAAATGGCCTCTTTCTGCTGCCCGGTCTGCCCCTGGTAAGCCAGGGTGTTCATCAGGGCAATCAGCGGCGACTGGCGCACGTCCCCGGCCAGCGTTAACTGGTCGGTGACGTCGGCAATATTGTGCGCCGGGTTCAGCCGGATACTGTTGAGGAAGTTCAGCCAGGCACCGGCAAAATCGGTGAAGTAGCGCGCCGTCAGGCGCTGCTTCAGCGCCTCCGGGGAGACGTCGCCGGACAGCGTTTTACGGCTATCGCTCAGCACCCAGTCGATTTCATCGCGCCGGGACGCCACGGCGTTATCAATGGCTTCCTGAACCCCGCCCTCCCACGCCTGGCGGGTGAACATCCCCGGCACCGACTCCGGCGTGCTGAACAGGCGACCGGCGTCGGTCTGCGGCGTCATGTCCTCCAGCGTCATGTCCGCGTAGCTGCGGCGCACCCGGGTGAGCATGTTCTCATACAGCGTACTTTCCGCGTTGCGCCGGCCAATCTGCTCCAGCAGCACCTGACGTACCCGGGTGACCAGCTGCCTGTCCGGCGTGATTTTCCAGGCAGGCTGCGACGGCAGGCTCTGCATGTAAAAGGCGTGAAGGTCCGGGGCGATACTCTGCCACAGCGCCGGGGAGAGTCCCGGCCGGGATGGCGCGGTGGTTGTCATCACCTGCGCGTACAGGGCAGCGTCGGCTTTGTCCGGGCGCGCCATCATCAGGTATGCTTTCAGCTGGTCGTAGCCCGCCTTAGCTGACGTGGCGCGCTGCGGGCTGCGCGGCGGCAGGTTCGCCAGGACGGTCAGTTTCTGCGTCAGCGCCTGCATGGCCGCATCGCGTATCAGACGGTTACTGGCCTGGCCGTACCAGGGCATCAGGGCGGCTGAAAGCGGCGCATTGTGGTCCAGCCCGAAGCGCTGGTACCAGGGAGCGCCATTCGCCTGTTGAGTCTGCAGGCGCCCGATATCGTTACGCAGAGCCTGCAGCGCCATCAGCTGCGGGTCGTTAACCGCGGGATGATTCACCAGCTGCTGCGCCCGCGCCGCCGCGCTGACGATATGGTGGCGGTTAACGGCAAAGGAGACCACGCTGCCCGCCCCCCACAGGGCAATCAGCGTCAGCAGGGTGACGCCCGGCGTTCGCTGCCACGGCATCCCTGCCCGCACGCCCCGCGCCTGAACGCAGTCCGCCGTCACGCCCTGCCAGACCGCCGGAGCGGACCAGCGGTGTTCATGGCCCGCGGCATTATCCTCAGGGGCCAGCGACGGGCTGAACATCAGGCCGCGCAGCGGAACACGCTT
>NZ_JBEAIG010000044.1:0-144074 GCF_040064575.1 Klebsiella sp. CN_Kp106 | reverse complement strand
ACCCGCTGATTGGCTCGGCCGGGGTGTCGGCGGTGCCGATGGCGGCCAGGGTGTCAAACAAAGTGGGTCTGGAGTCGGACGCGCAGAACTTCCTGCTGATGCACGCGATGGGCCCGAACGTGGCGGGGGTGATTGGCTCGGCGATTGCTGCCGGGGTGATGCTCAAGTACGTGCTGGCGATGTAAATCGTTACCTTTCCCGGAGGCGGCGCGCTGCGCCTGTCCGGGCTACCGGATCGCAGACGGCTGTAAACCCGTAGCCCGGGTAAGGCGTCAGCCGCGACCCGGGAAATATCCCGGAGGCGGGAGCCGCAGACGGTGGTGAATCCGTAGCCCGGTCAGCGCAGCGCCACCGGGAGATTTCCTATAAGGAGGCTTTGATGAATGAAACCATAACATTACGCCCCGAAAGCAGGGCATCGACAAAAGATGTCATTATCGATTACATGCTGGCATCAGTAGATGAAGTTGAACAACTGCAGCCCGCGCTTAACCTGTTAGCGCAACCATCAGTTGCCCGCGGAGGCCATGATTTTTTTGTCCATTGCTATGAGGCGGGTACGCAAAATAAAGCAGCTGAAACAGAACCGGCGCTACCTGATACGGTATTTCGGGACTCCACGCCGTGGATGCAAAGAAGTGGGCTGCTGTGTGCCGCAGCGGGTCGCCTGAACGCCCTGGGCCAGCCGCTGACGCACAATCGTCTATGCGATCTGGCCGGTCAGTATTGCGCCAGCGTGGCGGATGCTGATGCCGAAACCCGCAGCGGTTTTTATACCGTACGCAGCATATCGCTGCCGGTTTACCGGCGGCTGCTGCGGGATAAGCATCCTTCTGGCATCTGTCTGCAGCAGGCGCTGCTGCACCTGCTGGCCTGGAAGAGCGATTCCCCCTGGGCCCGGCAGCAGGCTCAACGGTTGCTCTGGCAGGGCGGCGTTCTGGGGGATAAAGGCGAGTTTGCGCTCATGACGCTGGATGACGAGCTGCGGGAGCGCCAGTTTGCGTGGCCTGACCTGCGGTCGCTGCTGGCCATAACCGGGTTTCTGGCGACATTCCCGGCCGGGCCGCTATTTGCTGATTGAAAGGTGCTCCCCCTGCGGGGGAGCCTGTTAATTGGTTGCCGGATATTCCTGTACGGCGATATGCAGCGTGATTTTTTTATCGTCGCGCATAATCACCACCGGAATTTCCGAACCCGGACGAATCTCTGCGACCTGATCCATGGTTTCGAGGGCGGAAACGGCGGGCTTGTCGTTAACGGAAATAATCACGTCGTTGGCGCGGATACCCGCCTGGGCGGCCGGGCCTTCCGGCGCTACATCATTCACCACAATCCCCTGCAGCTGATCGATACCGCCGCCGCCCTGCGCATGCATCGGCGCAATTTCGCGGCCGCTGATCCCTATATAGCCGCGAATCACGCGGCCATCGCGGATCAGCTTATCCATAATCTTGGTTGCCAGCTGGAAGGGGATCGCAAAGCCGATGCCCTCCGGCGTTTCGCCGTCGTTGCTTTTATCAAATGACAGGGTGTTGATACCCATAAGCTCGCCCAGCGAGTTCACCAGCGCGCCGCCTGAGTTACCGTGGTTGATCGACGCGTCGGTCTGCAGGAAGTTCTGGCGCCCGGTGGGGTTCAGGCCGATACGGCCGGTGGCGCTGATAATGCCCTGGGTAATGGTTTGCCCGAGGTTGTACGGGTTGCCAATCGCCAGCACGACGTCACCGATATGCGGCACGCGTTTCGGATTAATCGGAATGACCGGCAGGCCGCCGCTGGCGTTGATTTTTAATACCGCCAGATCGGTGAGGGTATCGGAGCCGACCAGCAGTGCTTCAAAGACCCGTCCATCCTGCAGAGCAACAATAATCTGGTCGGCATCGTTGATAACGTGCTTATTGGTCAGGATATAGCCGCGCTGATCCATGATCACGCCGGAACCGAGCGTTAGCTGGTTATGGCTGGTGCTGTTGAGGGCGCGGTTATAGACGTTCACGACCGCTGGGGCGGCGCGGCGAACGGCGGAATTATAGCTGGCGGGGGATTCATCCGCGCTATCGTACTGCGTGGTCGGCGAAAGCTGCCACTGGCGCAGCGAAGGCATAACGGCCAGCAGCAGGCCGCCGACAATCAAACCGATAAGTATCGAACGTAAAAACTTTCCAGGCATGATGCAGATATCGTTGATGGATAGACAGGCGCAGCATAACACGTCTTGTCCGGACATCGCACTGCACGCGATGCCCGGAAGGCGAGTTAACGCAGCAGCAGATAGATGCTTTCGCTGCCGCGAATGACGTTCAGCGCAATCACCGTCGGTTTGCTTTCGAGCACTTTGCGCAGTTCGGCAATGGAGCGCACGCGCTCGCGGTTGAGGCCAATAATGATATCGTCTTTATGCAGGCCCGCCTGCGCGGCCGGGCTGCCTTTATCGACATTATCAATGACGATGCCTTTGGTTCCGTCTTTCATCTGACCGTCGCTTAACGATGCGCCCTGCAGGGCCGGTGCGATAAGCTCGGCGCTGGCGGAAGAAGAGGTGCTCTTGTCCAGAGTGACTTCCACTTCAACGGGTTTTCCTTCGCGCAAGAGTCCTAGCTTCACTTTGGTGCCCGGCTCGGTCGTGGCGATGCGTGAACGCAGTTCGGCGAAGCTATTGAGCGGTTTACCGTTGAGGCTGACGATAACGTCGCCAGATTTAATTCCCGCTTTGGCCGATCCGGAGTTTGGCAGGACCTCGCTGACGAACGCGCCGCGCTGGACGTCAAGGTTCATCGCTTTGGCGATATCCGCGCTCATTTCCATACCTTTAATACCCAGCAGGCCGCGTTTGATTTCACCAAACTGAATAAGCTGCTGGGAGAGGATTTTCGCCATATTGCTGGGGATCGCGAAGCCAATGCCGACGCTGCCGCCGCCCGGGGCCAGAATAGCGGTATTGATACCAATCAGCTCGCCGTTGAGGTTCAGCAGCGCGCCGCCGGAGTTGCCGCGGTTGATTGAGGCATCAGTCTGGATAAAGTTCTCCAGCCCCTCAAGGTTCAGGCCGCTGCGGCCAAGGGCTGAAATAATCCCTGAAGTGGCGGTCTGGCCCAGGCCAAACGGGTTACCGACGGCGACGGCGAAGTCGCCCACCCGCAGTTTATCTGAGTCGGCGATCGCGATTTGCGTCAGGTTGCTGGGTTTTTGCAACTGCAGCAGGGCGATATCGCTCTGCTCGTCGCTGCCGACCAGTTTGGCATCGAACTCACGCCCGTCGTTGAGCTGGACGCTGATTTTCTGGGCCTGATTAATGACGTGATTATTGGTCAGCACGTAGCCTTTTGCAGCGTCAATAATGACCCCTGAGCCCAGGCCTTCAAAAGGCTGCGCCTGCTCTTGCGGCGCGTTGTCGCCAAAGTACTTCTTCAGCTCTTCCGGCATATTTTGCGCGGGTGACGCGGTACCCTCAACCTGTACGCTCACTACCGCCGGCAACACTTTCTCCAGCATCGGCGCGAGGCTTGGCAACGCGCCCTGGCCGGGAACCTGTGTCGGTAAAGACGCTGCTGCCGGAGGTAAGGCGGACAACGACAACCCAATGCTTAACGCTAACGCACTCAACAGCAAAGTCGGTTTATTCATTAGTTGCTGGCTCTCGTAACCTAAGGTGTATGGTAAACGTCCCGAATGGCCTGATGTTATTGAATTTTCGACCCGGTAACAACGTGGGCAATCGTTAAATTGTAGCTGGGATGGAAGGTGGAAACGGGCGCAGAGGGGGCGCCCGGAAAATATTTTTACTGTCGTTGCCGGTTTAGTCGCGCTTTACGCCGCCGCGCAGCAGACCGGATGCGCCTTCAGAGTAGTCGCGCGGCATCTGGACCGGAGCCTGATCGTTGCCCGCTTCGGACTCTTCCAGACGATTGCGGAACGGGTTGGCGTCCGCCATGCTGTCCGGCAGCAGGTTGTTGGAGCTTTTCGCCATATGCTGATACAGCTGGCGGTAATCATGCGCCATGTTATCCAGCAGCTCTGCGCTCCGGGCAAAATGGCTCACCAGCTCTTCGCGGTACTCTTCCAGCTCTGCTTTATTCTTTTCCAGTTCGAACTGCAGCGCCTGCTGTTGGCGTAATTTGCGATTGCCAAAACGCATCGCGACGGCGCCGATAATGATGCCGACAACTAGCCCAATTAGCGCGTATTCCCAGGTCATGAACATCTCCCGTTGTTTTGTGGTTCCGTAGGGTGGCTGTGAGGCTCTCCGCCTGCGCCCGATAGTGCCACTATAACCGCTAATTCCACAGAAGTGGAATCCTGGCGTATCATCACGTAGTGTAGAGCGGCCTTTTTTTCGTCAATCGTGAGCTACGGCATTACGGTTTTCAAGGAATAACAATTAGATCATGCAAAGCCTGTCCCCAACATCGCGTTACCTTTCCTCTCTCAAGGAGGGGAGCCATCAACCTGACGACGTCCAGCGAGAAGCGGTCAGCCGCCTCGATACGATTTATCAAGAACTGCAGAATAAACCTTCGGCCGCGCCGCAAACCGGCGGCGGTCTGCGGGCCAAATTCGGCAAACTGCTGGGCAAGCGCGAACCCGTTGCCGAAACGGCTGCCGTTCGCGGCCTCTATATGTGGGGCGGCGTCGGCAGAGGAAAAACCTGGTTGATGGATCTGTTCTATCAAAGTTTGCCGGGAGAACGTAAACAACGTCTGCACTTTCATCGCTTTATGCTGCGGGTTCATGAAGAGTTAACGTCGCTGCAGGGGCACAGCGATCCGCTGGAAATCGTCGCGGATCGCTTTAAAGCTGAAACCGATGTGCTCTGCTTCGATGAGTTTTTCGTTTCTGATATTACCGATGCAATGCTGCTGGGCGGCCTGATGAAAGCGCTGTTTGCCCGCGGCATAACCCTGGTGGCGACGTCGAATATTCCGCCTGACGAGCTGTACCGCAACGGCCTTCAGCGCGCTCGTTTCCTGCCCGCCATCGACGCCATTAAACAGCATTGCGATGTGATGAACGTCGACGCCGGTATTGATTACCGCCTGCGCACGCTAACCCAGGCGCATTTGTGGCTGTCGCCGCTGAACGCTGAGACGCAGCAGCAGATGGATAAACTGTGGCTGGCGCTAGCGGGGGCGAAGCGCGAGCAGATGCCAACGCTGGAGATCAACCATCGCCCGCTGCCGACGCTGGGCGTTGAGAACCAGACGCTGGCGGCTTCCTTCGCCACGCTGTGCGTGGATGCGCGTAGCCAGCACGACTATATTGCGCTCTCGCGTCTGTTTCATACCGTGATGCTCTTTGATGTGCCGGTGATGACCGGGCTGATGGAGAGCGAGGCGCGGCGCTTTATCGCCCTGGTCGATGAGTTCTATGAGCGCCACGTCAAGCTGGTGGTCAGCGCGGCGGTACCGCTGTATGAGATCTATCAGGGCGAGAGATTAAAATTCGAGTTCCAGCGCTGTTTATCGCGCCTGCAGGAGATGCAAAGTGAGGAGTATCTGAAGCGGGAACACCTGGCGGGGTAAAACCGGGGACAAATCACATAAAGGGGTCGATCTTTGACCCCGACTTCTCTATAATCTTGCGACCCCACGTTACGAGAAGGTTTTTTTCCCAAAACTTTCTATGTGCCGGCATAGGCTATTCGAAGGGGTAGGTTTGCTGGACAATGTCGTGTGAACCTCAACTGACTAAACGTTTGGGTGTTCACCAACGTGTAACTTATTTATTTGGGTAAGCTTTTAATGAAAACTTTTACAGCTAAACCAGAAACCGTAAAACGCGACTGGTATGTTGTTGACGCGACCGGTAAAACTCTGGGCCGTCTGGCTTCCGAACTGGCTCTGCGCCTGCGCGGCAAGCATAAAGCGGAATACACTCCGCACGTTGATACCGGTGATTACATCATCGTTCTGAACGCAGAAAAAGTTGCTGTAACCGGCAACAAGCGCGAAGACAAAATGTACTACCACCACACCGGCCACATCGGTGGTATCAAAGAAGCGACCTTTGAAGAGATGATTGCCCGCCGTCCTGAGCGTGTGATTGAAATCGCGGTTAAAGGCATGCTGCCAAAAGGCCCGCTGGGTCGTGCTATGTACCGTAAGCTGAAAGTTTACGCGGGTAACGAGCACAACCACGCGGCACAGCAACCGCAAGTTCTTGACATCTAATCGGGATTATAGGCAATGGCTGAAAATCAATACTACGGCACCGGTCGCCGCAAAAGTTCCGCAGCTCGCGTTTTCATCAAACCGGGCAACGGTAAAATCGTTATCAACCAGCGTTCTCTGGAACAGTACTTCGGTCGTGAAACTGCCCGCATGGTAGTTCGTCAGCCGCTGGAACTGGTCGACATGGTTGAGAAATTAGATCTGTACATCACCGTTAAAGGTGGTGGTATCTCTGGTCAGGCTGGTGCGATCCGTCACGGTATCACCCGCGCTCTGATGGAGTACGATGAGTCCCTGCGTGGCGAACTGCGTAAAGCTGGCTTCGTTACTCGTGATGCTCGTCAGGTTGAACGTAAGAAAGTCGGCCTGCGTAAAGCACGTCGTCGTCCGCAGTTCTCCAAACGTTAATTGTTTTCTGCTCACGCAGAACAATTTGCGAAAAAACCCGCTTCGGCGGGTTTTTTTATGGATAAATTTGCCATTTTCCCTCTACAAACGCCCCATTATTACCACTTTTTCAGCATTTCCAGAATCCCCTCACCACAACGTCTTCAAAATCTGGTAAACTATCATCCAATTTTCTGCCCAAATGCAGGTGATTGTTCATTTTTTGTTTGGATGACGAACGAAATGAAGTCACGCAAATGGGGTTTTTACATCTGGCTGGCCATGCGTGGTCGGCAGCAGTACAAAAATTCTGAATATACCTGGAGGTTTTCATGGCTGTCGCTGCCAACAAACGTTCGGTAATGACGCTGTTTTCTGGTCCTACTGACATCTATAGCCATCAGGTCCGCATCGTGCTGGCCGAAAAAGGTGTTAGTTTTGAGATAGAGCACGTGGAGAAGGACAACCCGCCTCAGGATCTGATTGACCTCAACCCGAATCAAAGCGTACCGACGCTTGTGGATCGTGAGCTCACTCTGTGGGAATCTCGCATCATTATGGAATACCTGGATGAGCGTTTCCCGCATCCGCCGCTAATGCCGGTTTATCCGGTGGCGCGTGGGGAAAGCCGTCTGTACATGCACCGTATCGAAAAGGACTGGTATTCGTTGATGAATACCATTCAGACCGGTACCGCTGCGCAGGCTGATACTGCGCGTAAGCAGCTGCGTGAAGAACTGCAGGCGATTGCGCCAGTATTCACCCAGAAGCCCTACTTCCTGAGCGATGAGTTCAGCCTGGTAGACTGCTACCTGGCACCGCTGCTGTGGCGTCTGCCGGTTCTCGGCGTAGAGCTGGTCGGTGCTGGCGCGAAAGAGCTTAAAGGCTATATGACTCGCGTGTTTGAGCGCGACTCTTTCCTCGCTTCTTTAACTGAAGCCGAACGTGAAATGCGTCTCGGTCGGGGCTAAATGATGGATGTATCACAGCTGACGCCGCGTCGCCCGTACCTGTTACGAGCGTTCTATGAGTGGCTGCTGGATAACCAGCTGACTCCGCATCTGGTCGTTGACGTCACTCTGCCGGGCGTAATGGTCCCGATGGAGTACGCTCGCGATGGGCAAATTGTTCTCAATATTGCCCCACGTGCTGTCGGTAACCTCGAGCTGGCCAACGACGAAGTGCGTTTTAACGCGCGCTTTGGTGGCGTGCCGCGCAATGTCTCCGTGCCGATGGCGGCCGTGCTGGCGGTTTACGCGCGCGAGAATGGTGCGGGAACCATGTTCGAACCAGAAGCGGCTTATGATGAAGATGTCACTAGCCTGAACGATGACGAAGAGCTGCCTGACAGCGAAACGGTCATGTCGGTGATCGATGGCGATAAGCCGGATAATCACGACGACGATCCCGACGATACGCCGCCTCCTCGCGGCGGGCGTCCGGCGCTGCGCGTAGTGAAGTAATATCAATAACAGGCCCTGCGGGGCCTGATTCTTATATGAATTCATATGTGATTCAGACAGCATTCCCTATCCCGAGCGAAGCATGCCATAAACATGCTTCGCTTTTTTAATTTTATAACTTTACTGCTAGCGTCGACTCTCTTCTCCTTCAGGGCAAAGTGTGTTTCTGCGGCGGGCTGGGCCTGCACAGATTATTTTGCTGTGCCCTATGGTCATCCAGCACAGGAGATAGGGTATCTTAGATGAAATGTGAATATGAATTCATATTTCTCTGGGTTCATTTTTTTGAATTTAATTAAGGTGCTTCTATGATAGATATGTATTAGTATTTTACTATTGATGCTGTTTATTTATAAAGAACAGATTAATTAACTGACCTGTGTTTTATTTAACTTACCTGCAGTTTTTTGCTATCTCCTTGTAAATATTGAAAGTTTTGGTTTTTAAAATTTTGTGGTTATTTTTTCTTGAGATTAGTCGTTCAATTAAGTAGATTAGCCGGCGGTGAAAGGGGGCTCTTTCATCATTACTTCCAATAACTAATTCTTTTCTCGATAACTATTGCCGGGATGATTAGTGATAATGATTTAATTGGATAAAGGATATGCCGATATTTTAACTGATATCGGTCGTACTATACATTAAGGAAAATTGATATGTTCTCTAAAAAGTCGCTTTCTGCGCTGTGCGTTTGCGCTGCTATTGTTTCTGCTGCGGGCGCCAATGCCGCCACGGATGCCAATCTTACGGTAAAAGGAACCTTTACTCCGGGAGCATGTACTCCGGAACTAAGCAATAGTGGCATCGTTGATTATGGCTCCATGAGCAACTCAGTTCTTGAGAAGACAAGTAGCGATAATTCTTTAGTTCAGCTGGGTAAAAAAAACATTACTTTAACGGTAAGCTGCGATGCGGCGACCAGCGTAGGTATTATTGCGCAGGATAACCGTGCGAGTTCTAAAGTCACGCTTTCAAATTCGGCCTATATTGCAGACTATGTACCGGGTCAGAATATGTCGAACAGTAATGCAGTATTTGGCCTCGGCACAGTTAACAACGTGAACATTGGTGCTTACACCGTTACGGCAACGAAGGGGGGATCAACCGCCGATGGCGCAGCAGTGGATATGATAGTGAAAGATACGGATATAGCAGGTTCCGGATGGAGGAGTGCGAACGGTGGCGGGTTATATTATCCTGATAGTACCCGTATCGTTACCGTCGCTGAAATCGGCAAAACCACCCCAATGCTGTTTAAAGATTTAGTTATGCCGCTGGATATTGTTTCTGCCGTTCAGGATAATAGTATTTTGGGTTCTGGAGCGAAAATTGAGCTGGATGGTAATGCCACGCTGAGCCTTGTTTATCTTTAATATTTATATTCTGTTCTTCTGAAATTGGGCCCAATAAATATATTCATAAAATTTATTGGGCCTGTTAATAAGCTCCATTTCATTTTAATAAACACCACTAATATGAAAAAAACGCTGCTGTTGTCGTTATTGATATTGACGACCCGGGCCTATGCTAGCGGCATGGTGCCTGAGACATCTGTTTTACTCGTTGATGAACAAAAAGGTGAGGTGTCGATGAACCTCACCAATTCCGATCCGCATCCGTCCCTGCTCTATACCAAAGTGGTTGATTTAGCCGGTAGCGATAAATCTATCCGCTTAATTGTTACACAGCCGGTAGTACGCGTAGAGCAAGGGGACACGCAAAAGATCCGCTTTATACTGCAAACCTCTAAACCGCTGCAGCATGAAGAGTTTAAACGGGTCACCTTTGAAGGAATTCCGCCGAAGGAAAAGGGAAAACTGAAAACAACGGTCACAATTCGTCAGGATTTACCGGTCATTATCCATCCGGCTGGCCTGGCGGAGGAGCCCGCACCGTGGAAGCATCTGGTCTGGCGCAAAAAGGACGGACAGCTGGAGATCAGTAATCCAAGTGACTATGTCGTCAGGATGACGGCCATGTTTAATACTTTGCCTTCCGGTTCTCCCGGCGATTTATCGAAAACGTATCTCCTGCCGCATACCAGCGTCAGCGTAAAATTACCTGCTAAAGCGGGAGCGGATACGAAGGTCGAGTTTTACCCGGCAAGCCGCTATGGATATAAAGGAGAGCGCTATATCACCTCGTTGCAGTGACTATGTTCAAGGATGGACGGAATGCTCAGGAAAAAGCTGTTGGCCTGTCTTATCGGGTTGGGAAGCGCTCAACTGGCGGTAGCTGAAGAGGCCAAAAAGAGCGCGATAGAATTTGATAGTGAAACCTTAACGTCTTTGGGTATCGACCCGCAAATTGCGCATTATTTCTCCTCAGAAGCCAAATTCCTGCCAGGAGCGACCTCGGTTATGCTGGGCGTTAACGGCAAGGATAAGGGAAATATCGTCACCCACTTTGATGATGACGGCCAGCTGTGTTTCGATAAAGCGTTTATGGAACAGGCCGGTATTCGCCAATCGGGGATCGATAGCGAGGGCTGCTATGACTATTTACATGCCCATCCTGAAACGATCCTAAAAGCGTCGCCCGGAAAAGGGCGAATCGATCTGATATTACCGCAGGAGCAGTTAGTCAGCCAAAGTACCGACCTCAGCGGATACGACACGAGCGGTACGGCTGGGGTGCTGAATTACACCTTTTTCGCTTCGCGCAATGATTATAACGGCGGTCATTCCGAGTATTCGCAGCTGATGCTGGATGGCGGTCTAAACGTGAATACCTGGCTGCTGCGTAGCCATCAGCTATTAAGCCGTGCGAATAATCAGTTTAACAGCGAAAATTCGCAGACCTACCTGCAGCGCACCTTTACGCAGATAAAGAGCACCGTCAAGGCTGGTGAAATAGGCATGAATAACCCTTTACTCGACGGCACCGAGCTGTATGGCATCTCCTTTATGCCGGAGAGTGCCCTTAACGATGCCGGGAGCAGCGTGCTGGTAACAGGGATCGCCAATACCCCGCAGGCGCGGGTTGAGATCCGCCAGCAAGGGATTATGGTGTATTCCACTTTAGTGCCTGCCGGTCCCTTTACCTTAACGGATATCCCCCTGCGCAACGCTACCAGCGATCTGACGGTGGCCGTTTTTGAGACCGATGGCAGCCAGCATAGCCAGGTGGTTCCAGCCTCGTTGTATCGCTCCGGGCTGGGGCCTGCGGGCGGATATCAATTTTCATTAGGCCGGGTTAGCGATGCATATAGCCAGCAGCCCTGGGTAGCCAGCCTGGCTGGCGGCTGGAAGCTCAACGCCAGGCATAATTTAACTAGCGGCGCGATCGTTGCCCAGAACTACCAGGCCTTAGGAATACGCGTTGATTCCATATTGCCACAGGAAATTTCGCTTTCTCTTCAGATTAACCAGGCGTTCGATCGCAATAATGCGCAGCAGGGCCAGAAGTATAATCTATCGACATCTTATGCAACACAGTCCGGTTTTGGGCTGAATGCTTCGTTGAGCAAGTACTCTGAAAAGTATCGTGAGTTTTCTCAGGCCATTGATAAGAGTTTTAGCGCCACCAATAAAATGGAGTACTCCTTGGGTGCGAGTTGGGGACACCCTGTTATAGGTATGATGAGCGCCAGCTTCTATGATGTAACAGGGTTCGATAGCCATAATAATTCTCGCTACGCGACGCTTAACTGGGGAAAGAGTTTTCGCGCATTTTCCGTATCGGCAAGCTGGCAGCGCCAGCTCAGCGGCGGAAGTATCGAGCAAAGCAATGATAATCTTTTTTACCTGAACCTGAATATTCCCTTCCAGCGGCATTCGGTCAACGCTTACGCGCGCAGTGAAAAAGGGCGGAAGAGATTCGGTACCTCGGTAACGGGCACTATCAGCGATGATACCAGTTATACCCTCGGCGCCGAACGTGACCAGACCGAGAGTCGGAACAGCTTCAGCGGCGGGATAAATCAGAATCTGCATTACACGCAGCTAAGCATGAATGCGAGTACCAACGGTTCGCAGAGCCATAGCTACTCCGGAACGCTGCGCGGGGGAATGGCCGCCCACCGCCATGGTGTGACTTTTACACCGTGGGCGATTCGCGACACCTTTGCCATTGCCAGCCTGGATAAGCCGGTTTCCGGAGTGCGCATCGAGACATCGCAGGGGCCGGTGTGGACTGACTTCAGCGGTCAGGCAGTCATCCCTTCCGTTTCGGCCTGGCGAGATGCAGCCGTTGAAATCAACACCGCGACTTTGCCAAAGAATATGGATATTGGCAATGGGCTCAGAATGCTCAAGCAAGGCAGAGGGGCCGTAGGCAAAATCCGCTTTTCTACCATCACGGAGCGCCGGGTGCTGCTGGATGTCACGATGGGGAACGGTGAGCCGCTGCCGAAGGGGGTCGCCGTAACGGATTCAGCGGGCAATTACTTAACGACTTCCGTCGATGACGGCGTGCTTTTTTTGAACAACCTCACAGGGAGACAAACATTGGTGGCGAAACTGGAAAAGGGAAGTTGCCGCATCTCGCTAACGCTGCCTGAAGCGCCAGACGCAGATGCGTTCTATGAAAATGCCAGCGGGGTATGTCAATGATTCGTCTATGGCTGGGCCTTAGCCTGCTGGCGTTTTCCGGCGCCCTTCTGGCCGAATGCGAATTAAATAGCACGCAGCGTTCGGTGGACTATCTGCCCGTTCGCCCTGCAGAGCGCCAGCAGGCGGGAGATAAGCCTGTGGCACTTCCGGATAAGCAGTTCGTCCTGTATGTACATTGTGATAAGCCACAACGTATTCGGCTTTTCTTCGACAGCGCCTATTCGCAAAACGGCAGGTTCGCACTTGGCAATCGTGGGGAAATGAATATTACCGCCGGGCAAGCGGTGGCTGACGATCGCGACGTGATGCTGGTCCCTGTACGGAGCGCCGGGGCACCGATTACGGCGGAAGCAGCAAAGCGATCCCGCATTGTTCTCAATCAAGGGATCGCATTTGTACAGGGGGAAGAGATTGAAGTCAGTCAGCTCTCTGTGGTTCTGAACGTGGCTTCGATGATGGAGATCCAGGCGATTACGGATCGCGTAACATACCGCGGGAATCTGCAGATCAGGGTGGTAACTCCATGAGGTACCCCTTTGTTTTATTTGCGCTTTTAGTCAGTCCGATCCTTCACGCCGGCGACAACCTTAGTATTGATTTTACCGTGACCGCAGAAGCGGCGGCGTGCACGCCAACGCTGAGCCATAACGGCATCGTCGATTTCGGTGAGCGGCATGTCGGGTCGCTATCAACGTCCGCGTTTACCCAGCTAGGCGTGCGGGACATTACCTTAACGATTACCTGCGAATCCTCCACCGGGATCGCTATTACGGCGAGAGATGCGCGATCCAGTTCCGCTATCACGGGAAAAGATACCCACGGCCATGAGGGGGTGCTGTTTCACGTCAATGGCGGCGGATACATAAGCGATAAATCACGGCTTTTTGGTCTGGGTATGGCGATGGAAAATAAACCTATTGGCAGCTATGCGATGCAAATCGATTCCGCCAATACGATCGCGATTGACGATAAAAAAGTTGCCGTTGATATTGCCGGATCGGCCAGCAAAGAGGGACCGTGGGAAGTGTCCTCACTTTTACCGCTCCCAACGGGGCAGGACTATTTCTATACCTTTGTTAAAAAAGGGTCTTCGGTGCCGCAGCCAATCACGGCGGCAACGGTGCCTCTGCAGATAAGCGCATCGGTGGGAAGCCATCTCAGGGGCGGGCAAAAGGTGACGTTGGACGGCGAGGCGGTAATCAGTATTGTCTATCTCTGAATGAATAAGCTTGCGGGCTCCGGAGCCCGCAAGCTTTTTACGTTACACTTCCAGGTAGTTCAGGATGCCGTCAGCCGCCTTACGGCCTTCGGCAATCGCGGTGACCACCAGGTCAGAGCCGCGAACGATATCGCCACCGGCGAAGATTTTCGGGTTGCTGGTCTGGAAGGCGTTGTCGCTACCTTCCGGCGCAATCACGCGGCCCTGAGAATCGAGCTCGACGCTGTGCTTCGCCAGCCATTCCATGCTGTGTGGACGGAAACCAAATGCCATCACCACGGCATCGGCGGGCACCACATGCTCAGAACCGGCCACGATTTCCGCGCGGCGGCGGCCTTTCGCATCCGGCTGGCCCATCTCCGTACGCGCCATCTTCACGCCGCAGACTTTACCGTTGGCATTCACTTCAATGCCCAGCGGCTGAACGTTGAACTGGAATTCCACGCCTTCTTCACGCGCGTTTTTCACTTCGCGCTTCGATCCCGGCATGTTCTCCTCATCACGGCGATAGGCGCAGATGACGTGGGTGGCGTTCTGGCGAATCGAGGTGCGCACGCAGTCCATTGCGGTGTCGCCACCGCCGAGAACCACGACGCGCTTGCCTTCCATGCTAACGTACGGTTCATCCGCCGTTTCACCAAAGCCCATGATCTGCTTGGTATTGGCGATGAGGAACGGCAGCGCATCAAAGACCCCGCTGGCGTCTTCGTTTTCCAGCCCGCCGCGCATAGACTGATAGGTCCCGACGCCGAGGAACACCGCATCGTAATCTTTCAGCAGATCGTCGAGCTGTACATCGCGGCCCACTTCGATATTCAGTTTGAACTCGATGCCCATACCGGTAAAGATCTCGCGACGACGGGTCATCACCTCTTTCTCCAGCTTAAAGGCCGGAATACCAAAGGTCAGCAGGCCGCCGATCTCCGGATGGCGATCGAAGACCACCGCCTTCACGCCGTTACGGGTCAATACGTCGGCGCACGCCAGGCCCGCCGGGCCCGCGCCGATGATGGCGACGGTTTTACCGGTTTGTTTTACGCCGCTAAGGTCAGGACGCCAGCCCATTTCGAACGCTTTATCATTGATATAGCGCTCAATGTTACCGATGGTTACCGCGCCGAACTCATCGTTCAGCGTGCAGGAACCTTCGCACAGGCGGTCCTGCGGGCAAACGCGCCCGCATACTTCCGGTAGGGTATTGGTCTGATGCGACAGCTCCGCCGCTTCAAAAATACGCCCTTCGTTGGCCAGCTTCAGCCAGTTCGGGATGTAGTTATGAACCGGGCACTTCCATTCGCAGTACGGGTTGCCGCAGGACAGACAGCGGTCTGCCTGCGCTTTAGCCTGGCCTTCTGAAAACGGCTCGTAAATTTCCACAAATTCAATTTTACGGATCTTCAGCGCTTTCTTTGGCGGATCAACTCGCTGTAAGTCGATAAATTGATAGACATTCTGACTCATCTTAACCCCTTACTGCGCCTGCACCCGCAGCTCAGCTGCGGAACGACTACGGTGACCCAACAGTGCTTTAACATCGCTGGACTTCGGTTTAACCAGCGCAAACTTCGCTGAGAAGGCCGGCCAGTTAGCCAGAATCTCTTCACCGCGCTGCGAACCGGTAAGCTGCACGTGCTCGGTAATTAAACCGCGCAGGTGCTCTTCATGGATGGCCAGAGAGTCAACGTCCAGCACTTCTACCAGCTCAGGGTTCACGCGTTTGCGGAAGTCGCCGTCTTCATCCAGAACGTAACCAAAGCCGCCGGTCATGCCTGCGCCAAAGTTGACGCCGGTTTTGCCCAGCACGCAGACGATACCGCCGGTCATGTATTCACAGCCATTGTCGCCAATGCCTTCGACGACGGTGATCGCACCGGAGTTACGTACCGCGAAACGCTCGCCTGCACGACCCGCAGCATACAGACGACCGCCGGTCGCACCGTACAGGCAGGTGTTGCCGATGATGCTGGCCTCATGGCTACGGAAGGCCGAGCCTACCGGAGGACGAATGGCGAGCAGGCCGCCGGCCATCCCTTTACCCACATAGTCGTTCGCGTCGCCGGTCAGATGCAGCTCAACGCCGCCGGCATTCCACACGCCGAAGCTCTGACCCGCGGTACCGCTAAAGTGGGCGATAATCGGATCGGCTGCCAGGCCCTGGTCACCGTGGGTCTGGGCGATATAGCCGGACAGCGATGCGCCAACGGAGCGGTCGGTGTTGCGGATATCGAACCAGAAAGTTTTGCTCTGCTTGCTGTCAACGTACGGTTTTGCCTGCTGCAGCAGCTGAGCATTGAGTACGCCATTGTCGAACGGCGGATTGTTCTCTGTGCAGTACAGCGCTTTGCCGGGATGCGGCTCCGCGGTTTCCAGCAGCTTGCTCAGATCCAGCTTCTGCTGTTTGGCGGTAAAACCGTCCAGCTCTTTCAGCAGGTCGGTACGGCCAATCAGATCCACCAGACGCTTCACGCCCAGCTGCGCCATCAGCTCGCGCGTTTCGCGGGCGATGAATTCAAAGTAGTTGGTGACCTTAAACGGCAGACCGTGATAGTGGTTCTTACGCAGTTTGTCATCCTGAGTCGCTACGCCGGTTGCGCAGTTGTTCAGGTGGCAAATACGCAGATATTTACAGCCCAGCGCGACCATCGGGCCGGTACCGAAGCCGAAGCTCTCAGCCCCGAGGATGGCCGCTTTGATGATATCAAGGCCGGTTTTCAGACCGCCGTCCACCTGCAGACGAATTTTGTGGCGCAGCCCGTTGGCAACCAGCGCCTGCTGGGTTTCCACCAGTCCCAGTTCCCACGGACAACCCGCATACTTCACGGAAGAGAGCGGGCTGGCGCCGGTGCCGCCGTCGTAGCCGGCAATGGTGATCAAATCCGCATAGGCTTTGGCTACGCCGGTGGCGATAGTCCCGACGCCCGGTTCAGAAACCAGCTTCACGGAGATCATCGCTTTCGGGTTAACCTGCTTCAGGTCGAAAATCAGCTGAGCCAGATCCTCGATAGAGTAAATATCGTGGTGCGGCGGCGGGGATATCAGCGTTACGCCGGGTACGGAATAGCGCAGCTTGGCGATATAGGGGGTGACTTTATCACCCGGCAGCTGGCCGCCTTCGCCGGGCTTCGCGCCCTGAGCGACTTTAATCTGAATAACGTCGGCGTTAACCAGGTAAGCCGGGGTCACGCCGAAGCGGCCGGAGGCGACCTGCTTGATGCGCGAGACTTTATTGGTACCGTAGCGTGCCGGGTCTTCACCGCCTTCGCCGGAGTTGGAGTTACCGCCGATGCTGTTCATTGCTTCCGCCAGCGCTTCGTGCGCTTCCGGGCTCAGCGCGCCGATAGACATCGCCGCGGTATCGAAGCGTTTGAACAGTTCGCTGGCCGGCTCAACGTCGTCCAGGTTCACCGTGGTTCCGTCCGGCGTTACGCACAGCAGATCGCGCAGCGTTGCCGCCGGGCGCTCGTTAACCAGCTTCGCGTACTGCTGGTAATCGCTGTATTCGCCGCTTTGTACGGCTTGTTGCAGCGTGCGCACCACGTCAGGGTTATAGGCGTGATATTCGCCGCCGTGGACGTATTTCAGCAGGCCGCCCTGATCCAGCGGTTTACGCGCCAGCCAGGCGCGTTTCGACAGGTTCAACAGATCCTGCTGGAAATCCTCGAAGCCCGCGCCGCCGATACGGCTGACGACGCCCTGGAAGCACAGGTCGGACACTTCGCGATGCAGACCGACCGCCTCAAACAGCTTCGAGCAGCGATAGGAGGCAATGGTCGAAATCCCCATCTTCGACATGATCTTATACAGACCTTTGTTGATGCCGTTACGATAGTTCAGCATCACCGCGCGGTACGCTTTGTCGATGGCTTTGTTATCCACCAGCTTCGCCAGGGTTTCATAGGCGAGATACGGGTAGATAGCCGTCGCGCCGAAGCCGAGCAGCACGGCAAAGTGGTGCGGATCGCGGGCGCTGGCGGTTTCGACAATAATGTTGGCATCGCAGCGCAGGCTCTTATCGACCAGTCGGGTCTGGATCGCGCCTACCGCCATCGGAGCCGGTACCGGCAGTCGGTTTTTGGCGATGTTGCGGTCAGAGAGCACCAGCAGAACGGTACCGCTGCGCACCATTTGTTCGGCTTTATCGCACAGCGCCTTCACGGTTTCAGCCAGCGTGGTTTCGGTGGCATCAAAAGTGATATCCAGGACGTCGGCGCGATAGTGCTCCTCTTCCATGGTGGTCAGCTGTTTAAAATCGGAGTACAGCAGAATCGGCGACTTGAAGCTCAGGCGGTGCGCCTGGCCTTCCGCTTCGCAGAAGACGTTCATTTCACGGCCGATGCTGGTGGCCAGCGACATGACGTGCGCTTCGCGCAGCGGGTCGATCGGCGGGTTGGTCACCTGCGCGAACTGCTGGCGGAAGTAATCGTAAATGATACGCGGCTGGCTGGAGAGCACGGCAAATGGGGTATCGTCGCCCATTGAGCCGACCGCTTCCTGGCCGTTTTCACCCAGTACGCGCAGGACGGAGTCCAGCTCTTCGGCGCTGTAGTTGAACTGTTTCTGGTAGCTGGCGAGGGTATCATCATCCAGCTGGCGGCTACCGACTTCTTCATCTGGCAGCTCTTCGAACGGCACCAGACGACGGACGTTTTTCGCCATCCACTCTTTATACGGGTGACGGCTTTTCAGATCGTTGTCGGTTTCCGCGGAGTGCAGAATACGCCCCTCGCGGGTATCGATAACCATCAGCTCGCCCGGGCCGACGCGGCCTTTTTCAACCACTTCATCCGGCTGGTAATCCCAGATACCGACTTCGGAGGCGCAGGTGATGAGCTTATCTTTCGTGATCACATAGCGCGCCGGACGCAGGCCGTTACGGTCGAGGTTACAGGCGGCGAAACGACCATCGGACATCACGATGCCCGCCGGGCCGTCCCACGGCTCCATATGCATGGAGTTAAAGTCAAAGAACGAACGCAGCTCAGGATCCATGTCCGGGTTGTTCTGCCAGGCTGGCGGAACCAGCAGGCGCATAGCGCGGATAATGTCCATCCCGCCCGCCAGCAGCAGCTCCAGCATGTTATCCATCGAGCTGGAGTCAGAGCCGGTTTCATTGACGAACGGCGCGGCGTCGTGGAGATCCGGGATCAGCGGCGTCTGGAACTTATAGGTACGGGCGCGGGCCCACTGGCGGTTACCGGTGATGGTGTTGATCTCGCCGTTGTGCGCCAGATAGCGGAACGGCTGCGCCAGCGGCCAGCGCGGCACGGTGTTGGTGGAAAAGCGCTGGTGGAACAGGCAGATTGCCGACTCCAGGCGCAGGTCCGCGAGGTCCAGGTAGAAGCGCGGCAGATCCGCCGGCATACACAGACCTTTATAAATGTTGACCAGGTTCGACAGGCTGCAAACGTAGAAATCTTTATCTTCCTGCAGACGCTTTTCGATACGGCGACGCGCGATGAATAAACGGCGTTCCATATCGCGCGGACGCCAGCCAGCCGGGGCGTTCACAAAGATTTGTTCAATACGAGGCAGCGAGGAGAGGGCGATTTCACCGAGAACGCCTTCATTGGTCGGCACATCGCGCCAGCCGACGATAGACAGCGTTTCGCGTTGAAGTTCTTCTTCGACGATGCGGCGCGCCGCTTTGGCCAGTTCAGTATCCTTATTAAGGAACAGCATCCCAACGGCATAATTTTTGGCTAAACGCCAGCCGCGCTCTTCCGCAACAATTCGGAAGAAACGATCGGGTTTTTGTAGCAGCAAGCCACAACCGTCGCCGGTTTTTCCATCGGCAAGAATCGCGCCGCGGTGCTGCATTCGGGCCAGTGCGTGTATAGCGGTTCGCACTACCTTGTGGCTAGGTTCGCCTTCTATGTGGGCGATCAGGCCGAAACCACAGTTATCCCTCTCAAGGGATTTATCGTACAACATATCAGTGAACCTCCCCAGGCTCTACGGGACACCCTCCGATACCGATTGCGCACGGGCACAGAAAGAGCATGGCGACGGGGTTTACACCTCGCATTCGCCCTCTTTAAATCCTTTTCGCATCGGTACACAAGTTTGAGGACTTGCTGTTAAGAGGGAATCTCAATTACTGCATAAATATGATGAGCAGAGCACTCATCCAGAAAGCTTCCAGCGGATTCCCAACTTATCGGGAATCCACACATACGTCAAATGGCAATCTTATTTATACAAAAATGTGCTATACAACACCTAATTTAATGATTTTTAAGAAAATAATGGCATTTTAAATGCCAGGGAAACGTACCGGTCGTCATAATTGAGTGTGATCTGTCTCACTATATCGACGGCGAGACATTATCCTTCTGTGCTGAATTGTTTTTTCATTGCAGTTTTTTAAACTGGTTTTTGTTTGATTTGCGGTGACTAATACTGTTTTATGCCCTGGTAAAGATAATGGCAAATCAGCGGCTATATATAAGGAAAACTCATTACCATAAGGATGAATTAAATTGCAGTTATCTTGAGTGTTTATGCAATGAGATAGGCAGCCGCGTTGACGATTGATCCAGGTCATCGCCGTCGGTAGCTAAAAATGGCAGGCTTGGCCCCTTTCTTAAGGCCGGTCTATCAGATTATGCAGTTACAAAAATTAGTCAATATGTTTGGTGGGGATCTTATGCGCCGCTATGGTGAAAAGGTTCATAAACTGACGCTGCATGGTGGATTTAGCTGCCCAAATCGCGATGGCACTATTGGTCGCGGCGGCTGTACGTTCTGTAATGTGGCCTCTTTTGCCGATGAAGAGCAGCAGCACCGCTCGATTGCGGAACAGCTGGCCCATCAGGCGCAGCGGGTGAATCGCGCAAAGCGCTATCTGGCCTATTTCCAGGCTTATACCAGCACTTTTGCCGAGGTGCAGGTGCTGCGCGCCATGTATCAGCAGGCGGTCAGCCAGGCGAATATTGTCGGGCTATGCGTAGGGACTCGCCCGGACTGCGTCCCCGGCGCGGTACTGGATCTGCTGACTGAATATCGGGAGCAGGGGTATGAAGTCTGGCTCGAGCTGGGTTTACAGACCGCGCATGATAAAACGCTGCACCGAATCAATCGCGGCCACGATTTTGCCTGCTATCAGCGAACCACCCGTCTGGCACGCGAACGCGGCCTCAAAGTGTGTAGCCACCTTATCGTGGGCCTGCCGGGCGAAGGGCAGCGCGAATGTCTGGAGACCTTAGCGCAGGTGGTAGAGACCGGCGTAGACGGCATTAAGCTGCATCCACTTCATATTGTGAAGGGCAGTATCATGGCCAGGGCGTGGCAGGCCGGCAGGTTAAACGGTATTGCGCTGGAAGCGTATACGGTCACTGCAGGAGAGATGATTCGCCATACTCCGCCAGACGTGATTTATCACCGTATCTCCGCCAGCGCCCGACGCCCGACGTTGCTGGCGCCGCTGTGGTGTGAGAACCGTTGGACCGGGATGGTTGAGCTGGATAAATATCTCAATGAATACGGCGTGCAGGGGTCAGCCATCGGGCGTTGCTGGATCTCTCCGGCTGCTGCCGAATAACGTCTTTTCCGGCTGACGGCTCTCCACCGTCAGGCGCGTAACTACAATCCTTCCCGCATTTTTGGCACAACTTACAGCGTCTTGCTCAGAATTGAGTATTATTGTGCGAAGTTGTCGCGAAGGAATCCCTTATGAAGCAAATCCGTATGCTGGCGCAGTATTATGTTGACCTGATGATGAAGCTGGGTCTGGTGCGCTTTTCAATGCTGCTGGCCTTTGCGCTGGTGGTGCTGGCGATCGTTGTGCAGATGGCCGTGACGATGGTGCTGCACGGCCAGGTGGAAAGTATTGATGTGATCCGCTCCATCTTCTTTGGCTTGCTGATTACCCCGTGGGCGGTCTATTTCCTGTCGGTGGTGGTTGAGCAGCTGGAAGAGTCCCGGCAGCGCCTCTCGAGGCTGGTGGAGAAACTGGAGGAGATGCGCGAACGCGATCTCAAGCTGAATGTGCAGCTTAAGGACAACATCGCCCAGCTTAATCAGGAAATCGGCGAACGTGAAAAGGCGGAAGCGGAACGTGAAACGACGCTTGAGCAGCTGAAAATTGAGATGAAAGAGCGTGAAGAGGCGCAAATTCAGCTGGAACAGCAATCCTCCTTCTTGCGCTCCTTCCTGGATGCCTCTCCGGACCTGGTTTTCTATCGTAATGAAGATAAAGAGTTTTCTGGCTGTAACCGAGCCATGGAACTGTTGACCGGTAAAAGTGAAAAGCAGCTTATTCATCTTAAGCCGCAGGATGTTTACAGCGAAGAGGTGGCGGAGAAGGTGCTGGAGACGGATGAGAAAGTCTTCCGCCATAACGTATCGCTCACCTACGAGCAGTGGCTGGATTATCCGGACGGGCGCAAGGCCTGCTTTGAAATCCGCAAAGTGCCTTATTATGACCGCGTCGGTAAGCGCCGCGGTCTGATGGGGTTTGGCCGCGATATTACGGAGCGTAAGCGCTATCAGGACGCGCTGGAGCGGGCCAGCCGTGATAAGACCACCTTTATCTCAACGATCAGCCACGAGCTGCGTACGCCGCTTAACGGCATCGTAGGCCTTAGCCGAATCCTTCTGGATACCGATCTTACCGATGAACAGGAAAGATACCTGAAAACCATCCACGTCTCAGCGGTAACGCTGGGTAATATCTTCAATGATATTATTGAGATGGATAAGATGGAGCGGCGTAAAATTCAGCTGGATAACCAGCCGGTGGACTTTACCGGCTTCCTGGCCGACCTGGAAAACCTCTCCGGCCTGCAGGCGCAGCAGAAAGGCCTGCATTTTGTGCTGGACCCCACGCTTCCGCTGCCGCATAAAGTAATCACCGACGGAACGCGTTTGCGCCAAATCTTGTGGAATCTTATTAGTAATGCCGTGAAATTTACTCCGCAAGGCGGGAATGTGAACGTCCGCGTGCGCTACGACGAAGGAGATATCCTGCACTTTGAAGTAGAAGATTCAGGGATTGGCATCCCTGAAGCGGAACAGGATAAAATTTTCGCCATGTATTACCAGGTGAAAGATAGCCAGGGCGGCAAGCCAGCGACGGGTACCGGCATCGGCCTCGCCGTATCGCGGCGGCTGGCGCGGAATATGGGCGGTGATATTTGCGTTACCAGCCTCCCGGGTAAAGGCGCGACTTTTACGCTTACCGTACACGCTCCGGCCGTGGCTGAAGAGGTCGAGGACACGCTGGCGGAAGATGAAATGCCATTACCTGCGCTGAACGTGCTGCTGGTGGAAGATATTGAGCTCAACGTGATCGTGGCGCGCTCGGTACTGGAGAAGCTGGGCAACAGCGTGGATGTGGCGATGACCGGCAAGGCTGCGCTGGAGATGTTTGTACCCGGCGAGTACGATCTGGTTCTGCTTGATATTCAGCTGCCGGATATGACTGGACTCGATATTTCTCGTCAGCTGAAACAACGCTTTGCCGCCGATGAGCTCCCGCCGCTGGTGGCGCTTACCGCTAACGTGCTGAAGAACAAGAAAGAGTATCTGGATGCGGGAATGGATGATGTTCTTAGTAAGCCATTATCGGTTCCGGCATTAACCGCGATTATCAAAAAATTCTGGGATGCGCCGGAAGAAGAGGAGAATGCAATGCCATCTGTAGATAGCAGTAAATCGGCTTCTGTACTGGATATTCCGATGCTTGAGCAGTATATCGAACTGGTAGGGCCGAAGCTGATTAATGACGGTCTGGCCGTTTTTGAAAGAATGATGCCGGGCTACCTGGCGGTCCTGGAATCCAATTTAACCGCTCGCGACCAGAAAGGCATTGTCGATGAGGGTCATAAGATTAAAGGGGCAGCGGGCTCAATCGGTTTGCGCCATATCCAGCAATTAGGGCAGCAGATTCAGACGCCGGATTTACCTGCGTGGTCGGATAACGTGGGTGAATGGGTTGAAGAGATGAAATCAGAGTGGCAAAACGATGTCGCGGTGCTGAAAGCGTGGGTCGCGGCGGCAGATAAAAAATGACCCCGGATAAACCGGGGTGCGCGAATACTGCGCCAACACCAGGGAACTGGTCGTTACGCCAGAATCATTTGAGTGATTTTTTTACACGGCGCAACCTGAGGATTTGGCTTACTCGCTCATTAAGATAGCAAACCTTAAATAGTTTGTTACATGAAACAGTAAAATATGTGAAGCATAGCGAGTAATTCAAAATTTTTGACTGCTTTCATAAACTTGTACTAAGGGGCTGATGTGATGAAGAAAATTGGTGTGGTGCTGAGCGGCTGCGGCGTTTATGACGGAAGTGAAATTCATGAAGCCGTCATTACCCTGCTGGCAATAGCCCGCAGCGGCGCTCAGGCCATCTGCTATGCGCCAGATAAAGTGCAAACCGATGTTATCAATCACCTGACCGGCGAAGCGCAGGCGGAAAGCCGTAATGTGCTCGTGGAAGCGGCGCGTATCGCACGCGGAGAGATTCAGCCTTTGGCCAATGCCCGAGCGGATGCGCTGGATGCGCTGATCGTGCCCGGCGGTTTTGGTGCAGCAAAGAACCTCAGCAGCTTTGCTTCACAGGGGAGCGAATGTGAAGTCGATCGCGATCTCAAGGCGCTGGCGCTGGCGATGCATCAGGCGGGTAAACCGTTGGGCTTTATCTGTATCGCTCCGGCACTGTTGCCGAAAATATTTGCTATACCGCTACGCGTGACCATTGGTACCGATCTTGATACTGCCGACGCGGTTGAGGAGATGGGGGCTGAACACGTGCCTTGCCCGGTCGACGATATTGTGGTGGATGAAGACAACAAAGTGGTGACGACCCCCGCGTATATGCTGGCGCAGAACATCGCCGAAGCGGCGAGCGGCATTGAAAAACTGGTCTCTCGCGTATTGGTTCTGACGGCATGACATTTCGCTTTTCGCCGTTGCGGTTGATTAAGCGCTTTGTGCTGAGGCTATTGTTGGCTTGTGCGGTGCTATGGGGCGGCGGGATTGCCCTGTTTAGCTTCGTACCTGTTCCTTTTTCGGCGGTGATGCTGGAGCGGCAGGTCGGCGCCTGGCTTTCAGGGGATTTTCATTACCTCGCCCATTCCGACTGGGTGGACATGGATGAAATTTCGCCGTGGATGGGGCTGGCGGTTATTGCCGCAGAAGATCAGAAATTCCCGGAACACTGGGGATTTGACGTCACGGCCATTGAGAAGGCGCTGGCGCATAATGAACGCAATGAGAACCGCATTCGCGGCGCCTCAACCCTGTCGCAACAGACGGCAAAAAACCTGTTTCTGTGGGACGGCCGCAGTTGGCTGAGAAAAGGGTTGGAGGCGGGACTGACCGTCGGCATTGAGACAGTATGGAGTAAAAAGCGGATCCTCACGGTCTATCTCAATATCGCTGAATTTGGTGAGGGGACGTTTGGCGTTGAAGCCGCGTCGCAGCGCTATTTTCACAAACCGGCCAGTAAACTGACGGCTTCCGAAGCCGCGCTGCTCGCTGCGGTGCTGCCTAACCCAATACGCTTCCGCGCCGATGCGCCATCGGGTTATGTTCGCAGCCGTCAGGCGTGGATCCTGCGCCAGATGAGGCAGTTAGGTGGGGAAGGGTTTATGCAGGCGAATAAGCTGCATTGATGATTTCACAACCGGTAACCCGGAAGGCACGCTGCCGCCGGGGGAATGAAAGCTAATCCTCATCAAACCCGGCGTTGAACAGCGCAATAACCGCTGCCAGCGCCTCCACTTCCTGTGGGCCGTTGGCTTCAATCTCGATCTGACGCCCTTTAGCTGAATCGAGCATCAGCAGCGCAATCACGCTATTTGCTTCCGCTTCGGTACCTTCATCATTACGCAGCAGCACCTCGGCATCATAGTTCTGCATTAATTCAAACAGCTTCATCGCCGGGCGAGCGTGCATGCCCAGCTTATTGGTGATTTCAACGGTTTGCTTAACGGTCATGATTTGCGTTTTTCCAGCGTCCGATGACGAGACTGCACGTTCTTACCGCGCGAGCGGAAGTAGTCAGCCAGCTGTTCGGCGATGTAAACCGAACGGTGTTTACCACCGGTACAACCAATGGCCACCGTCAAATAGCTGCGGTTATTGGTCTCCAGCATAGGTAACCATAGCTCAAGATAGCTGCGGGTCTGGTAGATAAAATTGTGAACTTCCGTGTGCCGGTCGAGGAAGGCGGCGACGGGCTTATCGAGGCCGGTCATGGGACGCAGCTTCGGATCCCAGTGCGGGTTCGGCAGAAAGCGCACGTCAAAAACGTAGTCGGCATCGATAGGTATACCGTGCTTAAAGCCAAAGGATTCAAACACCATCGTCAGTTCGCGCTCGCGTTTGCCTAATAAACGCGTGCGCAGCATTTCTGCCAGCTCATGCACCGACATTTCTGAGGTATCGACGATCAGGTCGGCGCGGGAACGCAGAGGCTCCAGCAGGTCGCTCTCTTCATCGATGGCGCTTTCCAGCGACAGGTTTTTACTGGACAGAGGATGTAAACGACGCGTGTCGCTGTAGCGGCGAATCAGGGTGTTACGATCGGCATCCAGGAACAGCAGCTGAGGTGAAAATTCTGCGGGCAGATTTTTCATCGCCTGCTCGAAGATTTCCGGCGACTCGGGCATGTTACGCACGTCAATGCTGACGGCTGCCGAGATGTTTCTGTCGGCGAGCGAGCGCGCCAGCTCGGGCAACAGCACAACCGGCAGGTTATCGACGCAGTAAAAACCCATATCTTCCAGCGCTCGCAGGGCGACGGATTTCCCCGACCCTGAACGGCCGCTGACGATCATCAGTACCATGTACCGTTTCTCCTCAGTACGAAAAAGAGTAAGGTGCGACTTCCGTTACGCCTCATTATTACTTCCCGCTTCAGTAATGATTTCATACAGCTCTTCATCACTTTGCGCAGCGCGCAGGCGGCGGCAAATAGTTTTATCTGCCAGACGTTTCGCCACCAGCGAGAGCGTATGCAGATGCGTTTTAGTTTGATCGGCCGGGACAAGAAGGGCAAACAGCAGATCGACGGGTTGATTGTCGATAGCATCGAAGGCAATTGGGGTTTCCAACTGAACAAAAACGCCCACGGCCCGCAGCGTATCCTCTTCGAGTTTACCGTGTGGGATCGCAATACCGTTGCCAATCCCGGTACTGCCCATTTTCTCACGGGTGAGGATCGCCTCGAAGACGATCTGGGGCGGTAAGCCTAGCTGCTTTGCCGCCAGCTCGCTGATGATTTCCAGCGCGCGTTTTTTGCTCTGGCAGTGAACCTGGCTACGGGTACATTCCTGGTTAAGGACATTGCTCAGTTGTAGAGCCGAATCGTTATTTATCATAATTTCACCTGAGCTCTCCTGGCCAACCGCCTGCGGGCGGTTGGCGTAGGCTATTGCCCGGACAATTAGTGTTGTTTCAGTTTATCTTTATGTTTTGTTAGCTGTCTTGCCAGCTTATCGATAAGACCATCGATCGCAGCATACATATCCTGCCCTTCCGCACTGGCATGGATTTCACCACCGTTGACATGCAGATTGGCGTCCGCTATTTGCGTCACCTTCTCCACTTTTAACACAATGTAGACCTGGTTGATCCTGTCGAAAAACTGCTCCAGTTTGCTGAACTTCGCGGTAACGAAATCGCGCATCGCGGGGGTTATTTCAACGTTGTGTCCTGTAATGTTGAGCTGCATAGTGTCTTCCTTATCGGTTGGGTCAAACCAGCTGCTTACGCTGATTTGACGGCGGAATGGATAAAGACTCTCGGTACTTAGCAACGGTTCGCCGCGCCACCATAATACCCTGATCGGATAGCAGGGTGGTGAGCTTACTGTCACTCAATGGTTTCGCGGGGTTTTCCGCGGCGATTAATTTCTTCACCAGCGCACGAATGGCCGTCGACGATGCTTCGCCGCCGCCTTCGGTGTTTACATGGCTGGAGAAGAAATACTTCAGCTCAAAAATACCGCGCGGACTGTGCAGGTATTTTTGCGTAGTAACGCGTGAAATGGTGGATTCATGCATTTCGACGGCCTGAGCGATGTCCGCCAGCACCATCGGTTTCATAAACTCTTCACCTTGTTCAAAAAAAGCCTGCTGCTGTTCGACAATGCAGCGGCTGACGCGCAGAAGGGTGTCGTTGCGGCTCTCGAGGCTCTTGATAAGCCAGCGCGCTTCCTGCAGGTTGCTGCGGATAAACTGGCCGTCCGCGTCATTGCGCGTACTGTTACCCATGGCGGCATAGTGCTGGTTGATCTTCAGGCGCGGAAGGCTATCTGAATTGAGCTCAACGACCCAACGATCGTTCACTTTACGCACCAGAACGTCAGGAATGACATATTCTGGCTCGCCAGTCTGGATCGACTGGCCCGGGCGCGGATCCAGCGATTGGATCAGATTTACCGCTTCCTTTAGCACGTCTTCTTTGAGGCGGGTCACGCGCATCAGGCTACGGAAGTCGTGATTGGCAAGCAGATCAAGGTGTTCGCTGATGATCAGGCGAGCTTCATCAATCCACGGCGTCTCTTTGGCAAACTGTGAAAGCTGAACCAGCAGGCAATCGCGTAAATCTTTTGCCGCTACGCCGACGGGATCGAAACGCTGAATGCGCTTGAGAACCGCTTCTACTTCTTCAAGCCCGATTTCATCATCGCCAATACTTTCCACGATGTCTTCGACAGGAACGGTCAGGTAGCCAGTATCATCAACGGCATCGACGATAGAGGTCGCGATCGCGCGATCGGTATCGGTGAAGGGCGTCAGTTCAACCTGCCACATCAGATAATCCTGCAGGCTTTGCGTGGTCTCGCCCTGGTAGACGGGCAGTTCATCATCCTGGTAATCAACGCCGTTGCCTGACGGCGTTCCGGCGGTGTAAATCTCATCCCAGCTGGCATCAAGCGGCAGCTCTTCGGGCATGTCTTTCTGCTCAAGGGCATCGACGGTATCCAGAGACTCACGATCTTCGGCCTCTTTGGTTTCTACCTCATCGTGAAGATCGGTTTGCTCCAGCAACGGGTTGCTGTCCAGCGCCTGCTGGAGTTCTTGCTGGAGTTCTAACGTGGACAGCTGCAGTAGACGAATCGCCTGCTGCAGTTGTGGCGTCATGGCAAGCTGTTGGCTTAGCCTTAATTGCAAACCTTGCTTCATATTCAGGGCCAATATCTCCGGCTAAAACGTCTGTAACCTCTACCCTATCAGAGTCTGAAGTCTTCCCCAAGATACACGCGCTTAACCTGCTCGTCTTCAAGGATTTGCTGTGGCGTACCGTGAGCTATCAGGTGGCCCTGGCTGACGATATAAGCACGCTCACACACGGCCAGCGTTTCCCGGACGTTATGGTCGGTTATCAGGACGCCAAGACCGCTGTCGCGCAGGTGTTCAATAATGCGTTTGATATCAATGACGGAGATGGGGTCCACGCCGGCGAAGGGTTCATCCAGCAGGATAAATTTCGGGTTAGCGGCCAGCGCGCGGGCGATCTCGACGCGGCGGCGTTCACCACCGGAGAGCGCCTGGCCGAGGCTATCGCGCAGATGCTCAATGTGAAACTCCTCCATCAGCTCTTTCGCCCGGTCTTCACGCTGCTCGTTGCTCAGGTCGTCGCGAATCTGCAGTACCGCCATCAGGTTATCGTAAACGCTCAGGCGGCGGAATATGGAGGCCTCCTGCGGCAAATAGCCGATTCCGCGACGCGCGCGCGCGTGCAGGGGCAGCAGGCTGATATCTTCATCATCGATGATAATGTTGCCGGCGTCGCGCGGTACGATACCAACGACCATATAGAACGTGGTGGTTTTACCGGCACCGTTCGGTCCGAGCAGACCAACAATCTCGCCCGAATTCACGGTCAGGCTGACGTCTTCTACAACGCGGCGGCCTTTATAGGCTTTAGCAAGATTCTTTGCAGTTAATGTTGCCATAACGAATTACTTACCCTTCTTTGACTGATCGCTACCCTTGTCCTGCAGCTGCGAAGGAACCAGAACCGTGGTCACGCGCCCGCCTTTATTGCTGAAGGCCTGCATTTTTTGCTCTTTCACCAGGTAAGTGATTTTGTCGCCCTGGATATTGCTATCGATCTGTTCCAGATGCGCATTGCCGGTCAGGACGACAAAGTCGTTTTGCAGTTCATAATGCATTTTCGACGCGCGGCCTTTTACCGGCTTACCGTTGTCCTGCATCTGGTAGAAGGTGGCCGGGTTACCGTAGCCATCAATAACCTCTTTGCCTTTCTCTCCACCCGGACGGGTCACAACAACTTTGTCGGCGTTGATTTTGATCGTTCCCTGAGTGACGACAACATTCCCCGTAAAGGTGACGACGTTGCCCTGCATATCCAGCGACTGCTGATCGGATTCAATGTGAATCGGCTGATCGGTATCACCTGTCTTTGCCTGTGCCGACAGGCTGGCGGCCAGTAAGGCGCTGGCGAGCGCAATCTTAAGGCTGAGTTTGTTTGTTCTGAATTTCATATGAGGTTCTAACCTTTTCAATCAGCTCGGCATTTTTACTGCGCAGGTTCCCGCGCATTTTCAGGCCGCTGGAATTAAATGTTGTTCCGTACAACGTCACCATGTCATCGGAGGTAACATCCTGCGTCACCAGGTTTATCTGGGCGTTATCCGTCGTAATTTTGCGCAGTTGAGAATCCGCCGTCAGCGCATTTACCTCAACGTGCCCGTAAAGATACAGCATGCGGTCATTCGTCAACTTAGCTTTATCCGCTTTGATAGACCAGGTTGGTACTTTATTGGTATCAAAGGTGGTCATCACCGGTTTTGTGAACCACGAGAGCTGCTGTTCGGAAAAATACTCCACGTGTTCCGCGATGAGCCGGTAGTTAAGCGCCCCTTCGGGACTATACACGACGGTATCAGTATGCTCGCTGGTATACGTTGGATCGTCAGGATTGATCGCTTGCTGGGTGGTATCGTCCGTACTCGCCAGGTTCAGGCCGATCAGGATCAGCGCGACCAGCGACAGTAAAATGATAACCCAACGTCTGGTTTTACTCATATAGATTGCCCTTTGGCCTCATCCAGCTTGCCCTGCGCCAATAGTAGCAAATCGCACACTTCGCGTACCGCTCCGCGACCCCCGTTGATACGAGTAACGTAATCCGCGCGCGGGAGCAGCAGCGGATGCGCATCGGCTACCGCTATGCTTAAACCCACTTCAGCCATCACCGGCCAGTCGATCAGATCGTCGCCAATATAGGCGACTTCATCCGCGCTAACGGCCAGTTTATTGAGTAGTTCACGAAACGCCAGCAGCTTATCCGACTGCCCCTGGTAGAGATGCGTAATGCCCAGCGTTTGGCAGCGATCTTCCACCAGTTTAGCGTTTCGCCCGGTAATTATCGCCACTTCAATATCTGAAGTCAGGGCGCAGCGGATACCGTAGCCGTCGCGCACGTTAAACGCCTTCAGCTCTTCGCCGTTGTTACCCATATAGATAAGACCGTCGGACAAAACGCCGTCTACATCAAGTATCAATAAACGGATCTTCGCCGCCCGGTCAAGAAAGTCCTGGCTTACCGGCCCGTAGCAGGTCGCTATCAGGGCATCAGCATTATTCATTATTTTTTCCTTACTTACACTACGCCCGCGCGCAGGAGATCGTGCATATGTATCACACCTACCAGACGGTCGCCATCAGCAACCAGCACGCAGGTGATATGACGGGACTGCATCAGGTTCAGCGCATCAACGGCCAGCGTGCCGGGACGGATGCGGATTCCGCCTCGCGTCATCACTTCGGCAATACTGGCGTTACGCATATCAATGCCGGTATCAAATACGCGGCGCAGATCGCCATCGGTGAAGATGCCGATGATATTCATTTCATCATCGCAAATGGCGGTCATGCCTAAATTTTTGCGCGTGATTTCCAGCAACGCATCGCGGAGCGTGGCCTCCAGGCCAACGTGCGGAATTTCATCGCCGGTGTGCATGATATCATTGACCCGCAGCAGTAGCTTACGGCCCAGAGCGCCGCCAGGGTGCGATAGCGCAAAATCTTCAGCGGTAAAACCGCGGGCTTCCAGCAGCGCTACGGCAAGGGCATCGCCCATGACCAGCGCGGCGGTGGTGCTTGACGTGGGGGCCAGCCCTAACGGGCAGGCCTCTTTGGGCACCTTCACGCACAGGTGAATATCCGCCGCGCGCGCCATACTGCTTTCCGGTCGGCTGGTGATACAAATCAGCGCCACCTGCTGGCGCTTAAGCACCGGAATCAGGGCGAGGATTTCATTTGACTCGCCCGAGTTGGATAGCGCGATCACCACGTCGCATGGAGTTACCATGCCTAAATCGCCGTGCGCGGCCTCACCGGGATGAACGAAGAAAGATGACGTTCCGGTACTGGCGAAAGTGGCTGCCATTTTTCGCCCGATATGGCCGGATTTCCCCATTCCCATCACCACAACTTTACCGGTACAGCGGAAAATGGTCTCACAGGCACGGGTAAAATCTTCATTAATGTATTGATCGAGCTGGGCCAGACCTTCACGTTCAATGTCCAGAACCTCGCGGCCTGCCCGTTGAAAGTCAAAATCCGCTGGCAAATCTATTTGCGACATAATGTTATCCCGAATCATTCAACGAAGAGCGGCGCTGTCCAGTACAGCATCGCTAACCAAAGCACAAAACCACCCAGCAGCAGGGCACCGGCAAGGCGACCGGGCTGCTGCTTACGGCGCCAGCACAGCGCGGCGAAGATCAGGCTGACCAGCAGCATGACGCCATAATCGCGGGTAAAGGCCTCGGCGGCAAAGGTGCCTGGCGCAATCAGCGCGGGGAGCCCGAGGACCAGTACAATATTAAGAATATTAGCGCCAATGATATTGCCGATAGCGATGTCATTTTCGCCTTTTCGCGCTCCGGCGATGGCCGTGGCCAGCTCGGGCAGGCTGGTGCCGATAGCGACGACCGTTAAGCCGACGGTCAGTTCGCTGATAGCAAAAAAGTTTGCCAGCACCGTGGCGTTATCGACCACCATCCGCGTAGCCATCGGCATCACAATCATCGCGACGCCCAACCAGAGCAGCGCGACGGGAAGCGAGCCTTCTCGCGGCAGCTCCGCCAGCTGTTCACGGGTCAGGCTGTCGTTACCCTGGCGTTCCGCAAGGCGGGCAATTTTAAGGGTAAACAGCAGCCACAGAATGGCCAGCGCCAGCAAAAAAAGGCCGTCTATCCGCGTAAGCTGGCCGTCGTACAGCACAAATCCTGCCAGTAAACTAACCAGCAACATTAACGGCAATTCGCGGCGCAGGATATCAGAATGCACGGTAAAAGGTTGAAACAGCGCGGTGAGGCCGAGGATCAGCAGGATATTGGTGATATTCGATCCGAGAGCGGTGCCGATCGCCAGATCGGTTTGCCCATGCAGGGAAGCGGCGGCGGAAACAATCACTTCCGGCAAACTGGTACCGATGCTGACTACCGTCATGCCAATAATCAGGGGAGGGATCCCCAGCATACGGCAGAGTATTGAAGCGGCGTAGACCAGACGATCGGCGCTGTAGACAACCAGCAATAAACCAATAATTAACAGAGCCGTCGCTAAGAGCATCTAAAGTCCTTTCTTCAGGTATAATCGTCGCCTCGCTGGCCGTCCGTAGGCAGCGTAACGAATTCTTAATTTTGACTTTATGTGTGCCAAAAGTAAAACAAATGCCAGCTTTCGCTAACCCGGGCGGGTAAGATTCTGTAAAAATGTTGGGTTTGTGGTGAAAGAAAGCGCCATGCTTAGCCCGACGGGTGTCTAGTAAGGATGATTTTATGAGCCAGAGTTCGGCGAATCTAGTCGAAGTGCGCGGTATTCGCTTCTCGAGGGGCGATCGCGTGATCTTCGATGATATCTCGCTATCGGTACCCCGCGGCAAGATCACCGCGATAATGGGGCCATCAGGGATCGGCAAAACCACCCTGTTACGTCTCATCGGCGGTCAGATCCCGCCCGATAAAGGCGAAATCCTGTTTGATGGTGAAAACGTACCGCAGATGTCGCGTTCGCGCCTGTATACCGTCCGCAAGCGCATGAGCATGCTGTTTCAGTCCGGCGCGCTGTTCACCGATCTGAATGTGTTCGATAACGTCGCTTATCCGCTGCGCGAGCATACGCGTCTGCCGGAAGCGCTGCTGCACACCACGGTGATGATGAAGCTGGAAGCCGTTGGGCTACGCGGAGCCGCGAAGCTGATGCCTTCTGAGCTTTCCGGCGGCATGGCGCGCCGTGCCGCCCTGGCGAGGGCGATTGCGCTCGAACCTGATTTAATCATGTTCGATGAGCCCTTTGTCGGGCAGGACCCCATTACGATGGGGGTGCTGGTGAAGCTGATTTCTGAACTCAATAGCACCCTGGGTGTCACCTGTATCGTGGTTTCGCATGATGTGCCGGAGGTGCTCAGCATCGCGGACTTTGCATATATCGTGGCGGACAAAAAGGTCGTAGCGCATGGGAGCGCGCAGTCGCTGCGTGAAAATGCCGATCCTCGGGTTCGTCAGTTCATTGATGGTATCGCCGACGGCCCGGTGCCGTTCCGCTATCCGGCGGGTGATTATCATCATGATTTATTGGGCAAAGGGAGTTAAGCGACTCATGTTGTTAAATGCGCTAGCCGCGCTTGGGCATCGCGGTATAAAAACTATCGCGACGTTCGGGCGTGCTGGATTAATGCTCTTCAACGCGGTTGTGGGCAAGCCTGAGTTTCGCAAGCATGCGCCGCTGCTGGTGCGTCAGCTGTACAACGTTGGCGTGCTATCGATGCTGATCATCATTGTATCGGGTCTGTTTATCGGTATGGTGCTGGGCCTGCAGGGCTATCTGGTGTTGACCACCTATAGCGCCGAAACCAGTCTGGGCATGCTGGTGGCGCTGTCGCTGCTGCGTGAGCTGGGGCCGGTGGTCGCCGCGCTGCTGTTTGCCGGGCGTGCCGGCTCGGCGCTGACTGCTGAAATTGGCCTGATGCGCGCAACGGAGCAGCTCTCCAGTATGGAGATGATGGCGGTCGACCCGCTTCGCCGCGTGATCTCTCCGCGTTTCTGGGCGGGGGTGATTTCACTACCGTTGTTAACGATTATTTTTGTGGCGGTCGGCGTTTGGGGCGGCTCGCTGGTTGGTGTCAGCTGGAAGGGCATCGATGGCGGCTTCTTCTGGAGCGCGATGCAAAATGCCGTTGACTGGCGGATGGATCTGGTTAACTGCCTGATTAAGAGCCTGGTTTTCGCCATTACGGTAACATGGATCGCGTTATTTAACGGTTATGACGCTATCCCCACTTCCGCCGGGATTAGCCGGGCGACGACGCGTACCGTGGTGCATGCGTCGCTGGCGGTTCTGGGGCTGGATTTTGTGCTGACTGCGCTGATGTTTGGGAATTGAGTTCATGCAAACGAGAAAAAATGAAATCTGGGTAGGGGTGTTTTTACTGGTTGCGCTGCTGGCCGCGCTGTTTGTCTGCCTGAAGGCGGCAAACGTAACCTCTTTACGTACCGAACCGACTTATCGGCTCTATGCCACTTTTGACAATATCGGCGGTCTCAAAGCGCGCTCTCCGGTGCGGATTGGCGGCGTTGTCGTTGGACGCGTGGCGGATATTACGCTCGATCCTAAGACCTACCTGCCTCGCGTCGCGCTCGATATTGATGAGCGCTACAACCATATTCCGGATACCAGCTCGCTGGCGATCCGAACTTCCGGTCTGCTGGGCGAACAGTACCTGGCGATGAATATCGGGTTTGAAGATCCTGAGCTGGGAACCACTATCCTTAAAGATGGCGGTACCATTCAGGACACCAAATCCGCAATGGTGCTGGAAGATTTGATAGGCCAGTTCCTTTATAACAGTAAAGGTAGCGACAATAAGAATTCTGGCGATGAACAGGCTGCTGGAGAGAGTCATACTGACGCTACGCCGCCAGCCGGCACGACGCACTAATTTCAGGAGAGTTAAGATATGTTTAAACGCTTACTAATGGTCGCCATGCTGGTGATTGCCCCCTTGACTGCGGCCACCGCCGCGGATCAGTCCAATCCGTACAAGCTGATGGACGAAGCGGCGCAGAAAACCTTCGATCGCCTCAAGAACGAGCAGCCGAAGATTCAGGCCAACCCGAACTACCTGCGCGATATCGTCGATCAGGAACTGCTGCCCTATGTTCAGGTGAAATACGCCGGCGCGCTGGTGTTAGGTCGTTATTACAAAGAAGCGACCCCGGCGCAGCGTGAAGCCTATTTTGCCGCCTTCCGCGAATATCTGAAGCAGGCCTATGGCCAGGCGCTGGCGATGTATCACGGTCAGACCTATCAGATTGCCCCTGAGCAGCCCTTGGGCAGCGCGACCATTGTTCCTATCCGCGTCACCATCCTTGATCCGAATGGTCGTCCGCCGGTGCGCCTGGATTTCCAGTGGCGTAAAAATACCCAGACCGGTAACTGGCAGGCGTACGACATGATTGCGGAAGGGGTGAGCATGATCACCACTAAACAAAACGAGTGGAGCGACCTGCTGCGTACTAAAGGCGTTGATGGTCTGACGGCGCAGCTGAAGGCAAGCTCAGCGCAGCCGATTACTCTGGAACAGAAAAAATAATGACCGGGCAGCTGAGCTGGGCTCGCGATGGTGAGACGCTGGCGCTGCGCGGAGAGCTGGACCAGGATCTTTTGGTCCCGCTGTGGGAAGCGCGCGCGCAGGCGACGGATGGCGTGTCCGCCATCGACCTGAGCGCCGTGACCCGCGTGGACACCGCCGGGCTGGCGCTATTAGTGCATTTTATCGCACTGGTTCGTCGGCAGGGCGGGGAAGCGAAGTTGACCGGGAAGAGTGAAAATCTGCAAACCCTGGTCAGGTTGTATAACCTTCCTGCTGATATGATCCCATAACTTTTTCAGTGCCTTAGTGCTGAAGCTATTCTGAAAGCCCCATCAAACTTTTCGATGGGGCTTTTTGCTTGTTTAAGACGGCGCCACTTTCCTCTAAGATGTTGGGCTGTTTTCACTATCAGATAAATGTAGCCCATGGAAAATCATGAAATTCAGACCGTGCTGATGAACGCACTCTCCCTTCAGGAAGTCCACGTCTCTGGCGATGGCAGCCACTTTCAGGTTATTGCTGTGGGTGAGATGTTCGACGGCATGAGTCGGGTCAAGAAGCAACAGGCTATCTATGCCCCGCTGATGGAATATATTGCCGATAACCGCATCCATGCTCTGTCGATTAAAGCGTTTACTCCGCAGGAGTGGGCGCGAGACCGCAAACTTAATGGCTTATAAGCTGTGGGGATGTTCCCCGCAGCGTATGTGAATTCTTAACAGAGAACAGAATCAATGGATAAATTCCGTGTTCAGGGGCCAACTCGTCTTCAGGGCGAGGTCACCATTTCCGGCGCGAAAAACGCCGCCCTGCCAATCCTCTTTGCCGCGCTATTAGCCGAAGAGCCGATTGAGATCCAAAACGTACCGAAGCTGAAAGACATCGATACCACCATGAAACTGCTGAGCCAGCTGGGCGCGAACGTTAAGCGCAACGGCTCCGTATGGATCGATGCCGGCCCGGTCGACGTTTTCTGTGCTCCGTATGACCTCGTCAAAACCATGCGCGCGTCTATTTGGGCGCTGGGACCGCTGGTGGCGCGTTTTGGCCAGGGGCAGGTTTCTCTTCCCGGGGGCTGCGCCATCGGCGCGCGCCCCGTTGATTTACACATTACCGGCCTTGAGCAGCTGGGTGCGGAAATCAAGCTGGAAGAAGGTTATGTCAAGGCGTCGGTTAATGGACGTCTGAAAGGCGCGCATATTGTGATGGATAAGGTCAGCGTTGGCGCTACCGTGACCATCATGAGCGCTGCGACGCTGGCGGAAGGTACGACCGTTATCGAAAACGCCGCGCGCGAGCCGGAAATTGTCGATACCGCGAACTTTCTCAACACGCTGGGTGCGAAGATCAAAGGTCAGGGTACCGATCGTATCACCATCGAAGGCGTAGTGCGCCTCGGCGGCGGCGTCTACCGCGTTCTGCCGGATCGTATTGAAACCGGGACGTTCCTGGTGGCGGCGGCGATTTCTGGCGGTAAGATCCTGTGCCGCAATGCCCAGCCGGATACCCTTGATGCGGTTCTGGCCAAGCTACGCGACGCCGGTGCGGATATCGAAACGGGCGAAGACTGGATTAGCCTGGACATGCACGGCAATCGTCCGAAGGCCGTCAACGTGCGTACTGCCCCACACCCAGGCTTCCCGACCGACATGCAGGCTCAGTTCACCTTACTGAATCTGGTTGCCGAGGGCACCGGCGTGATCACCGAGACGATCTTCGAAAACCGTTTCATGCATATCCCGGAACTGATCCGTATGGGCGCGCATGCGGAAATCGAAAGCAATACGGCGATTTGCCACGGCGTGAAGCAGCTTTCCGGCGCCCAGGTGATGGCGACGGATCTGCGTGCATCAGCTAGCCTGGTACTGGCGGGCTGTATTGCGGAAGGTACGACGATTGTCGATCGTATTTACCACATTGACCGCGGCTACGAACGTATCGAAGACAAGCTTCAGGCGCTTGGTGCGAATATCGAACGCGTCAAAGGCGAATAAGCCATATAAGCCTGTAGCAGCAGCCCTCTGACGTTTGTCCGGGGGCTGTTGTCTGCAACCTCGCTTTACTTGTTGTTCTTCCTTGGGCGCATCATTTGCGTTCTGTCGATAAACTGATGGGTATGGGGATCGTGGTAGCGCGATGGCCATATTACCCACGGATCGGTTTCCAGCGCGTTAGCAATAATCAGCTCGCCCTTGGGCCAGGGCCGGGTCAGCGCATTGGCGAGCGTTGAAGAACTTAAACCATTACGCCGCGATTCAGCTGCCAGCGACGTCCCTTTTTTGCGTAATCCGGCAATAATATCCGCCGGATGCCAGTCGATGAACTTATCCATAAATTCTCCTGGTAATAAACATGCCTGTCGTCCTTAATGGGCGACAAAATGACTATACCGTGGGTTCCAGTAATGTTCTAACAAGTTCTTTTAATGGATTTGATATTAGGAATATATCAAGGGAGAGGGCTGGATTTGGGTTTTTTGACGCTTACTGGAACTTTCCCGCGGTTTGCGCGGGAAAGCAAGAGGAGGGGTTAGTGATCGCGTTGCACAGCGATGTGGGCAAGACCGATTAGCGCTTCACGCCACGGAGAATCGGGAAGGACCTGAAGCGCGGCAATTGCTTTATCAGCCTCTTCCTCCGCGCGTTTTTGGGTCCATTCCAGCGAGCCGCAGGTTGCCATCGTTTCCAGTACGGCGTCGAGAAGATGACGGCCATTACCCTGCTCAATCGCCCCACGGATCATGGCGGACTGCTCTGCGTTGCCGTGTTGCATAGCATGCAGCAGGGGAAGGGTGGGTTTGCCTTCATTCAGATCGTCACCGACGTTTTTACCCAGACGCTCACCGTCTGAACTGTAGTCAAGCAGATCGTCGATCAGCTGGAAAGCGGTACCCAGATAGCGTCCGTAATCCTGTAACGCTTTCTCTTGTTCTGCGCTGCAGTCGGCCAGAATGCCGGAGCACTGGGCTGCGGCTTCAAACAAACGTGCGGTCTTGCTGTAAATGACCCGCATGTAGTTTTCTTCAGTGATATCCGGGTCGTTAACGTTCATCAACTGCAGGACTTCGCCTTCGGCAATGACGTTAACGGCTTCCGACATCACTTCCAGCACTCTCAATGACCCAAGGCTGGTCATCATCTGAAAGGCGCGGGTGTAGATAAAATCACCGACCAGCACGCTAGCCGCATTGCCAAAAGCGGCGTTTGCGGTGGCTTTTCCCCGGCGCATATCAGACTCATCGACGACATCATCATGCAGCAGGGTGGCGGTATGGATAAATTCGATCAGCGCGGCAATGGCGACGTGAGCGTTTCCCTGATATCCAACGGCACGCGCGGCCAGTACGGCAATCATCGGGCGAATGCGTTTACCGCCTCCGCTAACAATGTAATAGCCTAACTGATTGATAAGCTGAACATCAGAGTCGAGTTGCTCAAGAATTGTCGCATTGACGCCCGCCATATCCTGCGCGGTTAACTCATTGATTTTTTCTAAATTCATCGCAAAAGCCGGGCCAAATGTCCTGTTACCGCGTATCCGAATGGGATCACAGAAGGATTAAGATAGAATTAAAAGAAGCTATGATTGTACTGAAAAATTGCCGTAGTTAAACGCTGGAGTGAAAGTTGTGTTTTTTTTCTGCGTTGATCGCTGATCGCTCTTGTCAAAGGCTCGCGTTTTGCGTAATATTCGCGCCCTATTGTGAATATTTATAGCGCACTCTGAATCATACGAAGAGGTGCGCGGAAGCGGAGTTTTATATGTACGCGGTTTTCCAAAGTGGTGGTAAACAACACCGAGTAAGCGAAGGTCAAACCATTCGCCTGGAAAAGCTGGACATCGCAACTGGCGAAGCTGTTGAGTTCGCAGAAGTGCTGATGATCGCAAACGGTGAAGAAATTAAAATCGGCGTTCCTTTCGTTGAGGGCGGCGTAATCAAAGCTGAAGTTGTTGCACACGGTCGTGGCGAGAAAGTTAAAATCGTTAAGTTTCGTCGTCGTAAACACTACCGTAAGCAGCAGGGCCATCGTCAGTGGTTCACTGATGTGAAAATTACTGGCATCAGCGCCTAAGACCTGAGGAGAGATTTAAATGGCACATAAAAAGGCTGGCGGCTCAACTCGTAACGGTCGCGATTCAGAAGCTAAACGCCTGGGCGTTAAGCGTTTCGGTGGCGAATCCGTTCTGGCGGGTAGCATCATCGTTCGTCAACGTGGTACCAAATTCCACGCTGGCACTAACGTAGGTTGCGGTCGTGACCACACTCTGTTTGCTAAAGCAGACGGTAAAGTGAAATTCGAAGTTAAAGGCCCGAACAACCGTAAATACATCAGCATCGTTGCTGAGTAAGTTTTTCGTGGTCCGGTAACGGATTAAAGCCCCGCAACGTGTTGCGGGGCTTTTTACATTGAAACCCCGGAAAATTTTCTGCAGGGAAAACGGGCATGAAGCAGCAGGCCGGCATCGGCATTATTTTAGCGCTCACCACGGCGATGTGCTGGGGTGCCCTGCCGATAGCAATGAAGCAGGTTCTTGAAGTGATGGAACCGCCGACGGTGGTGTTTTACCGCTTTTTGATGGCAAGTTTTGGTCTTGGCGCTATCCTCGCCATGAAAAGAAAGCTGCCCCCGCTGCGGATTTTTCGCAAGCCTCGGTGGTTGGTACTGCTGGTCATTGCGACAGCGGGTTTGTTCGGTAACTTCATTCTGTTTAGTTCTTCCTTGCAATATCTCAGCCCCACCGCTTCCCAGGTGATTGGTCAGCTGTCTCCGGTCGGCATGATGGTGGCCAGCGTTTTTGTCCTTAAAGAGAAAATGCGCGGCACTCAGGTTGTGGGAGCGCTGATGCTGGTGAGCGGTCTGGTGATGTTTTTTAACACCAGCCTGATCGAGATTTTTACCCGCCTGACGGACTACACGTGGGGGGTAATTTTCGGCGTAGGTGCGGCGACGGTGTGGGTGTGCTACGGCGTCGCGCAAAAGGTGTTATTGCGCCGTCTGGCATCACAGCAAATCCTTTTTTTGCTGTACACTTTATGTACGATATCGCTATTGCCATTAGCGAAGCCTTCGCAGGTGCTGGCATTAAGCGACTGGCAGCTGGCCTGTCTGGTTTTTTGTGGGCTCAATACCCTGGTCGGCTACGGCGCTCTGGCGGAAGCAATGGCGCGCTGGCAGGCGGCGCAGGTGAGCGCGTTGATTACCTTAACGCCGCTGTTTACGCTGCTGTTTTCAGATTTATTATCACTGGCCTGGCCCGACGTTTTCGCCAGACCGCTGTTGAACCTGATGGGTTATCTCGGTGCGTTTGTCGTGGTTGCGGGCGCGATGTATTCCGCCGTCGGTCATCGTCTTTGGGGACGATGGCGTAAGCGAGAAGCGGTTGTGCCGCTCCCCCGCTCAGGCGAATGATTTACGGAGAGTAAAATGAAGTTTGTTGATGAAGCAACGATCCTGGTCGTAGCAGGCGATGGCGGCAATGGTTGCGTTAGCTTCCGCCGCGAAAAATATATCCCGAGAGGCGGCCCGGACGGCGGTGACGGCGGTGACGGCGGCGACGTCTGGCTTGAGGCGGACGAAAACCTCAACACCCTGATCGACTACCGTTTTGAGAAGTCTTTTCGCGCTGAGCGCGGGCAGAACGGTCAGAGCCGTGACTGTACCGGTAAACGCGGTAAAGACGTAACGGTGAAGGTACCGGTAGGGACTCGCGTCATCGATCAGGGCACCGGCGAGACGATGGGTGATATGACCAAGCACGGTCAGCGCCTGATGGTCGCCAAAGGCGGCTGGCACGGTCTGGGTAACACCCGTTTCAAATCGTCCGTTAACCGTACTCCACGTCAAAAGACGATGGGGACGCCGGGCGATAAGCGCGATCTGCAGCTGGAGCTGATGCTGCTGGCGGACGTCGGCATGCTGGGAATGCCGAATGCGGGTAAATCGACCTTTATTCGTGCCGTTTCCGCCGCGAAGCCTAAAGTCGCTGACTATCCGTTTACTACGCTGGTGCCGAGCCTCGGCGTGGTGCGTATGGACAACGAGAAGAGCTTCGTGGTGGCGGATATCCCGGGGCTGATTGAAGGCGCTGCTGAAGGCGCGGGTCTCGGTATTCGCTTCCTGAAGCACCTGGAGCGCTGCCGCGTGCTGCTGCATCTCATCGATATCGAGCCGATTGACGGTTCCGATCCGGTGGAGAACGCGCGGATTATTATCGGTGAGCTGGAAAAATACAGTGAGAAACTGGCTTCTAAGCCGCGCTGGCTGGTCTTTAACAAGATTGACCTGATGGACAAAGCTGAGGCGGAAGCGAAAGCGAAAGCTATCGCGCAGGCGCTGGGCTGGGAAGATAAGTTCTACCTGATTTCGGCGGCCAGCCAGCAGGGCGTAAAAGACCTGTGCTGGGACGTGATGACCTTTATCATCGAAAACCCGATTGTGCATGCGGAAGAAGCGAAGCCTGCCGAAAAAGTCGAGTTTATGTGGGACGACTACCACCGCCAGCAGCTTGAAGAAGCTGAAGTGGAAGATGATGAAGACTGGGATGATGATTGGGATGAAGACGACGAAGAAGGCGTTGAATTCATCTACAAACGTTAATCCTGAACAAACGAAAAGGGCCGCCAATGATGCGGCCCTTTTGCTTTAGTTGTTCTGATAGAGGTCTTTGTACAATCGGCTTTCGAACCGCACCAGTGGAATGCGGCGATTACGCTGGTCGGCCGGAGGCACGGCGTAGCCAGACAGGTATTGCACGAACGCCATCTTCTGCCCGCTGGCCGTCGTGATGAAACCGGCCAGGTTATACACCCCCTGCAGTGAACCCGTTTTCGCCGAGACTTTGCCATCGACACCTGCCTGATGCAGGCCTGCGCGGTACTGCAGAGAACCATCATGGCCGGCCAGAGGCAGCATCGAGATAAAGTTGAGTTCATTATCGTGCTGGGCGATGTACTGCAGCACCTGCATCATCGTCGCGGGTGCGATGAGGTTATGGCGCGACAGACCTGAGCCATCGGCAATGATGGTATTCCCGAGATCGACGCCGGCCTGCTGACGTAAGATCTGCCGTACCGCATCGGAACCGGCTCGCCAGGTACCCGGTACGTTGAAGCGAGCGTGCCCAATGGTGCGGAATACCGTATCGGCGATCATGTTGTCCGATTTTTTCAGCATAATACGCAGCAGATCGTGCAGCGGCGCAGATTGTGTACTTGCCAGGACGGTACCCGGATCGTTTGCCAGCGTCTGGCGCAGCAACGTGCCGCTCCAGGTGATGTCGGCGTCGGTCAGCTCAGCTTTCAGAATCGCACCGGCGTAGCTGGCGCCATCCTGAATGGCAAAAGCCAGCGGCAGCGGCTCGCTGCGCTGCGGCAGACAGCCGGTCAGGGTGTAACGGTTCAGATCGCCGGGAACCACGTCAAGCTCACAGTACTGCGCTTCAGAAGAGCCCCGGGGCAGCGTACGCACCTGGCTGAACATGGTCACCGGGTAGTAAGACGCCACGCGAATAAACGCCAGATCGCCCGGCTTTTGCGCGCTATAGAGCGAGATGGAGAAGCAGTTCCGATCGACAATCGCCGCCGCCGGCGGGGCGCTAAAGCACTGCGTCATATCGTTCCATGGCCAGCCAGGCGCTTTGTCATGGCTGGCGAAGATGGAGGTATCGATCAGCACATTACCTTCAATTCGCTGGACGCCTGCTTTCTTCAGCGTGGCCACCATATTACGAATATCCTGACGCCTGAGGGTAGGATCGCCGCCAAAGCGCGCAATGAGGTCGCCTTTCAGGACGCCGCCATCGAGGCTGCCTTTCGTTTCCAGCGTCGTGGTGAAGCGGAAGTCCGGACCCAGCTGCAGCAGCGCAGCAAGCGCGGTTATCACTTTTTGGGTGCTGGCGGGGAGCGCCATCTGCTGGCTATGGTAGTCTATCTCCGGCGTCGGGGATCCCACCTTCTGCGCCATAAAGGCAAGGTTTGCGCCCGCAGGAAGCTGATTGATGTACTCGTCAATATTCGCCGCCTGAGCGCTAAGCGCTATACCGGCAGTCAATCCGATGATAAATCTGGAAAATCGCATAATCTCGCGCTAACAACCTGAAACCAGTCCGTCATACTACGGTGCATCGCCCTGTAAAGTAAACGATGACCCATAGTGAACTTCAGGGTAAAATACGTATCAAATTGAAAATTGCTGCTGGCCTGGGGATGACTTTCCGGGTCGGTTTTCTTTTGCTCCGGCCCTGCTCAAGTCTTGACCGGCTGCGGAGCGGCGTTGTCTGCTCCATGAAGGAATGAAAAAGAGGTATAACAAATGCAAGCTATTCCGATGACCTTACGTGGCGCTGAAAAACTGCGCGAAGAACTGGATTTTCTGAAGTCCGTACGTCGTCCTGAAATCATCGCGGCCATCGCTGAGGCCCGCGAGCACGGCGATCTGAAAGAAAATGCTGAGTATCATGCTGCCCGTGAACAGCAGGGCTTCTGTGAAGGTCGCATTAAGGATATCGAAGCGAAGCTGTCGAACGCGCAGGTCATCGATATCACCAAAATGCCCAACAATGGCCGGGTGATTTTTGGTTCGACGGTCAGCGTTCTGAATCTCGATACGGATGAAGAGCAAACTTATCGTATCGTTGGCGATGACGAGGCCGATTTTAAGCAAAATCTGATTTCTGTAAACTCACCGATTGCACGTGGTTTAATCGGTAAAGAGCAGGACGATGTGGTGGTTATCCGTACACCGGGCGGGGAAGTCGAATTCGAAATTCTTAAGGTTGAGTACCTTTAATTCGAATTTAACGCTACGATGTTGATGGATTGTAAAGAAAGGAAAAAGGCCGCGTAGCGGCCTTTTATCAGCGTCCGGAGCATGGCATTTTGCTCGTCTACCCGCAGAAAACCCTCGATTTACACAAAGTTGTGTCGATAACCAGGATATTCTTAGCGTGGCAGCGAGATTTTACGCTCTTTAGTCGGGCGGTACAGAACCAGCGTTTTACCGATGACCTGTACATTACAGGCGCCGGTTTCGCGCACGATAGCTTCCACGATCAAGGTTTTAGTTTCGCGATCTTCCGAGGCGATCTTCACCTTGATAAGTTCATGGTGCTCTAACGCTTGTTCAATCTCGGCCAGTACCCCTTCGGTCAAACCATTGTTGCCAAGCATAACTACCGGCTTGAGCGGATGTGCCAGACCTTTCAGGTGCTGTTTTTGTTTAGTACTCAGATTCATCGTATTTTTTTGCTTACGTTGGGATTGAAAACGGTTCATTCTACCGCCATCTCCCATATATCGCCAAACTACCGCGTCGATTTTTACGTCGCGAAGTACGATGAACCCGAAATGGGAATGTTAAATGACAGGTAAAAAGCGTTCTGCCAGCTCAAGTCGTTGGCTTCAGGAACACTTTAGCGATAAATATGTTCAGCAGGCACAGAAAAAGGGGTTACGTTCCCGTGCCTGGTTTAAACTTGATGAAATACAGCAAAGTGACAAGATTTTTAAACCGGGGATGACGATAGTTGACCTCGGCGCTGCACCCGGTGGCTGGTCGCAATACGCGGTTACGCAGATCGGTAACAGCGGCCGCATCATTGCTTGCGATCTTTTACCTATGGATCCAATCGTTGGTGTGGACTTCCTTCAGGGCGACTTTCGTGATGAATTAGTCCTGAAAGCGTTACTTGAGCGTGTAGGTGACAGTAAAGTACAAGTTGTCATGTCCGATATGGCGCCAAATATGTGTGGAACACCGGCGGTGGATATTCCCCGGGCCATGTATCTGGTGGAACTGGCGCTTGGAATGGCTCGTGATGTATTAGCGCCAGGTGGTAGTTTTGTAGTGAAGGTGTTCCAGGGCGAAGGCTTCGATGAGTATCTAAGAGAGATTCGCTCCCTGTTTACGAAGGTCAAAGTTCGTAAGCCGGACTCTTCTCGCGCCCGTTCGCGTGAAGTGTATATTGTAGCGACCGGGCGTAAACCATAACCGGCAGATTTCAAACGAAAGTTTGAAAGACGCTGGATATAGAGTATCCTGACGCTGTTTTTAACACAGTTGTAATATGAGGTTAATCCCTTGAGTGACATGGCGAAAAACCTAATACTCTGGCTGGTCATTGCCGTTGTGCTGATGTCAGTATTCCAGAGCTTTGGGCCCAGCGAGTCGAATGGCCGCAAGGTGGATTATTCTACCTTCCTGCAGGAGGTCAATCAGGACCAGGTTCGCGAAGCGCGTATCAACGGACGTGAGATAAACGTTACCAAGAAAGATAGTAACCGTTACACGACCTACATCCCGGTGAACGATCCTAAGCTGCTTGATAACCTTCTGACTAAAAACGTCAAGGTGGTAGGTGAGCCGCCAGAAGAGCCGAGCCTGCTGGCTTCTATCTTCATCTCCTGGTTCCCGATGCTGCTTCTTATCGGCGTCTGGATCTTCTTTATGCGCCAGATGCAGGGCGGCGGTGGCAAAGGCGCCATGTCGTTCGGTAAGAGCAAGGCGCGTATGCTAACGGAAGACCAGATCAAAACCACTTTTGCCGACGTCGCCGGTTGTGACGAAGCGAAAGAAGAAGTCGGTGAACTGGTTGAATACCTGCGCGAGCCGAGCCGTTTCCAGAAGCTGGGCGGTAAAATCCCGAAAGGCGTCCTGATGGTCGGCCCTCCGGGTACCGGTAAAACCTTGCTGGCAAAAGCCATCGCGGGTGAAGCAAAGGTACCGTTCTTTACGATTTCCGGTTCTGACTTCGTTGAAATGTTCGTCGGTGTGGGTGCATCCCGCGTGCGCGACATGTTTGAACAAGCCAAGAAAGCGGCTCCGTGCATCATCTTTATCGATGAAATCGACGCCGTCGGCCGTCAGCGTGGCGCTGGCCTGGGCGGTGGTCACGATGAACGTGAGCAGACGCTGAACCAGATGCTGGTAGAGATGGACGGCTTCGAGGGTAACGAAGGTATCATCGTTATCGCAGCAACCAACCGTCCAGACGTTCTTGACCCTGCGCTGCTGCGTCCAGGCCGCTTTGACCGTCAGGTTGTGGTCGGTCTGCCGGATGTCCGCGGTCGCGAACAGATTCTGAAAGTGCATATGCGTCGCGTACCGCTGGCGCCGGATATCGACGCGGCAATTATCGCCCGCGGTACGCCTGGCTTCTCCGGTGCTGACCTGGCAAACCTGGTGAACGAAGCTGCGCTGTTTGCCGCTCGTGGCAACAAGCGCGTTGTATCGATGGTTGAATTCGAGAAAGCGAAAGACAAAATCATGATGGGTGCGGAACGTCGCTCCATGGTGATGACGGAAGCGCAGAAAGAGTCCACCGCGTATCACGAAGCCGGTCACGCAATTATTGGTCGCCTGGTGCCGGAACACGATCCGGTGCACAAAGTGACGATTATTCCGCGCGGTCGCGCGCTGGGTGTCACCTTCTTCCTGCCTGAAGGCGACGCGATCAGCGCCAGCCGCCAGAAGCTGGAAAGCCAGATCTCTACCCTTTACGGCGGTCGTCTGGCGGAAGAGATTATCTACGGCGTAGAGCATGTTTCTACCGGTGCGTCGAACGACATTAAAGTCGCGACCAACCTGGCGCGTAACATGGTGACCCAGTGGGGCTTCTCTGACAAACTCGGCCCGCTGCTGTATGCCGAAGAAGAAGGTGAAGTATTCCTTGGCCGCAGCGTTGCGAAAGCGAAGCATATGTCCGATGAAACGGCGCGTATCATCGACCAGGAAGTGAAGTCACTGATTGAGCGTAACTACAATCGTGCACGCCAGCTTCTGAACGATAATATGGACATCCTGCACGCGATGAAAGACGCGCTCATGAAATATGAGACCATCGACGCCCCGCAGATTGATGACCTGATGGCTCGCCGCGATGTTCGCCCGCCAGCTGGCTGGGAAGAACCGGGCTCGTCCAACAATTCTGACAACAATGGCACGCCTCGTGCGCCGCGTCCGGTCGATGAACCGCGTACGCCAAACCCGGGTAATACGATGTCAGAACAGCTGGGCGACAAATAAGTTAGCCGTTATTGATGCTGTTGTACTTTTCTAAAACCCCTGAGCGTTTGCTCCGGGGTTTTTCTTTTTCAATCTTTCTCTGACTCAGGGATTTAGCGATGAAACTTGTAGCCCAGGGCTCAACCCTCGATCTCTCTCACCCACATGTGATGGGTATTCTTAACGTTACCCCGGATTCGTTCTCTGATGGCGGGACCCACAACACGCTGGTCGAAGCCGTGAAGCATGCCAATCTGATGATCAATGCCGGGGCGACTATCATTGATATCGGTGGGGAATCGACGCGTCCGGGGGCGGCAGATGTCAGCGTCGAGGAAGAGCTGGCGCGAGTCATTCCGACGGTAGAAGCGATTGCCCAGCGCTTTGAAGTCTGGATTTCCGTTGATACCTCAAAGCCGGAGGTGATCCGCGAGTCAGCGCGTGTTGGCGCGCATATCATCAATGATATCCGCTCGCTGACCGAACCGGGAGCGCTGGAGGCGGCGGCTGAAACGGGCTTGCCAGTGTGCCTGATGCATATGCAGGGTCAGCCGAAGACAATGCAGGATGCCCCGAAGTACGCGGACGTGTTTGCTGACGTTGAGCGCTTTTTTATCGAACATATTGTGCGTTGCGAACGGGCCGGTATCGCAAAAGATAAATTGTTGCTCGACCCGGGATTTGGTTTCGGTAAAAATCTTTCTCATAATTATGAACTGCTTGCCCGACTTGGAGAGTTCCATCATTTTGGTCTTCCGCTGCTGGTAGGCATGTCACGTAAGTCGATGGTAGGTCAGTTGCTGAATGTCGGGCCGACGGAACGCCTGAATGGCAGCCTGGCTTGCGCAGTCATTGCTGCAATGCAGGGCGCGCAGATTATTCGCGTCCATGATGTCAAAGAAACGGTAGAAGCGCTGCGCGTGGTTGAAGCTACCCTGGCCGCTAAGGAAAATAAACGTTATGAGTAACCGCAAATATTTTGGTACGGATGGTATTCGTGGCCGCGTAGGCGATGCGCCAATAACGCCAGAATTTGTATTAAAGCTGGGCTGGGCGGCGGGTAAAGTGCTGGCACGCCACGGTTCACGGAAGATTATTATTGGTAAAGATACCCGTATTTCAGGGTATATGCTGGAGTCCGCGCTGGAGGCTGGCCTGGCCGCCGCGGGATTATCCGCTTCTTTTACCGGCCCGATGCCAACGCCGGCAATTGCCTATCTGACGCGCACCTTCCGCGCGGAAGCCGGGATTGTGATTTCGGCTTCACATAATCCGTTTTATGACAACGGCATCAAATTCTTCTCTATCGAAGGTACCAAGCTTCCGGATGAGGTAGAAGAAGCCATTGAAGCCGAAATGGAAAAAGAGCTGACCTGCGTGGATTCCGCCGAGCTGGGTAAAGCCAGTCGTATCGTCGACGCCGCCGGTCGCTATATCGAGTTTTGCAAAGGCACCTTTCCGAACGAGCTGAGCCTCAATGCTTTGAAGGTGGTAGTCGATTGCGCTCACGGGGCGACTTATCATATTGCGCCAAATGTTTTCCGCGAGCTGGGCGCTCAGGTTATTGCGATGGGCTGTGAGCCTGATGGCCTCAACATCAATGAAGAGGTCGGGGCGACGGACGTTCGTGCTCTGCAGGCACGCGTGCTGGCGGAGAAAGCCGACCTGGGTATTGCCTACGATGGCGATGGCGATCGGGTCATCATGGTGGACCACGAAGGCAACAAAGTCGACGGTGACCAGATCCTCTATATCATTGCCCGTGAGGGGCTACGCCAGGGGCAGCTACGGGGCGGTGCCGTCGGGACGCTCATGAGCAACATGGGCCTTGAACTGGCGCTTAAACAGCTGGGCATTCCTTTCGTTCGCGCGAAGGTGGGCGACCGCTATGTGCTGGAGAAGCTGCAGGAGAAAGGCTGGCGCATTGGCGCAGAAAACTCCGGTCATGTGATCTTACTGGATAAAACCACGACGGGGGATGGAATTGTCGCCAGCCTGCAGGTGGTGGCGGCGATGGTGCGTAACCATATGAGCCTGCACGACCTGTGCAGCGGAATGAAAATGTTCCCGCAGCTTCTGGTTAACGTTCGCTTTACTGAAGGTAGCGGCAACCCGCTGGAACATGAGCATGTAAAAGCAGTAACCGCGGAAGTAGAAGCGGCGCTGGGCAATCGGGGGCGCGTACTGCTGCGTAAATCAGGCACAGAGCCGCTGATTCGCGTTATGGTGGAAGGTGAGCACGAAGAGCAGGTGCACGAATTTGCCCACCGTATCGCCGATGCCGTAAAAAGCGTTTAATCTCTCTTGCTAAGTGATTAAAAAGGCGACGCTTGCCGCCTTTTTAATCGACAAAAAATCGCTTTTTGCTGTTTTTTTCCGCACTTGATACAATGCGCTGAAATTGCCCTTGCGAAGGTCATTCGCTTTGGTTAGTATTCACACCCGCTTCAGTGGGAAACGTTAAAACGTCCCGCTTTATTGGTCGAAGCACTTGGTATGCGGCAAATCCGCAAGGAACAGGTTGATTATGTACGAAGCTCTTTTAGTTGTTTTCCTTATTGTGGCAATTGGCCTTGTGGGTCTGATTATGCTGCAGCAAGGTAAAGGCGCTGATATGGGAGCCTCCTTCGGAGCAGGCGCTTCCGGCACTCTGTTTGGATCCAGCGGTTCTGGTAACTTCATGACCCGTATGACTGGTATCCTGGCTGCGCTGTTCTTCATCATCAGTCTGGCGCTGGGCAATATCAACAGCAACAAGACCAATAAAGGAAGTGAGTGGGATAACCTGAGCGCGCCGAAAACTGAGCAAACTCAGCCGACCGCGCCGGCGCAGCCGAGCAGTGACATCCCGCACTGATAAGCAGTATCCGTACCGAGGTGGTGGAATTGGTAGACACGCTACCTTGAGGTGGTAGTGCCCTAACGGGCTTGTGGGTTCGAGTCCCATCCTCGGTACCAATTTCCTGAAGAAAGACGCTGAAAAGCGTCTTTTTTTTTCGTCCCGAAAAAGTTGAGCAGCTGCATCAGCGGCAGATATGTCACTCCGGTTTGGTTCGGGATTTTTCTGCATGAAAAAGGCCGCGTTAGCGGCCTTTGCGAATTTCTCTGGAGCGTTACTTCGCTTTATTTTCGAGGTTTTCCACCTGCGGCAGGCCAGTTGCGGAAGACGCGGTCAGCAGTCCAGACTGCGCGTAGCCAAACAGCTTATCGCGAGTATCGGTGATATCCAGGTTGCGCATTGTCAGCTGGCCGATACGATCCTCAGCGGAGAACATCGAGTCACCTTTTTCCATCGTCAGACGCTCTGCTTTATAGGTCAGATTATCAGAGACGGTATTCAGGATGGAGTAGTCGTTGCCGCGACGCAGTTCAAGCGTCACTTCGCCGGTAATTTGGCTTGCTACCCAGCGCTGCAGGCCGTCGCGCAGCATCAGCGCCTGGGAATCGAACCAGCGCCCTTGATACAGCAGCCGACCCAGCTGACGACCGTGCGCGTGGTATTGCTCAATGGTATCTTCGTTATGAATACCGGTCAGCAGACGCTCATAGGCAATATGCAGCAGCGCCATTCCCGGGGCTTCATAGATGCCGCGGCTCTTCGCTTCGATGATACGGTTTTCGATCTGATCGCTCATACCCAGACCATGACGGCCGCCGATGCGGTTAGCCTCCAGCATCAGTTCAACGTCATCGCTAAAGGTCTGCCCGTTCAGCGCAACAGGATGGCCCTGTTCAAAGCGAACGGTGACTTCTTCCGCAGGGATTTTGACGCTTTCATCCCAGAACTTGACGCCCATAATCGGGTTCACAATCTTGACGCTGGAGTTCAGGAATTCAAGATCTTTAGCTTCGTGCGTCGCGCCCAGCATATTGGAGTCGGTTGAGTAGGCTTTTTCAACGGACATTTTATAGTCAAACCCACAGGAGATCATAAACTCTGACATCTCCTGGCGGCCGCCTAACTCGTCGATAAAGTCGCTATCCAGCCACGGTTTGTAAATTTTCAGCTCAGCGTTGGTCAGCAGGCCGTAACGATAGAAACGTTCGATATCGTTGCCTTTATAGGTACTCCCGTCGCCCCAGATGTTAACACCGTCTTCCTTCATTGCGGCGACCAGCATGGTACCGGTCACTGCGCGGCCCAGCGGCGTAGTATTAAAGTAGGTCAACCCGCCGGTGGTGTTATGAAATGCGCCGCACTGGATCGCGGCAATGCCTTCCGCAACCAGCTGCTTACGGCAGTCGATCAGACGAGCCCCTTCAGCACCATACTCTTTGGCACGACGAGGAATGGCCTCGTAATCGTCTTCGTCTGGCTGTCCCAGATTGGCGGTATATGCATAAGGGACTGCTCCCTTTTTACGCATCCACAGCAGCGCGGCGCTGGTATCCAGCCCACCAGAAAAAGCAATACCAATACGTTGGCCAACCGGGAGATGCTTGAGAATCGTCGTCATAAAATAAAACCCTGCTAGATAGACTGTGGTGAGTTTGACTCAACAATCTTTAATGCATGTTTATGCATTAATTGTGAGTTTTCATTTAATCATCTTTTGCTGGCGACAGGAAGAGGCTGAGCCGCTTTTTGCCAAAAAACCCAGAAATACCAGCATGAACCGAAACCTGGCAATGTGAAATTCATGTTGACAAAATATATGAAGTATCAATACAATTCACTACGATTTTATGTCCCGTCTCTCGGTACCAAATCCCAGCAGTATTTGCGTCTTTTACTCAAAACGAGTAAAATATGCCACGTTTCAGGCGCGGGGTGGAGCAGCCTGGTAGCTCGTCGGGCTCATAACCCGAAGGTCGTCGGTTCAAATCCGGCCCCCGCAACCACTTTCCCATTAAGTACTTTTTCAAATATACTGTGAGGACCGGGTCCTTCGTAGACGAATTTGAAAGAATTCTTCTGGAAAGTGTTCCAGATCGCAGTTGCGATCTCAGGGTTCAGTTATCTAAAGCCCCGATTTATCGGGGTTTTTTGTTATCTGACTTCAGAATAACTGGGCTATACGCCCTTTTTTTATGTCTTGGGGGTGGGTTTGTCCACATTAGAGCAAAAATTAACAGAGATGCTCACAGCGCCAGTTGAAGCGCTTGGCTTTGAGCTGGTCGGCATCGAATTTATTCGCGGTCGCACGTCCACACTGCGCATCTATATTGATAGTGAAGATGGCATCAATGTTGATGATTGTGCTGATGTGAGCCACCAGGTCAGTGCTGTTATGGACGTAGAAGACCCGATTACAGTCGCTTATAACCTGGAAGTTTCTTCTCCAGGTCTCGATCGTCCTATGTTTACCGCCGAGCACTATGAGCGTTTCATCGGCGAAGAAGTTTCGCTGGTTTTGCGCATGGCGGTACAGAACCGACGCAAATGGCAGGGCCTTATCAAAGCGGTAGACGGTGAGATGATCACGGTAACCGTCGAAGGCAAAGATGAAGTGTTCGCGCTGAGTAACATCCAGAAGGCGAACCTGGTTCCCCACTTTTAACAGTCTGGATTGAGGTGAAAGGCCCCGATGAACAAAGAAATTTTGGCTGTTGTTGAAGCCGTTTCCAACGAAAAGGCGCTGCCGCGTGAGAAAATTTTCGAAGCGTTGGAAAGTGCGCTAGCAACGGCTACCAAGAAAAAATATGAGCAAGAGATCGACGTTCGCGTAGAAATCGATCGTAAAAGCGGTGATTTCGACACATTCCGTCGCTGGCTGGTTGTTGAAGAAGTGACCCAGCCGACTCGCGAAATCACGCTGGAAGCTGCGCGTTTCGAAGATGAAAGCATGAATCCTGGCGATTACGTCGAAGACCAGATTGAGTCTGTCACCTTTGACCGTATCACTACGCAGACCGCGAAGCAGGTTATCGTACAAAAAGTACGTGAAGCCGAACGCGCAATGGTCGTCGATCAGTTCCGTGAGCACGAAGGTGAAATCATCACGGGCGTAGTGAAGAAAGTGAACCGCGACAATATTACGCTGGATCTGGGCAACAACGCTGAAGCCGTGATCCTGCGCGAAGATATGCTGCCGCGTGAGAACTTCCGTCCGGGTGACCGTATCCGCGGCGTACTGTACGCAGTTCGTCCGGAAGCGCGCGGCGCGCAGCTGTTCGTGACTCGCTCCAAGCCGGAAATGCTGGTTGAACTGTTCCGCATTGAAGTTCCGGAAATCGGTGAAGAAGTTCTCGAAATTAAAGCGGCGGCTCGCGATCCTGGCTCTCGTGCCAAAATCGCGGTTAAAACCAACGACAAGCGCATCGATCCGGTTGGCGCCTGCGTCGGTATGCGCGGCGCGCGCGTTCAGGCAGTCTCGACTGAACTGGGCGGCGAGCGTATCGATATCGTGCTGTGGGACGATAACCCGGCGCAGTTCGTGATTAACGCCATGGCTCCGGCTGACGTCGCATCTATCGTGGTAGATGAAGACAAGCACACCATGGATATCGCAGTAGAAGCGGGCAACCTGGCTCAGGCCATTGGCCGTAACGGTCAGAACGTCCGTCTGGCGTCTCAGCTGAGCGGCTGGGAACTCAACGTCATGACCGTTGATGACCTCCAGGCTAAGCATCAGGCTGAAGCCCATGCAGCGATTGATACCTTCACTAAATATCTTGATATTGATGAAGATTTCGCCACGCTGCTGGTTGAAGAAGGTTTCGCCACTCTGGAAGAGCTGGCCTATGTGCCAATGAAAGAACTGCTGGAAATTGACGGTCTGGATGAAGCGACCGTTGAAGCACTTCGTGAGCGGGCGAAAAACGCGCTGACCACGCTGGCGCTGGCCAAAGAAGAGAGCCTGGGTGACAGCAAACCTGCCGACGATCTGTTGAATCTGGAAGGTTTGGATCGCGCTCTGGCATTCACCCTGGCCGCCCGTGGTGTTTGTACGCTGGAAGATCTCGCCGAGCAGGGCATTGATGATCTGGCTGATATCGAAGGCTTGACCGACGAGAAAGCCGGAGAACTTATCATGGCCGCTCGTAATATTTGTTGGTTCGGCGACGAAGCGTAATAAACTGTAGCAGGAAGGAACAGCATGACAGATGTGACCATTAAAGCGCTGGCCTCAGAGATTCAGACCTCTGTGGATCGCCTGATACAGCAATTTGCTGATGCAGGGATCCGCAAATCGGCTGATGATTCTGTGACCGCGCAAGAGAAGCAAACCTTGTTGACGCACCTGAACCGTGAACACGGCTCAGCGCCCGACAAGCTGACGCTGCAGCGCAAAACGCGCAGCACGTTAAATATTCCGGGTACCGGTGGAAAGAGTAAGTCGGTACAAATCGAAGTCCGCAAGAAACGCACCTTTGTGAAACGCGATCCGCAAGAGGCCGAACGCCTTGCCGCGGAAGAGCAGGCGCAGCGTGAAGCGGAAGAGCAAGCCCGTCGTGAGGCAGAAGAAGCTGCCAAACGCGAGGCGCAATTAAAAGCTGAACGTGAGGCCGCAGAACAAGCGAAACGTGAACTCGCCGATAAAGCGAAACGTGAAGCCGCGGAAAAAGACAAAGTGAGCAATCAACAAACCGACGATATGACCAAAACCGCCCAGGCTGAAAAGCAACGCCGCGAAAACGAAGCTGCGGAGCTGAAGCGCAAATCGGAAGAAGAAGCACGCCGCAAACTTGAAGAAGAAGCGCGCCGTGTAGCGGAAGAAGCACGCCGTATGGCTCAAGAAAATGAAAAGAACTGGACTGAAGCGCCAGAAACCCCTGAAGAGACCACTGACTATCACGTAACGACTTCTCAGCATGCGCGTCAGGCTGAAGACGATAACGATCGTGAAGTTGAAGGCGGTCGCGGCCGTGGACGTAATGCGAAAGCAGCGCGTCCGGCTAAGAAAGGCAACAAACACGCTGAATCGAAAGCCGATCGTGAAGAAGCCCGTGCGGCCGTTCGCGGCGGTAAAGGTGGCAAGCATCGTAAAGGTTCTGCTCTGCAGCAAGGCTTCCAGAAGCCGGCTCAGGCGGTTAACCGTGATGTTATCATCGGCGAAACCATCACCGTTGGCGATTTGGCCAACAAGATGGCCGTCAAAGGTTCTCAGGTCATCAAAGCGATGATGAAGCTGGGCGCCATGGCGACGATTAATCAGGTTATCGACCAGGAAACCGCACAGCTGGTTGCCGAAGAGATGGGCCACAAAGTTATCCTGCGTCGTGAAAACGAGCTGGAAGAAGCGGTAATGAGCGACCGTGACACCGGCGCTGCGGCTGAACCGCGCGCACCGGTTGTGACCATCATGGGTCACGTTGACCACGGTAAAACCTCTCTGCTGGACTACATTCGTTCAACGAAAGTGGCCTCTGGCGAAGCGGGCGGCATTACCCAGCACATCGGTGCGTACCACGTCGAAACCGACAACGGTATGATCACCTTCCTGGATACCCCGGGTCACGCCGCGTTTACCTCTATGCGTGCTCGTGGTGCGCAGGCGACGGATATCGTGGTTCTGGTTGTGGCGGCAGACGACGGCGTAATGCCGCAGACTATCGAAGCTATCCAGCACGCGAAAGCGGCGCAGGTACCTCTGGTGGTTGCGGTGAACAAAATCGATAAGCCGGAAGCGGACCTGGATCGCGTTAAAAACGAGCTCTCTCAGTACGGCGTTATGCCGGAAGAGTGGGGTGGCGAAGCGCAGTTCATCCCTGTATCCGCTAAAGCCGGTACCGGTATTGACGATCTGCTGAATGCTATCCTGCTGCAGGCTGAAGTTCTGGAGCTGAAAGCGGTTCGCAACGGTATGGCGAGCGGCGCGGTTATCGAATCTTTCCTCGATAAAGGTCGTGGTCCGGTTGCCACCGTTCTGGTACGCGAAGGTACGCTGCATAAAGGCGACATCGTCCTGTGCGGTTTCGAATACGGTCGCGTTCGTGCGATGCGTAACGAACTGGGTCAGGAAGTGCTGGAAGCGGGTCCGTCCATTCCGGTGGAAATCCTTGGCCTGTCAGGTGTACCGGCTGCCGGTGACGAAGTGACCGTTGTGCGTGACGAGAAAAAAGCACGTGAAGTTGCGCTGTATCGTCAGGGTAAATTCCGTGAAGTTAAACTGGCTCGTCAGCAGAAATCTAAGCTTGAGAACATGTTCGCCAACATGACCGAAGGCGAAGTTCACGAAGTGAACATCGTCCTCAAAGCGGACGTGCAGGGCTCTGTGGAAGCGATCTCCGACTCCTTGCTGAAACTGTCTACCGACGAAGTGAAAGTGAAGATTATCGGTTCCGGCGTAGGTGGTATCACCGAAACCGACGCGACCCTGGCGGCCGCATCCAACGCGATTCTGGTTGGCTTCAACGTACGTGCTGATGCATCCGCACGTAAAGTTATCGACGCGGAAAGCCTGGATCTGCGCTACTACTCCGTCATCTACCATCTGATCGACGAAGTGAAAGCAGCGATGAGCGGCATGCTGTCTCCGGAACTGAAACAGCAGATCATTGGTCTGGCTGAAGTCCGTGATGTGTTCAAATCGCCGAAATTCGGCGCCATCGCAGGCTGTATGGTTACCGAAGGTACGATCAAGCGTCATAACCCAATCCGCGTCCTGCGCGACAACGTGGTTATCTATGAAGGCGAGCTGGAATCCCTGCGCCGCTTCAAAGATGACGTTAACGAAGTTCGTAACGGTATGGAGTGTGGTATCGGCGTTAAGAACTACAACGACGTTCGCGTTGGCGATATGATCGAAGTGTTCGAAATCATCGAGATTCAACGTACCATCGATTAATCGTTTAGTAGGCCGGGGAAGCGCAGCGCCACCCGGTTATACAAAATTAAAGGGGGCCGCGTGGCCCCCTTATTTGTCTGGAGAATTTATTATGGCGAAAGAATTTGGTCGCCCGCAGCGCGTGGCCCAGGAGATGCAAAAAGAGATCGCAATCATCCTGCAGCGCGAAATTAAAGACCCGCGTCTGGGCATGATGACGACCGTTTCAGGCGTTGAAATGTCCCGCGACCTGGCCTATGCCAAAGTGTTTGTGACCTTCCTGAACGACAAAGACGAAGCCGCAGTGAAAGCGGGGATCAAGGCCTTACAGGAAGCGTCTGGTTTTATCCGCTCGTTGCTGGGCAAAGCGATGCGCCTGCGTATCGTGCCGGAACTGACCTTCTTCTACGACAATTCATTAGTCGAAGGGATGCGCATGTCGAACCTGGTGACCAGCGTGGTAAAACATGACGATGAACGTCGTGTGAACCCGGACGACAGTAAGGAGGACTAATGAGTCGTCCTCGTCGTCGCGGCCGTGACGTGCATGGCGTACTGTTGCTGGATAAACCGCAGGGCGCATCCAGCAACGACGTGCTGCAGAAAGTTAAGCGGCTTTATAATGCTAATCGGGCAGGGCACACCGGGGCGCTGGATCCGCTGGCGACCGGTATGCTGCCGATTTGCCTCGGGGAAGCGACAAAGTTTTCCCAGTATCTGCTCGATTCTGACAAGCGCTACCGCGTGATTGCCAGGCTTGGCCAGCGCACCGATACCTCTGATGCCGATGGCCAGGTGGTGGAGGAGCGTCCGCTGACGTTTAGCCCGGAGCAGCTGGCGGCAGCGCTCGACGGCTTCCGTGGCGAAACCCAGCAGGTACCGTCGATGTATTCGGCGCTGAAATACCAGGGGAAAAAGCTGTACGAATATGCCCGACAGGGGATTGAAGTACCGCGTGAATCCCGGCCGATTACGGTGTACGAGCTGCTGTTTATTCGCCATGAGGGGACGGAGCTCGAGCTGGAGATTCACTGCTCGAAAGGCACCTATATCCGCACGATTATTGATGATTTAGGCGAGAAACTCGGGTGCGGTGCGCACGTCATTTTCCTGCGTCGCCTGGCTGTCAGTAAATATCCCGTCGAACGGATGGTGACGCTGGAGCAGCTGCAGGCGCTTGTCGAACAAGCACATGCGCAGGATATTCCCGCAGCCCAGCTGCTGGACCCGCTGCTGATGCCGATGGACAGCCCGGCTTCGGATTACCCGCTGGTGAATATTCCGGAAACCTCGGCCGTCTACTTTAAAAACGGTAACCCGGTGCGGACATCGGGCGCGCCGCTGCAGGGGCTGGTTCGCGTTACTGAAGGCGCTGAAGAGAAGTTTCTTGGTATGGGTGAGATGGATGATGAAGGCCGCGTGGCGCCTCGTCGTCTGGTGGTTGAATACCCTGTCTGAGCGCTTTCCTTGCGATAAAAGGCTGCTGCGAGTAGAATATCGCCGCTTAACACTCGCCAACGTGTTTTAACATTTGCGAGCGTTATATCAGGGGTTGCTGAATTAGAGATCGGCACCCTTTCTTTCTTTTAATTTTGGAGTTCGAAAATGTCTCTAAGCGTTGAAGCTAAAGCAAAAATCGTTTCTGAGTTCGGTCGTGGCGAAAACGACAGCGGTTCTACTGAAGTTCAGGTTGCACTGCTGACTGCACAGATCAACCACCTGCAGGGTCACTTTGCAGAGCACAAAAAAGATCACCACAGCCGTCGTGGTCTGCTGCGCATGGTTTCTCAGCGTCGTAAACTGCTCGACTACCTGAAACGTAAAGATGTTGCACGTTACTCTGCGCTGATCGAGCGTCTGGGTCTGCGTCGCTAATTCTGCGAGTTTCAGAAGAAGGGGCCTCACGGCCCCTTTTTTCGACCGGGCGGCAGCAATTCATTAAAAACTCATGTATTGTTGCTATTAATGATCTTCATGCAGAGGTTCGCGCGGCTAATGAGAGGCTTGACTCGCAGGGGCGGGTAAAGGTTGTCATTAGTCGCGAGGATGCAGAAGATCGGGTCATACGATGTCTTATCGTGGATTTGACATCATCTATAGATAAAAGGATAGAATTTTGCTTAATCCGATCGTTCGTAAATTCCAGTACGGCCAACATACCGTAACGCTGGAGACCGGCATGATGGCGCGCCAGGCAACTGCCGCCGTTATGGTTAGCATGGATGACACCGCGGTATTCGTTACCGTTGTGGGCCAGAAAAAAGCGAAGCCAGGCCAGGATTTCTTCCCGCTGACCGTTAACTATCAAGAGCGTACCTACGCTGCAGGTAAAATCCCGGGTGGTTTCTTCCGTCGTGAAGGCCGTCCGAGCGAAGGCGAAACCCTGATCGCGCGTCTGATTGACCGCCCGGTTCGCCCGCTGTTCCCGGAAGGCTTCGTTAACGAAGTTCAGGTTATCGCGACCGTGGTTTCCGTTAACCCGCAGGTTAACCCGGATATCGTCGCGATGATCGGCGCTTCCGCAGCGCTGTCCCTGTCCGGTATTCCTTTCAACGGCCCAATTGGCGCCGCTCGCGTGGGTTATATTAATGACCAGTACGTGCTGAACCCGACCCAGGAAGAGCTGAAGTCCAGCAAACTGGATCTGGTTGTCGCAGGTACCGAAGCCGCAGTACTGATGGTTGAATCCGAAGCTGAACTGCTGAGCGAAGACCAGATGCTGGGCGCGGTCGTGTTTGGTCACGACCAGCAGCAGGTGGTTATTCAGAACATCAACGATCTGGTGAAAGAAGCCGGTAAGCCGCGCTGGGACTGGCAGCCGGAAGTGGTTGATGCGGCGCTGAACGCGCGCGTTGCCGCGCTGGCTGAATCTCGCTTGAGCGATGCTTACCGTATCACCGACAAACAGGAGCGCTATGCTCAGGTTGACGTGATCAAATCTGAAACTATCGCGACCCTGGTTGCGGAAGATGAAGCTCTGGACGCTAACGAACTGGGCGAAATCCTGCACGCAATCGAGAAAAACGTGGTGCGTAGCCGCGTACTGGCCGGTGAGCCGCGTATCGATGGTCGTGAAAAAGATATGATTCGTGGTCTGGACGTTCGTACCGGCGTTCTGCCGCGTACCCACGGTTCCGCACTGTTTACCCGTGGCGAAACTCAGGCGCTGGTTACTGCGACCCTGGGCACCGCACGCGACGCGCAGAACATCGATGAACTGATGGGCGAGCGCACGGACTCCTTCCTGTTCCACTATAACTTCCCTCCGTACTCCGTAGGCGAAACGGGAATGGTCGGTTCTCCGAAGCGTCGTGAAATTGGTCACGGTCGTCTGGCTAAGCGCGGCGTACTGGCCGTGATGCCGACTATCGAAGAGTTCCCGTACACCGTTCGCGTGGTTTCTGAAATCACCGAATCTAACGGCTCCTCCTCCATGGCTTCCGTTTGTGGCGCTTCTCTGGCGCTGATGGACGCAGGCGTGCCGGTGAAAGCCGCCGTTGCGGGTATCGCAATGGGTCTGGTGAAAGAAGGCGACAACTTCGTTGTACTGTCTGACATTCTGGGCGATGAAGATCACCTGGGCGATATGGACTTCAAAGTAGCGGGTTCCCGCGAAGGTATCTCTGCTCTGCAGATGGATATCAAAATTGAAGGTATCACCAAAGAGATCATGCAGGTTGCTCTGAACCAGGCTAAAGGTGCGCGTCTGCACATCCTGGGCGTGATGGAACAGGCGATTAACGCGCCGCGCGGCGATATCTCTGAATTCGCACCGCGTATCCACACGATCAAGATCAGTCCGGACAAAATCAAAGACGTTATCGGTAAGGGCGGTTCCGTTATTCGTGCGCTGACCGAAGAAACCGGCACCACTATCGAAATCGAAGATGACGGTACCGTGAAGATCGCGGCAACCGATGGCGACAAAGCGCAGCACGCGATTCGTCGTATCGAAGAGATCACCGCTGAGATCGAAGTTGGCCGTATCTACAACGGTAAAGTGACCCGTATCGTTGACTTTGGCGCGTTTGTTGCCATTGGCGGCGGTAAAGAAGGTCTGGTTCACATCTCTCAAATCGCCGACAAGCGCGTTGAGAAAGTGACCGACTATCTGCAGATGGGTCAGGAAGTGCCGGTTAAGGTTCTGGAAGTTGACCGTCAGGGCCGTGTCCGTCTGAGCATCAAAGAAGCAACTGAACAAACTCAGCCTGCGGCTGCGCCGGAAGCTCCGGCTGCCGAACAGCAGGGCGAGTAAGGTTGCCGTTTGCCCTCCGCATTGCGGAGGGCGCATTGCGGGCAGGACGCCCTGTTTGCAGCCGGGGAACTGGACGTTCATCCAATCGTTGTCTTCGGGAGTGGGAAATGAAGCCTTTTTTGCGCTGGTGTTTCGTGGCGACAGCTCTCACGCTGGCAGGATGCAGCAACTCTGCCTGGCGTAAGGACGCAGTCCTCGCGGTGCCATTGCAACCGACTTTGCAGCAGGAAGTGATTCTGGCGCGCATGGAACAAATTCTTGCCAGTCGGGCTTTAACCGATGACGAACGCGCACAGCTTTTATATGAGCGCGGAGTGTTGTATGATAGTCTCGGTCTGAGGGCATTAGCGCGAAATGATTTTTCACAAGCGCTGGCAATCCGACCGGATATGCCTGAAGTATTCAATTACTTAGGCATTTACTTAACGCAGGCAGGCAATTTTGATGCTGCCTATGAAGCGTTTGATTCTGTACTTGAGCTTGATCCAACTTACAACTACGCGCACTTAAATCGCGGTATCGCCCTGTATTACGGCGGTCGCGCTAAGTTAGCGCAAGATGATCTGCTGGCGTTTTATCAAGACGATCCCAATGATCCTTTCCGAAGCCTGTGGCTTTATCTCGCCGAGCGTCAGCTCGATGAGAAGCAGGCGCTTGAAGCACTGAGACAGCGCTTAAACAAGTCGGATAAAGAACAATGGGGATGGAACATTGTCGGGTTCTACCTTGGCGACATTAGCGAAAAAGAGCTAATGGACCGTCTGAAGGCAGACGCAACGGATAACACCTCGCTCGCTGAGCATCTCAGTGAAACCAACTTCTATTTAGGTAAGTACTACCTAAGTCTGGGGGACAAGGACAGCGCTACGGCACTGTTCAAACTGGCGGTCGCAAACAACGTTCATAACTACGTTGAGCACCGATACGCATTGTTGGAATTATCGCTCTTGGGCCAGGAGCAAGATGACCTGGCAGAATCGGACCAGCAATAGCTGACGAACACATCAGCCCTTTTTTGATTGCCATCACCTTTGCGGGTGAGGGCGTTGTTGTTCGTTAATACACCTACTTTGAGCCGGTTCACACTTTTCAATGAAAATTACCGAAAATTTTCACGATGAGTTATGTAGACTGGCCGCCATTAATTTTGAGGCACACGTACTACATGGCTGAATTCGAAACCACTTTTGCAGATCTGGGCCTGAAGGCTCCCATCCTTGAAGCGCTTAACGATCTGGGTTACGAAAAACCATCTCCGATCCAGGCTGAGTGCATTCCGCATCTGCTGGGCGGCCGCGACGTTCTGGGTATGGCCCAGACGGGTAGCGGTAAAACCGCAGCGTTCTCTTTACCGCTGCTGAACAACATCGATCCTGAGCTGAGAGCACCGCAGATTCTGGTGCTGGCGCCGACCCGCGAACTGGCGGTACAGGTTGCTGAAGCAATGACGGAATTCTCTAAACATATGCGCGGCGTAAACGTGGTTGCCCTGTACGGCGGCCAGCGTTATGACGTGCAGCTGCGCGCGCTGCGTCAGGGGCCGCAAATCGTTGTCGGTACCCCGGGTCGTCTGCTGGACCACCTGAAACGCGGTACGCTGGATCTCTCTAAGCTGAGCGGTCTGGTTCTGGATGAAGCTGACGAAATGCTGCGCATGGGCTTCATCGAAGACGTAGAAACCATTATGGCGCAGATCCCGGAGGGTCATCAGACCGCTCTGTTCTCTGCCACCATGCCGGAAGCCATTCGCCGTATTACCCGCCGCTTTATGAAAGAGCCGCAGGAAGTGCGCATCCAGTCGAGCGTAACAACTCGCCCGGACATCAGCCAGAGCTACTGGACTGCTTACGGTATGCGTAAAAACGAAGCGCTGGTGCGTTTCCTGGAAGCGGAAGATTTTGATGCGGCGATTATCTTCGTTCGTACCAAAAACGCGACCCTGGAAGTGGCCGAAGCGCTGGAGCGTAGCGGTTATAGCAGCGCTGCGCTGAACGGCGACATGAACCAGTCCCTGCGTGAGCAGACTCTGGAGCGTCTGAAAGACGGTCGTCTGGATATCCTGATTGCAACCGACGTTGCGGCCCGTGGCCTGGACGTTGAGCGTATCAGCCTGGTGGTTAACTACGATATCCCGATGGATTCCGAGTCTTACGTTCACCGTATCGGCCGTACCGGTCGTGCGGGTCGTGCTGGCCGCGCGCTGCTGTTCGTTGAGAACCGCGAGCGTCGTCTGCTGCGCAATATCGAACGTACGATGAAGCTGACCATTCCGGAAGTTGAACTGCCGAACGCAGAACTGCTGGGCAAACGCCGTCTGGAAAAATTCGCGGCGAAAGTTCAGCAGCAGCTGGAAAGCAGCGATCTGGATCAGTACCGTGCGCTGCTGGCGAAAATCCAGCCGTCTGCCGAAGGCGAAGAGCTGGACGTGGAAACGCTGGCCGCCGCGCTGCTGAAAATGGCTCAGGGCGAACGTCCGCTGATCCTGCCGCCGGATGCGCCTATGCGTCCTAAGCGCGAGTTCCGCGACCGTGACGATCGTTTCGAACGTCGCGGCGACCGTAACGACCGTGGCCCGCGCGGCGACCGTTCGGAACGCAGCGGCGAAGATCGTCCGAAGCGTGAACGTCGTGACGTTGGCGATATGGAACTGTACCGTATTGAAGTGGGCCGTGATGACGGCGTTGAAGTTCGTCACATCGTTGGCGCAATTGCCAACGAAGGCGACATCAGCAGCCGTTACATCGGTAACATCAAGCTGTTTGGTTCTCACTCCACCATCGAACTGCCGAAAGGCATGCCGGGCGAAGTGCTGCAGCACTTTACGCGTACCCGCATCCTGAACAAGCCGATGAACATGCAGCTGCTGGGCGATGCTCAGCCGCGTCCTGAACGCAGCGGCGAACGTCGTGGCGGCGGTGAGCGTCGTGAAGGCGGTCGTAGCTTCGGCGGCGGTGAACGTCGTGAAGGCCGTGGTTTCGGCGGTGAGCGTCGCGAAGGCGGCCGTGGTGAAGGTCGTCGTTTCAGCGGCGAACGTCGTGAAGGTGGCCGCGCGCCGCGCCGCGATGATGCTTCAGCTCCGCGTCGCGATGACTCCGCAGGTCGTCGTCGTTTCGGTGGCGATGCATAATTAGCGCTTTCCGCTAACGTAAAGTAAACGATACAGCCCCGATCTTTATGATTGGGGCTTTTTTTATTCCCTTTGTACTCGTGTACTGGTACAGTGCGTCACGTTGATAACAAGAAAAGTATTTTCGACTGGAGATTTCGGCAAATGGCGACACTTACCACTACGGCAACCCGACCGTCCTTGTTTGGCGGCGTAGTGATTATTGGCGGGACGATTATTGGGGCGGGCATGTTCTCACTGCCGGTTGTGATGTCCGGCGCGTGGTTCTTCTGGTCTCTGGCGGCGCTGGTTTTTACCTGGTTTTGTATGCTTCACTCCGGGTTAATGATCCTCGAAGCGAACCTGAATTACCGGATTGGCTCGAGCTTCGATACCATTACTAAAGATCTGCTCGGCAAAGGCTGGAATCTGGTTAACGGCGTGTCGATCGCCTTTGTTCTTTATATTCTGACTTACGCCTATATCTCCGCCAGCGGCTCGATTCTGCACCATACGTTTAGCGAAATGTCGCTGAACGTACCGGCAAGGGCGGCAGGTTTCGGTTTTGCGCTGCTGGTGGCGTTTATCGTCTGGTTGAGCACCAAAGCGGTGAGCCGCATGACGGCCATTGTGCTGGGAGCTAAGGTCATTACCTTCTTTTTGACCTTTGGCAGCCTGTTGGGGCACGTCCAGCCGACCACCCTGTTTAACGTGGCTGAACAAAATGCCTCGTATATGCCCTATCTGCTGATGACGCTGCCGTTCTGCCTCGCGTCCTTCGGCTATCACGGCAACGTGCCGAGCCTGATGAAGTACTACGGCAAAGATCCGCGCACAATCGTTAAGTGTCTGGTTTACGGTACGCTGCTGGCGCTGGGCCTGTACGTGGTGTGGCTGCTGGTGACGATGGGTAATATCCCACGCCCTGAGTTTATCGGTATTGCGCAGAAGGGGGGCAACATAGATGTCCTGGTCCAGGCGCTCAGTGGGGTACTGAACAGCCGGAGTCTGGATCTGCTGTTAGTCATTTTTTCGAACTTTGCCGTTGCCAGTTCATTCCTTGGCGTGACGCTCGGTCTGTTTGATTATCTGGCGGATCTGTTCGGGTTCGATGACTCCGCGCTGGGACGCTTTAAAACCGCGCTTCTCACCTTTGTTCCGCCGATGGCGGGCGGCCTGCTGTGGCCGAACGGATTCCTCTACGCGATCGGCTATGCGGGGCTGGCGGCGACGATCTGGGCGGCAATTGTACCGGCGCTGCTGGCTCGCGCATCGCGCAAACGCTTTGGTAGCCCATTGTTTCGCGTTTGGGGTGGAAAGCCGATGATTGCTTTGGTCCTGCTGTTCGGGCTGGGTAACGTTATCGTGCATTTCCTGTCGAGCTTTAACGTATTACCCACCTATCACTAGTTGAAAATGCGGCAGAAATGCCGCATTTTTCACTATCCGAGAAGCTCTTCTTTCACCTGCATCGCCAAATCAAATGAATGCAGGCGCGCCTGATGATCGAAGATTTGGCCGTTGACCATGATTTCATCGGCCTGGGTTTCCCGCAGGATCGACTCCAGCCCGTGACGGATTTTCGCTTTATCGCCGACCAGCGACATGCTCAGCGCTTTTTCGACGCCGTACTGCTCTGAAGCGGACCACAGCTGATGCATATTTTGCACCGGCGGCGGCAGCTGTCCGGTCTCGCCGCGGCGCAGTTTGACGAACGCCTGCTGCATGGACGTAAACAGAAATTCCGCATCTCTGTCGCTGTCGGCGGCAATAATGTTAATGCATACCATCGCGTACGGCTTCGCTAACCGCTCTGACGGCTGGAAGTGGGTGCGGTAGAGGTGCAGAGCCTGAAAGAGCATATCCGGGGCGAAGTGCGAGGCAAAGGCAAACGGCAGCCCAAGCTGCGCCGCCAGCTGGGCGCTGTACAGGCTTGAGCCGAGCAGCCAGACCGGGATCTTCTCGCCATAGCCGGGAACCGGGCGCACGTGCGGGTTAGGATCGCGGGCGTCGAACCAGTCCACCAGCTCCGCGACATCGCGCGGGAAGTTATCGACATCGCCGCTCATATGGCGACGCAGCGCGCGCATGGTTGGCTGATCGCTGCCCGGCGCGCGGCCAAGGCCGAGATCGATGCGTCCCGGGTAGAGCGTATTGAGCGTACCGAACTGCTCGGCAATCACCAGCGGCGAATGGTTCGGCAGCATCACGCCGCCGGAGCCCAGATGCAGAGTGGTGGTATTCGCGGCAAGGTAGCCAATCAGTACGGAAGTCGCCGCGCTGGCGATACCGACCATATTATGGTGTTCGGCCAGCCAGTAGCGGTGATAGCCGCGCTTTTCCGCCAGCTGCGCCAGGTCTAAAGAGTGGGAGAAGGCTTCCTTTGCGGAAGAACCTTGCGGGATCGGCGCCAGATCGAGCACCGAGAACGAAACAGATTTGTCAGTCATAAAGGCTCACTTTGCTACAGCATCGTCATCAGATTGAAGGTCTTCTTCCAGCCTGGCGTATCCAGGATACGCCAGCCAGAAAAGCTGCATCTTTAATAGTGCATTAAAAAGCAGCGATAGCCATTAACAAAGTGAGCGGTTAATCAGCTCTGCAATTCCAGCCCGGCCAGTCGTCGCCAGTAGCCGTTGCAGTCGCTGTTCGCCGTCAGCGGCAGCGGCGCCGCGCCGTTTTCATTCGCCCGGAAGGCGTCCAGCATAGCGAAGGTCTCGCTACCCAGCGGCGACAGGCGAACCATATCCACCAGCCCGGTCATGGTGCTTAGCTCATTCCCGAGGTTGTAGACGTAGCCGCTCATGGTCTGAATGCCGTTGAGGACGAACACCTGCTGGTTCTCCTGCGAAAGCACGTCGCGCCCGTTAGGGTATTTTATGCAGCAGGTTTCACACTCGTCTTTCGGCCGGTCTTCCGAGCGCGCGGTAAAGCAGCGGGCGGAGTAGGCCAGCGGCAGATGACCGTAGCTCAGGACCTCTACCTCAAACCGGTCGCGAATGCCCAGCTCGTCGCACTGGGTCAGCAAATTCGCCAGCCAGTCGCGGGAAAGTTCGACCGGCATACACCAGCGCACCATGCCCTGCTTGAGCAGCAGACGCAGGGTGACGGCGTTGTAGCAGTTAAGCGCGTGCCCGGCGACGAACGGCAGCTTACGTTCCGCGCACAGGTTAACGACGCCGAGATCGCTGGCTTCAATCAGAAATTCGCCGTTATCGACATAGCGCTTCAGTTCGCCCAGCTCCGAGGACGCCTGCACCAGCGCGAGGGTGGAAAGCACCACCTGTTTACCGCTTCCCGCCAGCGTTTTTGCCATGTCGAGCCAGTCGCCGACTTTGGTGGCGCGACGTTTGCTGCATACCGCTTCGCCGAGGTAAATTGTGTCCGCGCTGCAGCTTGCCGCCTGCTGGTAAAAATCTTCCAGCGTCTCTTTTGGCCAGTAATAAAGCACCGGCCCTAATGAATATTTCATTGCTGTTCTCACTGCCATTTACGGTGATAGGCGCCAAGGGTGGTTTGCGTACCTTCGGACATGGAACCGAGGGTCTCCATCCACGCGGACTGCGGTACGAAGTTTTGCGGATCGGCTTTGCAGCGATCGATCGCCTGACGCCAGACTTTCGCCACCTGGGTAACATACGCCGGGCTGCGCTGGCGCCCCTCGATTTTCACCGAGGCAATATTGGCCGCCATCAGTTCCGGCAGCAGCTCCAGGGTGTTCAGGCTGGTGGGCTCTTCCAGCGCGTGGTAGCGTTCGCCGTCGACCAGATACCGCCCTTTACAGAGGGTGGGATAGCCGGCGTTTTCACCGTCCCGATAGCGGTCAATCAGCACTTCGTTAAGGCGTGATTCCAGCCCCTGCGGCGTTTGCTGCCAGCGCACGAAGCGCGCCGGCGAACAGGCGCCGACGGTATTCGGCGATTCGCCGGTCAGATAAGAGGAAAGGTAGCAGCGCCCTTCCGCCATAATGCACAGGCTACCGAAGGCAAAAACCTCCAGCGGCACCGGCGTGGCGCGCGCCAGCTGTTTGACCTGGTGAATCGACAGCACGCGCGGCAGCACCACGCGGGCGACGTCAAAATTGCGATGATAAAACTTTACCGCCTCTTCGTTGGTGGCCGAGGCCTGGACGGAAACGTGGCGCTCAATATGCGGATAACGCTCGGCGGCGTATTCCAGCATCGCGATATCGGCGAGGATCAGCGCGTCGGCGCCCAGCTGCGCCGCCATGTCGACCGCGCGCTGCCAGCGGGCATAACCATCAGGATGCGCGAAGGTGTTAATGGCAATATGCAGTTTGCGACGATGCTGGTGCACAAAGCTGACGGCTTCCTGCAGTTTCTTTTCGGTGAAATTAAGGCCGGCAAAGTGGCGGGCGTTGGTGTCATCTTTCAGCCCGATATAGACGGCATCGGCGCCGTTTTCGATGGCCGCCTTAAGCGCCGGAAGGTTACCGGCTGGGCAGAGCAGCTCCATAATTTTTCCTGAAAAACGCGGCCCGTCAGGGACGCTGGATGGTTAATGAGCTGGGATTTTAGTTAACCTTTTGGTGACAATTTTTGATTTGAGGCAGTTAAAAGCGTATTGGCGGGATCAATACCTGCGGCCCGGCATCGTGATTTTGTTGATTTACGCCGCTATGTCGTTTATTTGATATGGCACAATAGAGGAACTATTGCATTCATGGAGTAAAGCTTGTGTTGGATAAACTGCGTTCCAAACTGGTTCACTTTGGCCCGTCGATGATGAGCGTGCCGGTTAAGCTGGCGCCATTTGCCCTCAAGCGCCAGGTGCTGGAACAGGTATTAAGCTGGCAATTTCGCCAGGCGCTGGCGGATGGGGAACTGGAGTTTCTCGAGGGGCGCTGGTTAAGTATTCATGTGCGCGACATCGGCCTGCTGTGGTATACCTCGGTGGTGGACGGTCGTCTGGTGGTCAGCCCTGCGGCTGAAGCGGACGTTAGCTTCAGCGCCGACGCCAGCGACCTGCTGATGATCGCGGCGCGTAAGCAGGATCCGGATACGCTGTTCTTCCAGCGTCGCCTGGTTATCGAAGGCGATACCGAGCTGGGACTGTATGTAAAAAACCTGATGGATGCCATTGAGCTGGAGCAGATGCCAAAGGCGCTGCGTATTATGCTGCTGCAGCTGGCGGACTTTGTTGAAGCTGGCCTGAAAGGCCCGCAGAAACCTGAACAGACATCGGTAGGTGAGGCATGCTGATTCGAGTAGAGATTGGGATTGATGCGCCGGGTATCGATGCTCTATTGCGTCGTACCTTCGGCGGCGACGCGGAAGCGCAGCTGGTGCACAGTCTTCGTGAAGATGGCCTGATCACGCTGGGCGTGGTGGCGACGGATGACGAAGGTCAGGTCGTAGGCTACGTGGCCTTTAGCCCGGTCGCCGTCGAAGGCGAAGAGCTGCAGTGGGTTGGACTGGCTCCGCTGGCGGTCGATGAAAGCTACCGCGGTCAGGGCATCGGGCGTCAGCTGGTCTATGAAGGGCTCGATTCCCTGAACGAGTTTGGCTATGCCGCCGTCGTGACGCTTGGCGATCCGGCGCTCTATGGCCGTCTGGGCTTTGAACCCGCGGCGCGTTTCGATCTGCGCTGCCGCTGGCCCGATAGCGCTGAGGCTTTCCAGGTGCATCGTCTGGCCGATGACGCGCTGAACGGCGTGAGCGGGCTGGTCGAATATAGCGACCACTTTAATCGCTTCTGAGGCTTTCCAGCAGCGCCTCAAATGAACCGTCCCCGGCAACGAGGCGCTCTTTCTGGCGCTTCGTTAGCTGCTTAATACGATACTCAAGCCGTAACGCTAGTGAGCGTTCACCAACTTCCTGACTGAAGGCCAGCTCAAGCTCGCCTTTTCCACGCAGCGCTTTCGCGCCCTTGCCAGTCTGGTGCTGGCAAAAGCGGCGTGAAACATCGGTGGTAATCCCGGTATAAAGGCGATTATCGGCGGTACGAATCAGATAGAGAAACCAGCACACGGTACAGAGGTCGCTATGTTAAGGTGTGAACACCATAACATACTGGAGAGTAAAGATGGATACGCTCGCCGCGATCGGCCGCTGGCTGGGTAAGCAGCACGTCGTGACCTGGTGCGTCGCCCGCGATGATGAGCTGTGGTGCGCCAATGCTTTTTACGTTTATGACCCGGAGAAGGTCGCATTTTATCTGCTCAGCGATGAAAAAACGCGCCACGGTCAAATGACCGGGGAAAGCGCCAACGTGGCCGGGACGGTCAACGGCCAGCCAAAGAGCGTGGCGCTGATCCGCGGCGTACAGTTCAAAGGTAAAATTCGCCGCCTCACCGGGGAAGAAGAGGCGGCGATGCGCAAGCGCTACGTCAGCCGTTTTCCTGTCGCCCGCATGCTATCGGCGCCAGTCTGGGAGATTCGTCCCGATGAGATCAAGTTCACCGATAACACGCTGGGCTTTGGGAAAAAGCTGCACTGGCTGCGCGAATCAGGCGCCGAGCAGGCGTAAGGCTTCACGATTAAACGCCGGCAGGTCGTCCGGGGTTCTGCTGGTCACCAGCTGTTCGTTGTCGATAACCACTTCCTGGTCATAGAATTCGCCACCGGCGTTTTTCACGTCGACTACGATAGGCTTCACGGCCGTCAGTTTACGCCCGCGAATCACATCGGCGCTAATCAACAGCTGCGGGCCATGGCAGATGGCGAAGACCGGTTTGCCGCTGTTGACAAAATCGCGGGTGAAGGTGACAAAGCGTTCGTCGCCGCGCAGCGAGTCCGGTGAATATCCGCCCGGCAGCAGCAGGGCGTCGAAGTCGGCAGGGCTGACGTCATCAATGGCTTTATCGATAACGACTTCAGCTTCCCCTTTTTTCCCTTTTACCTTCTTCCCCGCCTGTTTTTCAATGGTCACCACCTTGTGTCCGGCCAGACGGTAGGCGTCCGCGGGTGAGGTGAACTCCGAGTCTTCAAAGTCGTCGGTAATTAAAACGGCTATCTTCTTACTCATTCTTCCTCCAGTGTTTCGGTGTGGAATGAGGCATTTCCCTGATGATGATGGATAATTACCTCGTAGAGTATTAAGTCTGGAACATGAGGCTGGGATCGCAACATAGAAAAATCTGCAAAGGAGTTTCGATGAGTCAAGTACTGTTAACGGGGGCAACCGGGTTAGTTGGTGGTCACTTACTGCGAATGCTACTCAACGCACAGGATATTAAGTCCATTGCTGCGCCCACGCGTCGGCCGCTGAGCGATATCTCCGGCGTATTTAACCCGCACGATCCGCAGCTCACGGATGCGCTGGCGCAGGTGGTCGATCCGGTCGATATTGTTTTCTGCTGCCTGGGGACCACCCGCCGGGAAGCGGGAAGCAAAGAGGCGTTTGTGCATGCCGATTATACGCTGGTCATTGATACCGCGCTGGTGGGGAAAAAGCTGGGCGCGCAGCATATGCTGGTGGTCAGCGCGATGGGGGCGAACGCGCATTCCCCCTTTTTCTATAATCGGGTAAAAGGCGAGATGGAAGAGGCGCTGATTGCGCAGCAGTGGCCGAGGTTGACGATTGCCCGTCCATCAATGCTGGTAGGCGAGCGCGAAAAAAAACGCGCCGGCGAGACGCTCCTTGCGCCGCTTTTTAGCCTGCTGCCGGGAAACCTGAAATCGATAGACGCGCGGGACGTGGCAAGCGCGCTACTCGCGGAGGCGCTCTCGCCCGCGCAGGAAGGCGTCCGCATTCTCTCCTCGTCGCAGCTGCGCGAGAGGGCCGCGCGCGCGGGGGATTACTGATTTCCAAAGTTTCCCCGGAGGCGTAGTATTCATGTCCTCAATTTATCATGACACTCCCTGGGGAATGCTATGGCTGGTCAGTCTTCATCTCAGGCGGCAGCACCGTTTCAATGGTGGAAGCCCGCGCTGTTTTTTCTCGTCGTTATCGTTGGTCTGTGGTTCGTTAAATGGCAGCCCTATTACGGCAAAGCCTTTACCGCCGCTGAGACGCACAGTATCGGCAAATCCATTCTTGCAAATAGCGATGCGAATCCTTTCGCTGCGGCCTGGGATTACGCGCTGGTCTATTTCCTGGCGGTATGGAAAGCGGCGGTATTAGGCGTGCTGCTGGGATCGCTCATTCAGGTGCTGATCCCGCGTGACTGGCTGTGGCGCACGTTAGGGCAATCGCGTTTTCGCGGTACGCTGCTGGGGACCGCGTTCTCTCTGCCGGGGATGATGTGCACCTGCTGCGCCGCGCCGGTGGCTGCGGGAATGCGTAAACAGCAGGTATCCATGGGCGGCGCGCTGGCATTCTGGCTGGGCAATCCGCTGCTCAACCCGGCGACGCTGGTGTTTATGGGCTTCGTGCTGGGCTGGCAGTTTGCGCTGATTCGCCTGCTGGCGGGACTGGCGACTGTGCTGGTGGTCGCCACGCTGGTTCAGAAATGGGTGAAAGAAGCGGCGACGCAGCCCGCAGATGTGCCTGAATTGCCTGCGGAAACCGCGCAGGAAGGCTTCTTCAGCCGCTGGCTGCGCGCGCTGTGGACGCTGTTCTGGAATACCATCCCGGTTTATATTCTGGCGGTTCTGGTGCTGGGCGCCGCGCGGGTGTGGCTATTCCCTCACGCCGATGGCGTGGTGGAGAATACGCTGTTCTGGGTGATTGCCATGGCGATTGCCGGCTGTCTGTTTGTGATACCGACGGCGGCGGAGATCCCGATTGTGCAGACCATGATGCTGGCAGGTATGGGCATGGCGCCCGCGCTGGCGCTGCTGATTACGCTGCCTGCTGTCAGCGTACCGTCACTGATTATGCTGCGTAAAGCGTTCCCGGCGAAGGCGCTGTGGCTGACCGGCGGGCTGGTGGCGCTGTGCGGCGCGGTGGTTGGGGGCGTCGCTTTACTCTGATGATCTTCCCGGAGGCGGCGCTGCGCGCCTGTCCGGGCTACCGGCCCACAGCCAACGGTGAACACGTAGCCCGGCTCAGCGTGGCGCAGGCCGGGAGGCAGAGACGCTTACTTGATATAGGTAAAGGCGGTGGTGACGCGAGACACGCCGCTCACCCGGCTGGCGATATCCGCCGCCGCGCGTCCTTCACGGTCGGTGACCAGACCCATCAGGAACACTTCACCGTTTTCGGTTGTCACCTTCACGTTGGAGGATTTCACCTGGTCGGTACCCAGCAGCTGGGAGCGGACTTTGGTGGTGATCCAGGTATCCGAAGACGCGGTTCCTAAGCCGATCGGCTGGCCCTGACGCACTTCGTTAAACACCTCCGTCGTACCTTCTACGCCCATAGCGATTTGCTTCGCGCGCGCGGAGAGATCGGACGTTGGGGACTGCCCGGTCAGCAGAACTTTGCCCTGGTAGGCGGTCACGTTGATGCGGGCCTGTTTCTTAATTTGTTCATCTTTCGACAGCGCGCTGTTAACGCGCAGTTCCAGCGTGCTGTCGTCCACCTGAGTACCTACCGTACGCGGGTCCGTCGCGGCTTTAGTGCCGACTGCTGCCGTTCCGACTACCGCGGCAGCAACGCATCCCTGAAGCAGTAGCGCAGACAGCAGAATGGCGAGGGGCGAGAGAGCCTTCATGTGTTCTCCTTAATCGTCCTGGTGTGGAAAAAGCGTGTTATCGATCAAATCGCACAGACAGTTGACGGTGAGCATGTGCATTTCCTGAATTCGCGCGCTGCGATGCGACGGAATGCGGATTTCGACGTCCTGCTGCCCTAACAGGCCAGCCAGTTCACCGCCGTCATAACCGGTTAACGCCACGATAGTCATATCGCGGGTGACCGCCGCTTCCACGGCTTTCACGATGTCCCGGCTGTTGCCGCGCGTAGAAATCGCCAGCAGCACGTCGCCGGCGTGTCCCAACGCTCGCACCTGCTTAGCATAGATTTCGTCATGCAGGCGATCGTTGGCAATTGCGGTTAAGACCACATTATCGGTATTTAGTGCAATGGCGGGTAAACCAGGACGCTCTGTTTCAAAACGGTTAATCATACTGGCAGCAAAATGCTGTGCGTTGGCGGCGGAAGTGCCATTACCACAACAGAGGATTTTGTTGCCGTTCAGCAGCGACTGAACGAGCGTCATCGCCGCACGGGAGATGGCGTCCGGGAGTGCTTCCGCTGCTGCAATTTGGGTTTGAATGCTTTCGGTGAAGCAGGCTTTGATTCTGTCGAGCACGGGATCCCTTAATTCGTTTACGCTATTCGCCAAAGGCGTTTTTTAGCCATTGGATGTCGTTTCCGGTGAAGGCTACCACATCGAAACGGCAATCCACAGTCTCAAAGCTCCCATTCTGTCGGCAGAGCCACAGACGCGCGGCTTTGAGCAGTCTTTGTTGCTTTTGCGGCGTCACGCTGGAGGCGGCATCGCCGTAGTTTGCGCTGCGACGATAGCGTACTTCGACAAAGACGGTGACGCTGCCGTCGCGCATGATGAGGTCTATCTCGCCGCCGCGCTCGCGGACGTTGGCGGCGATAAAACGCAGACCCTGGCTCTCCAGCCAGCGGCGCGCCTGGGTTTCCCAGGCATCGCCGGTCTGTTTACTTAGTTGGCCGCGACGATTTGCCCACCCTGGTATTTGAGCCATGACAGTTTCCTGTTGATCACGCAATCCTGAGTGGCCGTGAGATCGCCGGTATTGCCGTTCAGCTCAAAGCCGGGAACCTGGCGCATCTGCGAGAAATGGTTGGCAAGGGACCAGGCGTCGGCGCCCATGGCGTACAGGCGCGCCAGCGAGTAGTCGTTACGAACGGCGGCCAGCGCCTGCTGCTGCAGGGCAGGGTTACTTCCCGCCAGCATCGGGATCTCGCTATATTGCAGACCTTCCATCTCCAGACGGAAGTCCGGTCCGGAAGTCCCCTGGGCGCTGCGGGAGCTGGCGTAGAGCGTCACGCCGCTCTGGCTGCCGTTACGCAGGGCGATCATCGGTTTGATGTAAGCGATTTGTTCCGGCGTGGCCAGGATATACGCGGCGTCGACGCCGCCGGTGCTGCTGACCGGCACATCGCTCGGGCTACCCAGGGCGCTGTCTTGCGCTGACGGCAGGGTTGAGACCGGCGTACCGCTTAGCGAAATACCGCTGTTGACGCTGCCGCGCAGCTCGGCGGTGGAGCCCAGGCGCTGTTGCAGGACGGTACCGCCCCCCAGCTTCAGCCACTCGTTGGCGAAGGCGGTAACCACCCGATCGCCCAGGGCGCCGCGAGGCACCAGCAGCAGCGGAGTCTGTTTGCCCTGATCGTGAATGTGATGCGCCGCGTCGCGGGCTTCATCTTCCGGCGAGAGGGCGAAATAGCAGATATTGGCCCGACTTTCGACTTTTTCCGGCTGATTGAGCGCCAGCACGTTCAGCGAGGTATTGCTCTTGATGACATCTTCGACATTATCTTTCAGCAGCGGACCGACGACGATGGTCGCGCCATCCTGCTGCACCTGGGCCAGCAGCTGGCTCATTGGCTGAGCGGTGGTGTCGTAGATTTTCAGTTCTGCGGAAGGGTTGGCTGGCGTTGCGGCGACGGCCTGAGCCTGCGGCGCTTCCGCCGGCTGGCTGGTGGCCTCCGGCGTCGGGGCTTGTACTACCGCCGGCGCGGTGACCGGCGCCGCGGTTTGCGCCTGGTCGGCCGCTGGCGCCTGTACCGGAGTCTGAGCGTTATTGGTGGTCGTCAGATCGGTGACCTCCGCCTGCGATGGGCTGACTACGGCGCTTTCGGCAACGTTCGCCGCCTGGGCGACCTGGGCGGGTACTGCGCTTCCTGCAACGGCAGGCGCGCCGTTCTTCGCCGCTTCAAAGCCCTGCTGGATCGTGCGGCCAAAAATCGCCGCCTGGCCGTTTAACGGCAGCAGCAGGGCGATTTTATTGGTCGATGCGGCCTGGTAGTTCTGCATATTCACTAACTGCATCGGCAGCATTTTCGCCCCCGGGTTTTGCGGGTAGCGAGTCTGCCAGTCTTTCACTCCCGCCTTGAGCATCGTCGGATCGCTGCGGTTATCAAACCACATGCGCTGCAGATCCAGCCAGCCCTGCAGGACGTTCTCATCGGCGTTAATGACCAGCGCGTTGGCCTGATCTTTGGTCATGGCGGTGAGCGCTTTCCAGGTCGCGTCGATGTTTTTCTGCTTTTGCGCAGGCAGGCTTAACAGCGACTGTTGGGCAATCAGGGCCCGCAGCAGGTTCAGCGAGGGTTGACCCTGGCTGGCGTCAATTTGCGCCTGCCAGTAGCGGGGCAGCTGGTTCTCCTCAAGGCTTGCCGGGTCGAGCTTGCTGAGCAGCGTCTGCGCGCCCTGGAAATCGTTCTGCGCCAGCTTCACTTCCACCGCCAGCAGCGACCTTTCGCGGCTTTGCGCACCGTTGAGATTAGACGGTAGCTGGTTGAACAGGTCGATCGCCTGCGGTTTCTTACCTTCCTTCAGCAGTGCACGAATGGCGAGTAATTGCCAGTTGGTCTTGCTATCATTCGTGCTTTGCTGCATCTGTTGCAGATAGTAACTGGAGTCTGCCTGGGCCGTACCCTGCAAATACGCCGTACTTTGATCCGGAGTATGGGTACCGCAGCCGGCAAAGATCAGCGCGGCCAGCAGTACGGGCAGACAACGCACGGGTTTAGAACGAAGAAATGTTGACGGTACCATATGTGTCCAGTGATATTTTTTTGGCTCAATGCTCAATATTAATTCGGCAATACGGACGAGACAATGAAACAACACGAATCAGCAGATAATTCTCAGGGACAGCTCTATATTGTGCCCACTCCGATAGGGAATCTGTCTGATATCACGCAACGCGCGCTGGAAGTGTTGCAAGCCGTTGATTTAGTTGCAGCGGAAGATACCCGCCATACCGGTTTGCTGCTGCAGCATTTTGCTATCAACGCCCGTTTATTCGCGCTTCATGACCACAACGAGCAGCAAAAGGCGGAAACGCTGGTCGCGAAGCTTAAAGCGGGGCAAAACATCGCGCTGGTTTCCGACGCCGGAACGCCGCTGATTAACGATCCCGGCTATCATCTGGTGCGCACCTGCCGTGAAGCTAATATTCGCGTGGTGCCTCTGCCCGGCCCCTGTGCGGCGATTGCGGCGCTGAGCGCGGCGGGTCTGCCTTCGGATCGCTTCTGCTATGAAGGCTTTTTGCCTGCCAAATCCAAAGGGCGTCGCGATACGCTGAAGGCGCTGGAAGAAGAGCCGCGGACGATTATTTTTTATGAGTCTACCCACCGTCTGCTGGAAAGCCTGGAGGATATCTGCGCTGTGCTGGGGGAGTCCCGCTACGTGGTGTTGGCGCGTGAGCTGACCAAAACCTGGGAATCGATTCACGGAGCGCCGATCGGCGAGCTGCTGGCATGGGTGAAAGAGGACGAAAATCGCCGTAAAGGCGAGATGGTGCTGATCGTAGAAGGTTTTAAAGCGCAGGAAGAGGCGCTGCCGGCGGTAGCGCTGCGTACGCTGGCCCTGCTGCAGGCTGAGCTGCCGCTGAAAAAAGCCGCCGCGCTGGCTGCGGAAATCCACAGCGTGAAGAAAAACGCCCTGTATAAGTATGCCCTGGAGCAGCAGGGAGACTAATCGCATGAGTCATTACCAGCCGCCGTTTAGCATTACTCCTGCCATTCTCAATCTGGTTGTTGAGATTGGTGAGCTGTTAGGGCACTGGTCAGCTCAAACGGGACGAGCCTCCCCCCTTCTGCGAAAAGAGAATCGTATTCGTACGATTCAGGCGTCGCTGGCGATAGAGCATAACAGCCTGAGTACCGATCAGGTCACTGCGCTAGTGGAGGGTAAACGTGTTCTTGCGCCAGCAAAAGATATTCAGGAAGTGAGAAACGCTCTTCTGGCATATGAAAAAATGCCTACATGGAAAAGCCACCGGTTAACCGATCTTTTGACCGCCCACCGGACGCTGATGATAGGGCTGGTTGATAACCCTGGCCAGCTGCGTGACGGAGATGTCGGGATCTTCCGGGATACCCGACTGGTTCATATGGCTCCCCCCGCCTCTCAGGTCGAGCGTTTGATAAACGAGTTGCTGCTATGGCTGAAAGTCACTGACATTCATCCGCTTATCGCTGGAGCTGTCTTCCACTACGAATTTGAGTTTATCCATCCATTTGCCGATGGTAATGGCCGAATGGGACGCCTGTGGCAAACCTTAATTCTTAGCCAATGGCGCGCGGAGCTTGCCTGGCTACCAGTTGAAACGTTGATGCATTATCAGCAGGAGCGCTATTACCAGGTTTTAGGGATGTGTGATAGCCAGAGTGACAGCACGCCGTTTATTGAATTTATGCTGGAAAATATGGTTATCGCGTTGAAAGATGGCATGGGACAAACAGCTTCTCTGTCGGAAGAAATGTCGGAAGAAATGTCGGAAGAAAAAGTGGAAATGCTGGCGGCCGTTGAGGAACGGATCCTCAAGCTTTTGTCTAAAGAACCCACGCGCACCGCGAAAGACATGGCTCAGGAAATAGATGTTTCTGCCAGAACCGTTGAGCGGTATCTGAAGACGCTGCAGCAAAAGGGAAGATTACAGCGGACCGGCGCAAAAAAAAGGGGAGCCTGGCGCATTCTTTAGCGGGTTATCAGCGTACAAAACGTGATGGTCAATAGGGCAGATGTCACCGCATCTGCCTTATTTTCTATACGATGTGTAACTCAATCCCGGTACTTTTTAATGCCTTCCGATGTTCTTCATTTATTTCGCTGTCGGTAATCACGCAGTTTATTTTCTCCATCGGTAGAACCTGATTGAACCCGCGGCGATTGAATTTGCTGGCGTCCAGCACGGCAATTACTTTATGTGCCGCGGCGGCCATGACGCCGCTGATGGAGTAACCTTCGTTGAAGGTGGTGATGCCGTTGGTGGTATCGATGCCGTCTGCGCCGACGAACATCAGATCGGCGCTGATGCCCTGGAGTGAACGTTCGGCGATGGTGCCGTGCATGGAGTGTGTTTTGTGGCGTACGGTGCCGCCGCAGACCACCAGGGTGATATCTTTGTTTTCGGATAGCGTGAACGCCGCGGGCAGGCTGTTGGTAATCACCGTAATATTGGTCATACGTACCAGCGCCTCGGCAATCAGTAGGGTAGTGCTGCCGCTATCCAGGATCACCGTCATGCCTTCGCTAATCATCGCCGCCGCGGCCTGGGCTATCCGTTTTTTCGGATCGCTGGCCAACTGATAACGATCTTCAAGTACCACTTCCAGATTATCTCCTTCGGTCAAATTGCTGCCGGGCCTTGCGGCACCGCCGTGAAAGCGGGTGAGTAACCCTTTTTCTTCCAGCAAACGGAGATCGGCCCGGATCGTCACTTCGGAGATGCCAAAGAGATTCGAAAGGTCCAGCACCAATACGCTACCCTGCGTATTGACCATTTCGACAATTTTGTTCCTTCGCTCGAATGAGTTCATATTAATTTGCCTGATAATTAACTGATCTTAGTGTAATCGAAGGGTAATGAAAGTTGAACGATAATTTTCGAAAGGTTATGTGAGCCAGCTCTGATTGCTGGCTCAGTTGGTCAGGAGAGTTTAAGCAGGATTTTCCCCTGCATCGGCGCACCGTTGAGCGCCTGGACTTCGCGGGCAAAGCTTTCGGCATCGCCGATGTGGGTGATAAGCGGGGCAAGCTGAATGCGTTTTTCCGTCAGCAGGCGAACCGCCGTTTGCCACTCTTTTCCCGGCCACGGGCCCGAGTAGTTCATCCAGCTGCCGACAATAGTCAGCTCTTTTCGAAGAATCTGGCCAAAGGTGGCGAAAGGCAGCGTTAAGTCATGGTGCAAGGTACCCACCAGCGCCAGCTGCGCGCGCGGTCCGGCGACCTCAATGCCCAGCGCCACGGTTTGCGGCGTACCGGCGGTTTCCAGCACCAGCTGGTCGAACTGAATCTCTTCCAGCGCCGTTTGAATCTGTTTGCTGCTCATCTCCTTGCTGTTAAAGACGTGCGTTGCGCCGAGCGTTTTTGCCAGCGCCAGCTTCTGCGGGTTGATATCGATTGCCGTAATGCTTTTGGCGCCCAGTTCGCGGGCGCACTGCAACGCCAGCAAACCAATTGTGCCTGCGCCAATAATAATGACGTTTTTCCCTTCGCAGCCCTGAGCCAGATGGAAGGCGTGCAGGCCGACGGTCATCGGTTCAATAAACGCGCCGTCATCAATCGGCATCTGGTCCGGTAGACGGAACAGGTTGGCGCGTTTGACCACCACGTACTGCGCATTTCCGCCTTCGCTGCGCGAACCGACAAACTGGTACTGTTTGCAGAGAGAGAAGTATTCGCGCTGGCACTGGGGGCAGTTAAAACAGGGGAGCAGAGGCACGCAGGCTACCGCGTCGCCCGGCTGCAGGTCGGTCACCGCTGAGCCGTAAGATTCAACATAGCCGCTGAACTCATGACCCAGGGTGATGGGATAGTAGTGGGCGCCTTTGGCGAAGATGCGCGGAATATCAGAACCGCACAATCCGGAGCTGACGACTTTGACCAGGACATCGTTTTCCGTTTGTAGAGTCGGTATCGGGCGTTCTTCAACGCGCACTGTCCCCTCAGCATGGATAACCACTGATTGCATAATATTCTCCAGAAATGTCCGGGGGAGCGAATGCTCCCCCTTGAGATTAAGAAACGCTCGGGCTTTGCTGCGCGGCGGTTGCTTTCTCTGCGGCGGCGAAGCTGCGCGCCCGACGCCACGTCAACAGCACGCCGGCAACATAGATGACGCCGATAACCACAAAACCCACCACGTTTTGCCAGGTGAAGAGCTGAATGAGCAGCCAGGTAACCGGTGAACCACCCTGGTCCATTGAGGCCACAAGGCCGCCTGTCTTCAGGGCCCCGGCGTTAGCCGCCAGTTGGGTATGCAGGCCGATGGTCTGCGTGGCAATCCATAGCGTTATCCCCATCAGGATGATCCCGGAAATCAGCGTGCGGAACAGGTTCCCCTGGTGTACCGCCACCGCCATGGCGACGAAGAATCCAATGGTTGCGAGGTCGCCGAACGGCAGGACCTGGTTACCCGGCACCACAACCGCGATCAGAATAGTTAGCGGAATAAAGATCAGGCTGGCCGATACGACCGAGGTATGACCAAGCAGTAGCGCCGGATCGAGACCAATCAGGAAATCCTGGCCGCCAAACTTCGCCTGCAGACGTTTACGCGCCTGTTTGGCAATCGGGTTCAGGCCATCCATGATAGGTTTGATGACGCGCGGCATCAGCAGCATTACGGCCGCGGTTTTCACCGCCAGCTGGAGGATGCCCTTCAGGTCGTAGCCCGCCAGCGCGCCGATGACCAGACCCATTACAAAACCGACGGTGACCGGTTCGCCAAACGGACCGAAGCGTTTCTGGATGTCGTCAGCGCTGAAGTGGATGCGGTTCAGGCCGGGAATTTTTTCGATAATCGTATCGACCAGCACCGCTATCGGCCCTAAATACGCCGAGCTACCGTGCGGAATAGCAATACCATCGAGGCCGAAAAAGTCGCGGGTATCCTTCGCAAACCAGTCGCCGAGCTTGTAGACGAAAGCCGCATGCACCACTACGCCAAGAATCCCAATCCAGTAAGAACCGGTCGCGATATGCAGCATTGCGCCGGTAAAGGTCATATGCCAGATGTTCCAGATGTCGACGTTCACGACGCGAGTCATTCGGGTGACCAGCATGAAGATGTTGACCGCGATGGCGATGGGAATCGCCACCAGCGCGATTTGCGATGCCCAGGTCATCGGCGACGACCCCGGCCAGCCAATATCAATCACGTGCAGGTTAATCTGGAAATGCTCCGCCATCGCTTTCGCCGCCGGGCCGATAGAGTCGAGCATCAGGCCGATGACCAGGCCGATACCGACGAAACCAATCCCGATGTGCAGGCCTGATTTAAAACAGTCCCCGAGCTTCATCCCCAGTATTTTGGAGAAGATGATGATCACGATCGGCAGCATCACCGTTGGACCAAGGTCGAGGATATAACGCATGATTTCGCTAAACATGGGCGTTACTCCGTCAGGATGTTCAGGATTTTTTGCTGCAGTTCTTCAATGCCTACGCCAGAAATGAAAGGCATACCGTGAACCACCGGAATGTCGCCAAATGTTCTGTCAACCCGGGCGGTGGTGCAGATGAGGTGCGCGCCGTCCATATAGGTTTCGATTTCATTCACCCGACACTGCACCAGGTCCAGCTCGATGCTGTGGTCCGCGCACAGATCTTTGATCTCTTCTGCGGCCATGGTCGAGGTGGCGACAGCGCCGCCACAGGCGACGATTACTTTACGTTTCATAGGGTACCCCTTTTATTATCAGTCTGTTATAAAGCCTGAGCGCTGGGCTCTGACTCAAGGATAGAGTGCCGAAACAGCTCGGGCAGCTGCTCCTGTGAGGCAGCCAGCAATGCTTCAAGCGTGTTCGGGTTCTGTAGCTCACTAAATAACCGGCGCAGCAGCTGTAGCTGTGCAGTCGGATTTTCTACAATCAGCGCGATGATTAACGAAACGTCGATTTCGCCGTCGTCGTCAGCACGCTGAAAAGGGACCGGGTTGTCCGGGCGAATCAGGTAGATAGCCGGAGACTTCGCATGTACCGCCTCGCAGTGGGGAATCGCGACCGCGTGCTGCTCCAGCGCAATGCCGGTGGGGAAAGTTGCTTCTCGTTCGAGCAGCGCCAGTGGATAGCTGTCGTGCACAACGCCGCGCGCCAGCATCTCTTCGCCAATGTGCTCCAGCGCCTGCCGGCTGGAACTAAAATGAATGCCGGTACGAACAAACAATTGACTCATAAATCCTCTTTACTTCAGGCGATTTCGGATGAACAGCCGTAACGGTAGGCACGCAGCACATCCTGAATTTTGTCGAGGATGAGGTCGTGCGGCACGGCGGCGAGTTCGTTTAACGACAGTCGTTCAAACTGCACGGGCATATACTGGCTGATAAGGCCCAGCGGCAGCTTAGTTTCGGTCAGGTTTGCAATTAACTTTTCCACGCTCTGGCGAATACGCGGATGCGGCCAGTAGTAGCGAATGCGATCGGAGAGGCTGAAGTGGATATCCACCATTGCCTGGCTCCAGGTCGGGCGGTAGTACTTCTTCCAGTAGCCCGGCTCGTTAAGCATTACTTCATCAATCACTTCCATCACGCGGCTGCGGGATTCCGGAGCGACCAGCTCATTTTCCATTTGCGCGAGGGCAAAAATAGCTTCGCGCAGCGCGAAGGTTAGCGCCGGGCCAACTTTCAGGATGGCGTAATGGTCGCGCACCAGCGCCCGGTAGGCCTGACGAGACTGGTAATCAGTCGAGTGCGCTTCATAGACCATCGGCGTGCCTTCGATCCACGCGGAGAGCGCTTTGGCGGCCTCCGGCTGGTAATGAATAATTTGCGTATGGTCGAACTCAACGCCGGGCTGCACCACGATAGCAATGATGCGTTCCAGCGCTGCGTTAAGACCCAGCTTGCGGAAGGCGGCTTCATGGGTTTCCAGCGTTGCCGCCGCATCCTGGGCGCGGGTCACGTGGACGCTGCCGATGGTGCTGGCTTCGCCGCCGGGAACCGGAACTTCGGTGCCGATCACGTAGGTCAGATGGCGTTTCTGCGCGTCGGTTGCCGTCTCTTCCGCGGCCTGGCACAGGCGAGCGGCACGTTCGGCGACGACGGCCGGGTCCAGCGGTACCGGATCGTCAGCGCAGGACATTGAGGCATCGAGATGGATTTTGCTGAAGCCCGCGGCGACGTAGGCTTTAATCAGATCGACCGATTTTTCCATCGCTTCGGCGGCGGGTTCGCCCTGCCAGCAGTTCGGCCCGAGATGGTCGCCGCCAAGGATGATGCGCTCTGACGGGAAACCGACTTCGCGGGCAATTTTATTCACGAAATCACGGAAGTCCGCAGGCTGCATTCCGGTGTAGCCGCCAAACTGGTTAACCTGATTAGAGGTTGCTTCGATAAGAACCTTGTTGTTGGTATGCAGATCGAAACGTAGCGCGGCTTCGATAACCAGCGGATGCGCGGAACAAACTGAGCAGATGCCGATGTGTTCGCCAGCTTTGTGGCGGGAAATAATATCTTTCATTTAAAACCTCCGTTTTCTTTCGAATATATTCGTTATGTTTTGTTTTGCTAGCAAACTCCTTTGTTTTGATTTGTGATCAATCTCGAAAAAAAGAAAGATAAAACGTAATGTTACGAAAGTTAAAGATAAAAAAACGCTCTGGCGATGACGGCAGAGCGTTTTTAATTTATTGAAATTTAACTAAATATTCGTGAAATCCAGCTCCGTTTAGGCTTTTCTGCTGGCTGAACGACCTGCTGCGGTTGAGCGGCAATTTCGCCTAATCCGGCATTAAAGGCCGTACCGATAGCCTCCAGCGCCTGATGGGCATCTTCCCCGCTGGCCATAAAGTGCAGCCGATGTCCCTGTTTTGCGCCGAGAGACACCACCCGCATCAGATTTTTGGCGTCAACAATAGCGGAACGGGTGTCGAGATTTTCCACCTGAATTTGCGATCGCCACTGCTTCACCGCTTTCACCAGTACAGCGCTTGGCCGCGCGTGCAGTCCGTGGGGATTGCGCAGGGTAAAAGTCGCCTCTTCATCGAACGCCGGGGGCGGTTCCATCTCTTCCCCTTCGGCCGGGAAGATATTGCCGGCCAGAATCTCCAGCACCGCCTGCGGACTCTCAGCGCGCGATAGCGCTGCAGGTACGCGTTCGTCGCTCAGGGCGTGGGTAAGCTGGCGAAGAATATCAAGGTGTTCGTTGTCCTGCGCGGCGATCCCCACAATCAGAAAAGCCGCTTGTTCTTCTCCCCAATCCACCCCCTGCGGGCAGGCCAGTACTTTGACACCGGTTTTCAGTACCGCATCGCGGCTCTGCGGCGTGCCGTGAGGAATGGCAATACCGTTGCCAAGGTACGTGCTGATTTGCCCTTCGCGGTCGCGCATGCCGTTCAGATAAGCGGGCGTGGTATGCCCGGCTTCGGTTAATCTGCCAACGACGCGTTGCAGCGCTTCATCTTTCGTTTTGATCGCGCGATCGAAATGGATATCTGCGCAAGTCAGTTGCATAAATAGCTCCTTATTTAATGGCACCGGCAAGCGTCGCTGCTTCCTGGGTCCGTTTTTGCCATAGCCTCCAGCATCCCAGCATGACCGCGCCGCAGGCAGAACCGGCGAGAATACACAGCACCCACATTAGCGGTTTACTTACCAGCGGCAGGATCAGGAAGCCGCCGTGCGGAGCAGGAACCTGGATTTGCAGGCTATAGCTGAGAACCGCAGAGATGGAAGAGGCGATCATCATCATGGGGATGACGCGTAAAGGATCTTTCGCGGCGAACGGAATAGCGCCTTCAGTAATATGGGTGCAGCCGAGGATATAGTTGACCATCCCGGCGGCGCGCTCTTCTTCACTGAAGCCTTTCGGGAAGAAGGTTGTCGCCAGCGCGATAACCAGCGGCGGCGTAATGCAGGCGGCGGAAACCCCGGCCATAAAGAAGTAGTTCCCCTGGCCAAGCAGCAGCGTACCGGTGACGTAGGCGGCTTTATTCACCGGACCGCCGAAGTCGAAGGAGCACATCGCGCCTACCACAATACCCAGCAGAATCGGGTTTGCTTCCTGTAATGAACTCAGCCAGTTCATCATTGCGTTGTTGATGGCGGCGACAGGTTGGCCCAGCAGCACCATCATCACGCCTATTACCAGCACGCCAACGAGCGGCATAATGAAGATCGATTTCAGCCCTTCATACTGACGCGGCAGGCCGTTGAGCATATTGCGGATCAGCAACATAAAATAACCGGCGGCGAAACCAGCGATAATCCCGCCGAGAAAGCCTGCGCCGGTCGCGTTGGCCAGTAAGCCGCCGACGAAGCCCGCAACCATACCGGGGCGGCCGGAAATAGACCAGGCGATATAAGCGGTAAAAATCGGCACCATGATTGAGAAGGCCTGCTGGCCTACTTTCATCAGCGTCGCGGCAATAACGTTATACTGCGGCGAGTTCGGATCGGCTGAGTAGATACCCCACAGGAAGGAGATGGCAATTAAAATCCCCCCGGCGACCACAAACGGCAGCATGTTGGATACGCCGCTCATCAGGTGCTTATAAACCTGGCGTCCGAAAGACTCTTGTGCGTATTTCTCCGGTGACTCCGGCGAGGAAGAAATACCCTGACGGCGCGACGCCTGGCCGCCGATCACTTTATTAATTAAATCGACCGGATGATGAATGGCTTCTTTAACCGGAACCTCAATGACCGGCAGACCATTAAATCGCTCGGCGTTAACGTCTTTATCGGCGGCAATAATTACACCATAAATATCTTCTAAATCTGCGGGGGTAATGGCATTTTCAACGCCGGAAGCTCCGTTGGTTTCCACTTTAATGTCGACATTTAATTTCTTCGCTGCGGTTTTTAAGGCTTCTTCAGCCATAAAAGTATGTGCAATACCCGTAGGGCAGCCGGTAACTGCAATAATTTTTTTCATAATCGGACCTTTATAATTGAACGACCTGAATTTGCTGTAATAATTCTTCTGTGCGTTGTAAATTTCCTAATCCGGCGGAACCGGCGACGTCGGCGCCGGTCGCGCTGGCTAGTGCCAGGGCGTGAGCGACATCTTCTTCGTTAAGCCATTTACTGAGAAAGGCGCCCAGCGCGGCGTCGCCGGCGCAGGCGGAGCTGACCAGGTCAATTTTCGGTGCGGAGCAAAACCACACGCTTGCGCCATCGGAAAAGTAAAGGCCCTCCGCGCCCATCGTCAGCAGCACGTTGCGAGCGCCCAACTGATGCAGGGTACGCATAGCTTCGCGTACCTGCTGATGGTTGCTGACGTCGAGACCAAATATTTCCCGCAGCTCGTCATCGTTGGGTTTGATCAACAATGGCCGTAATTCCAGCAGCTGGCGCAGAACCGGATGGCTGATATCGAGGATAACCTCGCAGCCTTTCTGCTGACATAATTCAATGATCTCGCTATAGAACCGGCTTTCAATTCCCGGCGGCAGGCTGCCGCTGATCGCTAAATAATCCCCGGAGGTGACGCATTGCAGATGATGAATAACCTGCTGTTTACACTCGTCATCAATTTTTGCACCGGGGTTAACGAGCTTATATTCCTCTGCGCCGTCATTTATAAAAATATTAATTCGGGTTGGCTCAGATACCCATGTCGGCGTCACTTTAATTTTTTTCTGACGTAACTCTTCCACGATATAACGGCCAGTGAAACCACCGAAAATACCCATAATGTGAGTGGGTTGCTGATAGTGATTTAATATCAGCGAAACGTTCACTCCTTTGCCATTCGGGCAATATTCGGTGTGCCGGGTTCGGTTCACTGCCGACGGCTTCAGCGGATCGCAAAAGATATTCATATCGATTGCCGTATTGAGTGTCAGGGTATGGATCACGACATTGCTCCTTCGATCCGAAAATTACAGTTGTCCTTCACAGCCACAAACGTGAATGACTTTGCGTACGATATCCTTCATCGCCGCTTTGGCCGGTTTCATGTAATGACGCGGATCGTTAGCGTCCGGATTTTCCTCGAAGTACTGCTTCAGGGCATCGGAGAACGCGATTTTCAGCTCGGTAGCGACGTTGACTTTGCACACGCCCAGAGAGATTGCCCGGCGGATATCGCTATCGGCCAGCCCGGATGCGCCATGAAGAACCAGAGGGACGTCAACGCGATCGCGAATGGCGGCGAGGCGCTCAAAATCGAGTTTGGGTTCTGCGGCGTACATGCCGTGCGCCGTACCGATAGCCACCGCCAGCGAGTCGATGCCGGTGCGGGTGACAAATTCGCGCGCCTGTTCCGGGTTGGTATACAGCGCATCTTTTGCATCGACCACTAAATCATCCTCCACGCCGCCCAGACGGCCGAGTTCGGCTTCAACGCTGGCATCATAGCGATGGCTCAGTTCAACCACGCTCTTGACTAACGCGACGTTTTCTTCAAAAGGCGAGTGTGAACCGTCGATCATGACCGAGCGGATACCGGCCTGCACTTTATGCGTGATATCGGTCAGATCTTCATGGTGATCGAGGTGGACCGCTAAGGGAAGATCCCAGTATTTAGCCAGATCGCGAGCGATCGCCACCACGTTCCCGGTTCCTGCATAGCTATAAGTTCCCGGGGTGCCGGCAAGGATCAGCGGAGAACGCAGTTCGGCGGCGGTTTCTACCACCACCTGCATCGTTTCCAGGTTGTGGATATTAAAGGCGGGAACGGCATAGCCGTGGCGCTGAGCTTTCAACAGCATGTTTTTACTCGAAATAATGTACATTCGTTCTCCTTTACTTTCATGTTGTAAGTACTTTTGTGTTTTTAATCTTCATTTTGAAAGTAATGTAGCGATCGTCTCGACGTATTGTTGTGATCAATCGCACACAACAGTGATATAATTTTAAAAATGAAAGTTATATAGTCTTGTTTGTTTTCTTTTTTAAAAGTATCTTAAACGACGATGTCTTATGTAACTTACTGAATTAAATGTTTTTAAATCGATGTGAAACAGGTATGGAAGGCCTTGCGTTTGACAATGCAGCGGGGAAATTTAAAAATGAAAGTTATTCTGGGAGAAAATAAGAAGGCACAACACTGTGGCAAAACCGTCTACAAGTCTGCTGAAAAGGCGCCTGGACATCGCGGAGATCGTGCGCAAGAACGGAGAGATCAAAGTCGACGACCTGGCTGAAATGCTGGCTGTTTCAGGGGTAACGATCCGTAACGACCTGAACTACCTTGAACAGCAGGGCTACCTGAAGCGCTCGTTTGGCGGCGCAATCTATACTTCCCAGGCCGGCGCTCCGGTCGCCCTGGCTCAGGAAGCCCCGGTTGCCACGGACAAAGCGCTGGAGACCGAAATGGCGCGCCAGATCGCCGCACAGATCGAAGATAGCGAAACGCTGTTCCTGGGGCAGGGATCAATCTTACGCAAAGTGATCCCTTTCCTTGCCGGTTATGACGAGCTCTGCCTGCTATTAAACGACCTGGCGCATGTGCCGCTGGCGCAGGAGTTCCTGAATGGAGAAACCGTGCTGCTCGGCGGTGTGTTGGGGAGTAGCGGCAAAATAGTCGAAGGCGATCTGGCGCTGAGCGCGCTGGGTCATTATCGTCCCTCGCGAGCGCTGATCGCTGTCGACCACATTGCTGAAGATGGCACCTTAAGCGTCAGACAGGAAGCCAGCGCCCGCCTGCTGAGCGAAGCGGTGGCGCAAAGTGAGAGGGCGATTGCGGTCGTCGCGCATCGTCCGGTCTATGGCGACAAGCGCTACCCGATTGGCGATTTGCAGCAAATTAGCGGCATCGTGACGCCGCAGATTGTCGCCGCGGAGTATCATGCCCGCCTTCTCGCCGCTGGCCTGACTAACAGCTATACCAATAACGAGTGCCTGACATGGCTCAACCCTGCTTTGCAAAAGGCAAAGTAAAGGAGCGATGATGAATGTGACCATTTGCACCATCGGCGAACTACTGGTGGAGTTTCTGGCAAAAGAAGAGAACCAGGGCTTTTCGCGCCCGGGAGAGTTTTGGGGGCCATATCCCAGCGGCGCGCCGGCAATTTTCGCCGATCAGGTGGCAAAGCTGGGGTTAGGGTCGGTGCTTTTTAGCTGCGTTGGCAACGATGCGTTTGGTGAAATGAATATCGCGCGGCTGGAAAGCGACGGCGTGAATATTAATGGCATCGCCATACTGCAAAAGGCGACCACCGGCAGCGCTTTTGTGAGCTACCGCAGCCAGGCGCAGCGCGATTTTATTTTTAACATGCCAAACAGCGCCTGCGGTCTGCTAACCGCGGACCATATTGACGACACTCTGCTTAGCCAGTGCAACCATTTTCACATTATGGGCTCTTCGCTGTTTTCGTTTCGCATGATCGACGCGATGCGTAAAGCGATTGAAAATATCAAAGCGCGCAACGGCACGGTTTCGTTCGATCCGAATATCCGTAAAGAGATGCTGAATATCCCTGAAATGTCGCAGGCCTTTGAGTATATCCTTGATTACACCGATATCTTTTTGCCCAGCGATGGCGAACTGGATTATTTTGGCCTCAACCCGGGGCGCGATGAACGGGTGCTGGTGGATAAGCTTTTAAAGCGCGGCGTTAAGCACGTGGTGATTAAACGCGGCCCGCGCGGAGCGAGCTATTTCAGCGCCCGGGAAACGCATCATGTTGCCGGTTTTCATGTCCCGGTCGTGGACCCAACGGGAGCTGGCGACTGCTTCGGCGCGACCTTTGTCAGCCTGTTCCTGTCCGGCGCATCGCCGCATGAGGCACTGAGATGGGCCAACGCCAGCGGCTCTCTGGCGATTTCCCGCCGTGGCCCGATGGAGGGAACGTCCACGAAGGCGCAGATAGAGGACTTTCTTAACGCGCATCAATAGCAGAGGTATCCCGCCCGAAGCATCACGAGCGGGATAATGTGCTTTAATCCATCACGTCACCGGCGCCGGGTTAAACACCGCCAGCTGATTGTGCAATCCCCACTGATCCGAGAAGGTCTTCTTGCGGCCGCTGGCGACATCAAGAATAAATTCAAACAGCTTCAGCCCTACCTCTTCGATGGTTTCTTCTCCGGTGGCGATGGTTCCCGCGTTGATATCCATTAAGTCGTACCAGCGGTTTGCCAGCTCGGTACGCGTCGCCATTTTTATGACCGGCACGGCGACCAGGCCGTACGGCGTACCGCGACCGGTAGTAAAGACCTGCACCGTGATCCCGGAAGCCACCTGCTGAGTACCGCAGACAAAGTCGCTCGCCGGCGTCGCGGCGTAAATCAGCCCGCGTTTGGTCGGGCGCTGCCCCGGAGAGAGCACTTCGGCAATCGCGCTCTTCCCGGATTTAGCGATAGAGCCCAGCGCTTTCTCGACGACGTTCGCCAGGCCGCCTTTCTTGTTGCCCGGGGAGGGGTTGGCGCTGCGGTCGGTTTTGCCCATATCGAGATAGTTATCGTACCAGGCCATCTCCTCCAGCAGGCGTTTTCCGACTTCTTCGTTGATGGCGCGCGGCGTCAGCAAATGGATCGCATCGCGCACTTCGGTGACTTCCGAGAACATAACGGTCGCCCCGCAGCGCACCAGCAGATCGGACGCGTAGCCCACCGCCGGGTTGGCGGTGACGCCAGAAAACGCATCGCTGCCGCCGCACTGCATACCGACAACCAGCTCGGAGGCCGGGCAGGTTTCACGCTGGCGCTGGTTCAGCTTCTCCAGGTGGCGCTCGGCGACCTGCAGAATGTCATCTACCATTGATTTAAAACCGACGTGCTTCTCATCCTGCAGGCTGACGATGCTGGCGCTATCCACGGGGATACTTTTCACATCGTCGGTGCCTTCCAGCAGGCGCTCCGGCTGCAGTTTTTCGCAGCCAAGGCCAATCACCATCACTTCGCCGCCGAAGTTTGGATTGAGCGCCAGGTTATGAATGGTGCGGATCGGGACGACCGCCGCCGGAGCGTTAATCGCCACGCCGCAGCCATACAGGTGGTTGAGACCCACAACGCCATCGACGTTGGGATACTTCGGCAGCAGATCGCGTTCGATAATTTTCACCACATAATCGACGACGCCCGCCACGCAGTGCACGCTGGTGCTAATGCCGAGCAGGTTTTTGGTGCCCACGCTACCGTCGGCGTTGCGATAGCCTTCGAAGGTATAGCCTTCCAGCGGCGGCAGCGGCGCCGGGACTTTGGTCGCCAGCGGTAGGGTATGCAGCGGCGGCGCTTTCGGTAGTTCGACCAGCGATTCGTCAATCCAGCTGCCCTGCGGAATATCGCGTACCGCATAGCCAATCACTTCGCCATAGCGGATGATTTCACCGTGGACGGGAATATCGACCAGCGCGACTTTATGGCCTTGCGGGATATGTTCAACGAGCGTGAGCCCGTCAGGGAAACGCGTTCCGGCCTTTAAACCTCGATCGTTAACAATAATCGCCACGTTATCCGTTTCGTCTACTTTTATATAAAACGCCGTTGGCGATTCTTGTCTAATTTCAATATCAGCCATTGTCCAGTATTCTCCAGCAAGGTGCGAATAATAAAATAAAACGTTTATACCCATCATATTTCAAGCTGCATGTGCGTTGGCTTTCCTCGCTCACCCCAGTCACTTACTTTAGTAAGCTCCTGGGGATTCCCTGCGCTGCCGCCGTCATGCAACTCGAAATATTTAGGGTATATTCAATTTCTGATGTGCAAATTTATGAAATAGAGAATGTCAGGTGTTTGAATCTGAAAGTGTGATCTAAATCACCCATTGCTGCGCGGGCGAATACGTTAAAGAGGGAAATCGCTGGAACTGTGGAACAGCGCCCACTGATTATTGCATTTGCACAACAATAACGATAATTAAACGCCATTTACAGGTTATATGCACAGTGTTTAACGCTCGCAAGCTGATTATACTGAGTCATGCTTGCAATGCGCCGGATAAGTAAATCGATACCTCCTGATATTGATTTCTGAATAATGAAGAATCACGCCAAAATAAATAATGGAAGGTGTGTTGTACCTGAGGAATATTAGATGAGTCTGGATGCAACGATAGAACAGAAAAGGGAAGTGCCAACTCGATATTTAATTCTGTTGATCATTTTCATTGTTACCGCCGTTAACTATGCCGACCGGGCGACGCTCTCGATCGCCGGTACAGAGGTGGCGAAAGAGCTGCAGCTGAGCGCGGTCTCGATGGGCTATATTTTCTCCGCTTTCGGCTGGGCCTACCTGCTGATGCAGATCCCCGGCGGCTGGCTGCTCGATAAATTTGGCTCGAAGAAAGTCTACTCTTACAGCCTGTTCTTCTGGTCGCTGTTTACCTTCCTGCAAGGCTTTGTGGATATGTTTCCACTGGCGTGGGCGGGTATCTCAATGTTTTTTATGCGCTTTATGCTGGGTTTCTCTGAAGCGCCATCTTTCCCGGCAAACGCCCGTATCGTCGCGGCGTGGTTTCCGACGAAAGAGCGCGGGACCGCATCGGCGATCTTTAACTCCGCGCAGTATTTCTCCCTGGCGCTGTTCTCGCCGCTGCTGGGCTGGCTGACCTTCGCCTGGGGTTGGGAGCATGTCTTCACCGTCATGGGCGTGATTGGCTTTGTGCTGACCGGCCTGTGGGTAAAACTGATCCATAACCCCACCGACCATCCGCGCATGACGCAGGAGGAGCTTAAGTTTATCTCCGAGAACGGCGCCGTCGTTGATATGGACCATAAAAAGCCCGGCAGCGCGGCGACCAGCGGACCTAAACTGCACTATATCAAGCAGCTGTTGACCAACCGCATGATGCTGGGCGTGTTCTTCGGCCAATATTTTATCAATACCATCACCTGGTTCTTCCTCACCTGGTTCCCGATTTATCTGGTGCAGGAAAAGGGCATGTCGATTCTGAAAGTGGGTCTGGTCGCATCGATTCCGGCGCTGTGCGGTTTTGCCGGCGGCGTGCTGGGCGGGGTGTTCTCCGACTATCTGATTAAACGCGGTTTTTCCATCACCGTGGCGCGTAAGCTGCCGATCGTCCTCGGAATGCTGCTGGCTTCCACCATCATTCTGTGTAACTACACCGATAACACCGCGCTGGTGGTGACCCTGATGGCGCTGGCTTTCTTCGGTAAAGGGTTCGGCGCGCTGGGCTGGCCGGTGATTTCCGATACCGCGCCGAAAGAGATTGTCGGCCTGTGCGGCGGCGTCTTTAACGTATTTGGTAACGTCGCTTCCATCGTAACCCCGCTGGTTATCGGTTACCTGGTGAGCGAGCTGCACTCATTCAACGCAGCGCTGGTCTTCGTCGGATGCTCGGCCCTGATGGCGATGGTTTGCTATCTGTTTGTGGTCGGCGACATCAAACGCATGGAACTGCAGAAATAATTAACGGTTAAGTGACAAGGTATAAACGATGAACAACGATATCTTCCCGAACAAATTTAAGGCGGCCCTGGCGGCGCATCAGGTTCAGATCGGCTGCTGGTCCGCGCTGGCGAGCCCGATTAGCACCGAAGTTTTAGGTCTGGCAGGTTTCGACTGGCTGGTACTGGACGGCGAACATGCGCCGAACGACATCTCAACCTTTATCCCGCAGCTGATGGCGCTGAAAGGCAGCGCCAGCGCGCCGGTCGTTCGCGTACCGACCAACGAGCCGGTGATTATTAAGCGTCTGCTGGATATCGGTTTTTATAACTTCCTGATTCCGTTTGTCGAAACGGAAGAGCAGGCGGTTAACGCCGTCGCCTCAACCCGCTATCCGCCAGAAGGCATTCGCGGTGTATCCGTCTCGCACCGCGCCAATATGTTTGGCACCGTGCCGGATTACTTCGCGCAGTCGAACAACAACATCACCATTCTCGTGCAAATTGAGAGCCAGCAGGGCGTGGATAACGTTGATGCGATAGCCGCCACGCCGGGCGTTGACGGTATTTTTGTCGGCCCAAGCGATCTGGCCGCTGCGCTGGGCCATCTGGGCAATGCTTCCCATCCGGAAGTGCAGAAAGCTATTCAGCACATTTTTGCCAGCGCGAAAAAGCACGGTAAGCCGAGCGGCATTCTGGCGCCGGTTGAAGCCGACGCGCGCCGCTATCTGGAATGGGGCGCGACCTTTGTTGCCGTCGGCAGCGACCTGGGCGTTTTCCGTTCTGCCACGCAGAAGCTGGCTGACTCCTTTAAGAAATAACCACCACCGAAACTAGAGAGATAAAGACATGACAATGAAAGTTGGTTTTATTGGCCTCGGTATCATGGGTAAACCAATGAGTAAAAACCTCCTCAAGGCAGGTTACTCGTTGGTGGTTGCTGACCGTAACCCGGAAGCGATTGCCGAAGTGATTGCCGCAGGCGCAGAAACCGCCGCGTCAGCGAAAGCGATTGCCGAGCAGTGCGATGTGATCATCACCATGCTGCCGAACTCCCCGCACGTGAAAGAGGTGGCGTTGGGTGAAGGCGGCATTATTGAAGGCGCGAAGCCGGGCACCGTGCTGATCGATATGAGCTCCATCGCGCCGCTGGCGAGCCGCGAAATCAGCGAAGCGCTGAAAGCGAAAGGCGTCGATATGCTGGATGCGCCGGTCAGCGGCGGCGAACCGAAGGCCATCGACGGTACGCTGTCGGTGATGGTGGGCGGTGATAAAGCGATTTTCGACAAATATTACGATCTGCTGAAAGCGATGGCGGGTTCGGTGGTGCATACCGGCGAGATCGGTGCGGGCAACGTGACCAAGCTGGCCAACCAGGTGATCGTGGCGCTGAACATTGCGGCGATGTCCGAAGCGCTGACGTTGGCGACCAAAGCGGGCGTGAACCCGGATCTGGTATATCAGGCCATCCGCGGCGGGCTGGCCGGAAGCACCGTACTGGATGCCAAAGCGCCAATGGTGATGGACCGCAACTTCAAGCCGGGTTTCCGTATCGATCTGCATATCAAAGATCTGGCGAATGCGCTGGACACTTCTCACGGCGTGGGCGCCCAGCTGCCGCTGACCGCCGCGGTGATGGAGATGATGCAGGCGCTGCGCGCCGACGGTCTGGGTACCGCCGACCACAGCGCGCTTGCATGCTACTACGAAAAACTGGCGAAAGTGGAAGTCACTCGCTAACAAGAAGGGCGCGGATGCGCGCCCTGTAATTCTTGCCTCGCGCGGCACTGTCAGGCTACATAACTATGAAAATCGTAATCGCCCCAGACTCTTATAAAGAAAGCCTCTCGGCCACCGAGGTTGCTCAGGCTATAGAAAAAGGTTTTCGGGAAATTTTCCCCGATGCGCTCTACGTGAAGGTTCCTCTCGCCGATGGCGGAGAAGGTACCGTTGAGGCGATGATTGCCGCGACGCAGGGAACCGAAATGAGCGCCTGCGTGACGGGGCCGCTGGGTGTTCCGGTTAATGCCTGCTGGGGGCTTTCCGGAGACGGCAAAACCGCGTTTATCGAAATGGCTGCGGCCAGCGGGCTGGGGCTGGTTCCGCCCGCTCAGCGTAACCCGCTATTGACGACGTCGCGCGGTACCGGCGAGCTGATTTTGCAGGCGCTGGATCATGGGGCGAAAAATATCATCATTGGCATTGGCGGCAGCGCCACCAATGACGGCGGCGCGGGAATGGTTCAGGCGCTGGGCGCGCGTCTCTGCGATGCCAATGGCGCGGAGATTGGCAACGGCGGCGGTAGTCTGTGTAGCCTCAATTCGATAGATCTCTCCGGTCTTGACGCGCGACTGCATGATTGCGCTATTCGGGTCGCCTGCGATGTCACCAATCCGCTGACTGGCGATACTGGCGCATCAAGGATATTTGGTCCGCAGAAAGGGGCTACCGAAGCGATGATCCGCGAGCTTGACAGCAACCTGGCGCACTATGCGGACGTTATTAAGGCCGATCTGCATGTCGATGTGAAGCAGGTTGCCGGCGCGGGCGCGGCGGGCGGCATGGGCGCAGCGCTGATGGCGTTCCTGAACGCTGAATTACGCAGCGGGATTGAAATCGTGACCCAGGCGCTGAATCTGGAAGAGCATATCCTCGATTGTTCGCTGGTGGTGACCGGTGAAGGCCGGCTGGATAGCCAGAGTATTAACGGTAAAGTGCCGGTTGGCGTGGCGAACGTGGCGAAAAAGTATCATAAGCCGGTAATTGGCATTGCCGGTAGTCTGACCCGGGACGTCGGCGTGGTTCACCAGTATGGGATTGATGCGGTGTTTAGCGTGCTGACCAGCGTAACGACGCTCGAAGAGGCGTTTCGCGGCGCGGCGGACAATATTTATCATGCGTCGCGTAATATTGCGGCGACATTGCAGGTTGGGATGGCGACAGAAGGATGACAACCGTCGGTAAACCCTCTATACTTCGCGCCGAAGCTGACCAGACAGTCGCCGCTTCGTCGTCGTCCTCTTCGGGGGAGACGGGCGGAGGGGAGGAAAGTCCGGGCTCCATAGGGCAGGGTGCCAGGTAACGCCTGGGGGGCGCAAGCCCACGACCAGTGCAACAGAGAGCAAACCGCCGATGGCCCACGTAAGTGGGATCAGGTAAGGGTGAAAGGGTGCGGTAAGAGCGCACCGCGCGTCTGGTAACAGTTCGCGGCACGGTAAACTCCACCCGGAGCAAGGCCAAATAGGGGTTCATAAGGTACGGCCCGTACTGAACCCGGGTAGGCTGCTTGAGCCAGTGAGCGATTGCTGGCCTAGATGAATGACTGTCCACGACAGAACCCGGCTTAACGGTCAGCTTCCTCATTCAAAGAAAACCCTCGTCAGAAATGGCGGGGGTTTTTGCTTCATACGGCAGGTTGAAACACAGGACAGATGAATGACTGTCCACGACGCTATTCCCCAAAAGAAAGCGGCTTAACGGTCAGCTTCAACTTTCTACAAAACCCCTGCCAGCGATGGCGGGGGTTTTTGCTTCATACGGCAGGTTGAAATACAGGACAGATGAATGACTGTCCACGACGCTGCCCCCAAAAGCAAGCGGCACAATGGGGGAAACAGGTCTGCCATCAACCGCATTATGACTCATACGGTTATGCGTCCTTCTCGCTTAATCAATATATTTAAAATAAATGAATTCAATTATGACATTCATGTTTATTATGTATCTCCTGATTTAACTACATTTATGCGAACTATTTTTTACATTTCGTCATCGGCTTATGAAAAATAATAGCCAGCCACATCGGTGATAATTAATCAGGATAAAACAAAAAATGAAATTAATGACTCGCATTGCAGTGACAACCGTCCTCGCTACGGGCTTCTCAATGGCGGCACAGGCTGCGGATGTTAACGCTGCGCCAGCCCCGGCGCAGGATCCGATTGTCCAACACTTAAAACTGACCCAGGATCAGGTAACGAAAATTAAAAGCCTGCACCAGCAGCTGGAAAAAAACGTTCAGCAGATCTCCCAGAAAGATATTAAAGACGGCGTATTATTTGATGTGATTGATTCCGGAAAATGGAATGAAAAAGCGGTCAAAGATCAGCTGGCGGCGTTTAGTAAAGTCGAACAGCAGGTCCGCTATTATCGCGTGAAGTACTATTTTGATGTGAATCAGGTCCTGACGCCAGAACAGCGTAAGCAGGTCCAAAAAGATTTAGCTCAGGCGCTGAGTGAGTAAATCTATCGGCCCCGGCCGGGGCCGATATTGACGTCAGGCGACGCTTTCTTCTTCCTGGAGCCGTATCTCCGCTTCTGCGACGATCGCCTCCAGTTCGCTCAACATCTCTTCATAACCAAAGCTAACCGTTGTTATGGTTTCTGGCTGCGGCTGCGATGCTGCCAGCACCGCTTTTTTTGTTTTCTTCTTGCCCACTGACACACTCCCTTACTGCCGTTGTTACACAGGTAAATCTATCAGCAAAGCGCGCAGCGGCGTATCGGCAACGAGGGTAATGTTAGCTTCGTCACGAATAAACGCGCCATCACCGCAGGTCAAAGCCTGTTTCTCTTCTTCCTGCACTCGCGCATGTACCGTGCCGTGAATCGACTGCAGGTAGGCGCGCGGGCCGTAGAGCTGCACGTTAAGCTGCTCGCCTTTCGCCAGATTGATATGGTGGATCCATACCTGCTGGCGCAGCTGGAGACTGTTCTGGCTGCCGTCCGGCGAAGCCAGCAGCTGCTGCGCTCCCTCGGCGATAGCGATTTTTTGCACCAGCGGGTTTTCATGCTGCGGGCAGGCGTCCAGCCACAGCTGGATTCGCGTCAGCGAGCTCTCTTTGCTCAGGTTGTGCTCGCTGTAGCTCACGCCGGGCTGGGTGGATATCAGCAGCGCTTCGCCAGCTTTAGCCTGGATATGGTTGCCATCGCTGTCGCGGTATTCCGCTTCACCTTCCAGTATCAGGTTCAGAATGTCGACTTTCGGATAGGTACGCGGCTGGAACGACGCGCCGGGCGCCAGGACTTCCTGGTTGAGCACGCGCAGCGACGCGTAACCTAGCAATTTCGGGTCGAAGTAGTGGCCAAAGGAAAAGGTGTAGCGGGCCTGCAGCCAGCCGAAGTCGGCTTGACCGCACTGTTTGGCTGTTCGGGTTGTAATCATCTTCTTGACCTCTCTTTACACTAAATCAATGGTAAAGGTATGGACGCTGTATTGTTAGCCAGATATTCTGCCCGGTATGTTCAAATTTCCTGAATGAGAGAACGATGGCTAAAGAGAGAGCATTAACGCTGGAAGCGTTACGCGTTATGGATGCGATTGACCGGCGCGGAAGCTTTGCGGCGGCGGCTGATGAGCTTGGTCGAGTGCCTTCAGCGCTCAGCTATACCATGCAAAAGCTGGAAGAAGAGCTGGATGTCGTTCTGTTTGACCGTTCAGGTCATCGAACAAAATTCACCAACGTTGGCCGAATGCTGCTCGAGCGCGGGCGCGTTCTGCTGGAAGCGGCGGATAAGCTGACAACCGATGCTGAAGCGCTATCGCGCGGCTGGGAAACGCACCTGACCATCGTCACCGAGGCGCTGGTACCCACCACCGACCTGTTTCCGCTAATTGAAAAGCTCGCGACCAAATCGAACACCCAGCTGTCGATTATTACCGAAGTGCTGGCCGGGGCATGGGAGCGCCTTGAGCAGGGGCGGGCGGATATTGTCGTTGCGCCGGATATGCATTTTCGTTCCTCCTCGGAAATTAACTCCCGTAAGCTCTATTCGGTTATGAGCGTCTACGTTGCCGCCCCTGACCATCCCATTCACCTCGAGCCTGAGCCGCTTTCTGAAGTCACGCGCGTGAAGTATCGCGGCGTGGCGGTGGCGGACACCGCCCGCGAACGTCCGGTGCTGACGGTGCAGCTGCTTGATAAACAGCCGCGATTAACCGTGAGCTCGATCGAAGATAAACGCCAGGCGCTGCTGGCAGGGTTGGGCGTCGCCACGATGCCCTATCCGCTGGTTGAGCGGGATATTGCCGAAGGGCGCCTGCGGGTGGTCAGCCCGGAGTACAGCAACGAGATCGACATTATTATGGCCTGGCGCCGGGACAGCATGGGTGAGGCAAAATCATGGTGTCTGCGGGAAATCCCGAAGCTATTTATGGCAAGATAAAACAAAATGCGCCCCTTTTTGACGAGGGGCGCATGGTCAGTAAGAGGTCGGTTTCGGGTCCGGCCCGAAGCGGTTATTGCCGGGAGTGCCGTTCTGGCAATTGAAGACCAGGATCACCAGCCAGCCGATCACGGGGATCAGCAGTAATAACAGCCACCATGCCGAGCGGTCGGTGTCGTGCAATCGACGAAACTGCACCGCCCACCACGGTAAGAATATCAGCACGCCATAGATGGTCGTCAGAATGCCTTCCCCTCCGGCGCGCTGCCATCCGAGCATTTTATCAATAATGCTGAGTACGCCGGTCAGGATGATGTTGACCAGAATAAACATCCAGTACTCTTTGCGCCGGGCGCGGCCGCCAAATCCAATGTAGTTTTTTAATACTTTAAGATACCAGTCCATTTTTACGCCTCGATTAACCGTCAATCACTTGTTTTTAAAGCGATCGAAATAAGAATAGACGTGAATGAAATGCTGGTAAATATTTGTTTTGTGAATTGTTGGGCGCAGTAAAGGGCGCCCAACGGATTAGCGGAAGCGAAGATCGCGGCCGTGCGGTTCGTTAAGATCCTGCTGCGGGCCGACGGAGATAATCCCGGTTGGGTTGATCGTCTTATGGCTACGGTAGTAATGGTTGCGAATATGGGCAAAATCCACCGTTTCCGCGATGCCCGGCATCTGGTAGATATCGCGCAGGAAGCCATAAAGATTGAGATAATCGCTGATGCGGCGTTTGTCGCATTTAAAGTGGGTCACATACACCGGGTCGAAACGAACCAGGGTGGTCCACAGACGAATATCGGCCTCCGTCAGCTGGTTACCGGTCAGGAAGCGGTGTTGACCAAGGATTTGTTCCAGACGCTCCAGAGACGTAAATACCCCATCGACTGCTTCGTCATAGGCCTGCTGGCTGGTGGCGAATCCGGCTTTATAGACCCCGTTGTTGACGTTGTCATAGATCCAGCCGTTCAGCTCATCAATTTGCGCGCGCAGCTCAGGCGGGTAGTAATCTCCAGCGCGGGCACCCAGTCCGTCAAATGCGGTATTCAACATGCGGATGATTTCCGCCGACTCATTGCTGACGATGGTTTGCTGCTTTTTGTCCCACAATACGGGCACCGTGACGCGCCCGCTGTAGCGGGGATCGGCATGCAGATAAAGCTGATAAAGAAATTCGTGCTGGTAGAGGGTATCGCCCGTCGCTGCCGGGAAGCTATCGTCGAAAGTCCAGCCGTTCTCGAACATCAGGGGGTTGACCACGGAGACGGAGATAAACGGCTCCAGTCCTTTCAGGCTGCGCAGGATCAGGGTGCGATGCGCCCATGGGCAGGCCAGAGAAACGTACAGATGGTAACGGTCTTTTTCCGCAGCGAACCCGGCTTCGCCGCTTGGGCCCGGCGCGCCGTCGGCGGTTAGCCAGTTGCGAAAGGCGGACACAGAACGCTTAAATCGCCCTCCGGTGGATTTGGTGTCATACCAGGTATCGTGCCAGACGCCGTCAACTAATTGTCCCATTATTTCCTCCTTCAGATAGCAAAAGCGAGGAGAAGTCCCCTCGCTTTTTTATTTACTAGTATAGTGCGCTTACCACTTTTTATTCAGGACGCGGTCAATACTAAAGGCGCCTGGACCGGTGATAGCCAGCAGCAGGAAGCCGCCTGCGATGCTCAGGTTTTTCATGAACATCAGCGAGTTCACGCCCTCAGCAAAGTTGCTGTGGAACAGAAACGCGGTCAGCACGGTGAAGCCTGCGGTGAACAGCGCGGTGGTGCGGGTCAGGAAACCGAACAGAATCGCCAGACCGCCGCCGAATTCAAGCAGGATAACCAGCGGCAGCATAAACCCAGGGACGCCCATGGCTTCCATATATTGTTGAGTACCCGCATAACCGGTGATTTTTCCCCAACCTGCGGTGATAAACAGAATGGGCATCAGAATGCGCGCTACCAGTACACCAACATCTTCTAATTTTTTCATTTCTTACTCCAGAAAACCCAAAGGGCGGCGATTTTGTTTTTTGGTGCAATCCTGCGTAGTTACGCGGGCTTGCTGTCGATGGAGAGGATATTAGCGAGGATGAGATGTGATTGTTAGCAAGGAAAACTGTAGATCTTCTTCAAAGTTTCTGAGTAATTTTTGATAAAGGACATGAATGTAAGTGGGGCTGTAGCGGGTCGTACAGGCGGTGCTGCGCAAAATGACGGCAGACGCTGAAAGGCGAAAGCGGTCTGCTGGTGAGCAAGAAGAGAGGCAAACCTGACGGGGACAGCGGGGCGAGAGGGATGCCGGGCGGCGGCTGGCGCCGGACCCGGTCATTAGCCTTAGCGCGAGGTGGACTGACGCAGCAGATTGCGTGCCATCCGCCAGGTGCTCCAGATACCGAGGCTGCGCTTTGCCCAGCGCATCAAAAAGCGCGGATGGCGAACGGACCATATTGCCACGATGCCGCTGCCGACCATTGCCCATGAACGCAGATTGAGGAAGGTGTTCCAGCCGCGATCAATGGGCGCGGTCGCTTCAATCCAGTGGCGGTGGCTGGCGCTAAGGTCCAGCCGCTGCTGTTGGATCAGGCGCAGCAAAAGCGCTTTTTGTCGTTCGCGTTCCTGCTGTTCGCGGCTCATGGCTTATCGTCCTCCAGCAATGCGCGGTCGTTAGCCAGCTCCTGACGCGTGAAGCGCAGGAACGTTGAACGTCGGGCTTTGCGTAAGGTCCAGATACCACCAATGAGCGCTGCCAGCAGCAGGATAGCGGTGGTGGCGATCATCACGTTGAGCCGATACTGCGCATCGACGGCCCAGATGATGAGCACCAGCATGCTCATCAGCCCGAACGCGGCAAACAGCAGCGTCAGCCCGAGCATCAGGAACAGCTGGAAGAGATTGGCTTTCTCCTCTTCCAGCTCCACGACGACCAGGCGCAGGCGCGTTTCCACCATCTCGACCAGCAAAGTGACTATTCGCTGTCCGATGCCGAAAACGCTTTGCCCAGGCCCTTGCGTGCTTTTAGAGTTCGCCATAATTAACGACGCGTCAGCAGGACACCCAGTACCAGCCCGACGGCAGCACCAATTCCCACGCCGGTCCAGGGGTTTTCACGGACGTATTCATCTGCACGCGCAGCGGTTTCTCGCGTTTGCTTCAGGAGAGCATCGCTGGTTTCACCCAGGCGAACACGGCTTTCCTTCAGCGCGCTTTCGGCTTTACTGCGCAGCTTACCAATCTCTTCTTTCGACTTATCCGTGGAGGAGTTCAGCACTTCTTCCAGGGTATCAGCCAGCGTCTTCAGTTCCGCACGCAGGTCTTCTGCAACGTTATCTTTAGCCATGTTTATCTCCTGTTAAAGTGGTCCATATTGGTCTTGCTTAATCGATTAGTACTCGCGAGACTGCAGCTCTTTCAGTTCCTGCTGCGCTTCATCAAGTTTACGTTGACGCTTGCTGATTTTGTCAGCATCGCCTTTCTGTTCGGCTTCGCGCAGGTCGTTCCGACGTTCGGTAATTTCTTCCTGCTGTTTGGCGATTTTTTTCTGGTGATCGGCTTTGAGCTGGCTGTCGCTGCAGTGCGCTTTTACTTCGCTCAGCGCCTTTTTCAGACCGTCAATACGGTGCTGGTTATGATGCTTTTCTGCGTAGCTGATCTCCCGCTGGATATCCTGCTCTTTTTCCTGGCAAGGGGAGATGGCAAAGGCGCTGGCGCTCAGTGATGACAGAACCAGGATCAAAGCGATGCGGTGTTTCATGGATACGACCTTCCATTGTGTGGGGGAATATCTCAGGATATCCCCTATCCAGTTGAGTAACGTGAGTCTGGTGACGCCCGCAAACTTAATGATAGTAAGTAAACCGGGAAATCACCAAACAGGGTGAATATATTCGGAATTTTCGTGGATTACCCGAATCTGTGCGGCGTATCGCGCAGGCGCGAAATCCAGGCGGTAGGCGAATCATCGTCTTCCACTAAAGCGATAATATAACCATGCGGTAGAGCGCGGCCCAAAACTTCTTTTGCCGCGGCGCCCTGAGCGCTGGAGTCAAACTTGATAAGCAAACCGTCATTCTGCGGCGTAATGCTTTTAAAACGGATACCGTTAGCGTCGAGATGGTGCCAGACGGAAAAACCGTCCGGCATGCTGATACCCTGACTAACGGGACGAATAGCCAGCGTGGATTCCTGCTGTTGCACGGTGAGCCAGAGCCAGAACAGGCCGCACAGGAGTAGCGAACCGCCCAGCACCCAGCTTATCTGACGCAGAGAGGAGCGTGTCATCTCCATTGTTAGCCCCGGCTTCTGTATTTTTTCTTCCACAGGACAATCAGCGAACCTATCAGGCCAAACACCAGCAGCGCGACGGGCAGCAGCATCAGGCAGGACATCAGCTGATCTTCATACTTCAGGAATACCGGCGTTTTCCCCAGCAGGTATCCCAGCGAGGTCAGGATCAGAACCCACAGCAGCCCGCTCATCCAGTTAAAAAACTGGAAGCGTGCGCTGCTCAGGCCTGATAGCCCGGCGATGGTCGGCAGCAGCGTACGAACGAAAGCGATAAAGCGGCCAATCAGCAGTGCGGAAAGCCCGTGCTTATGGAACAGGTGATGCGCGCGCTGATGATAGTGCGAAGGGAGGTGCGATAGCCAGTTTTGTACGATTCGCGTATTGCCAAGCCATCGGCCCTGAATATAGCTCAGCCAGCAGCCGAGACTTGCCGCCGCGGTGAGCAGCAGCAGCGTTTCCGGAAAGCCCATCGCGCCTTTGGCTATCAGGACGCCGACCAGCACAAGCAGGCTATCGCCGGGCAAAAAGGCGGCGGGTAGCAAACCGTTCTCAAGGAACAAAATCATAAATAAGACAAAGTACAGCATGCCAATCATGGAGGGATTAGCGAGAGTTTCGTAATCCTGAGCCCACAAGGCGTTCAATAATTGGGTTAATAGTTCCATTCACGATTCCTGGTACATCGGTTAACGGCACGTCTGAACGCGGTATATGCACGGCGACATAGCTTTTTATTAGATTATGGTCGCTACTGCGCTCTGAACGGTTCCCTGTTTAAAAGTGAAGTAAGCCAAAGCTAACTCTCAGAACGACAAAATGCATCTAATTGTAACAAACCCGCTGACTTTACGTCATAGAAATTGCAGTTTGTTGCATTCTGATTTTGCTGATTGCGAAGGAGGGTGGCGAGTGTATTTACACAGGCTGACACTATATATGCTTTGCTTACCCTGAGGCTTTACGGGCAGCGGAGGAATCGCTGCCCTGCAGAAGGAGAACGTCTATTTTACGCCGTTGGCGGCCGTATCGAGATGAACCACGGGATTATCGGCAAACAGGTAGCGATCGGCATTGAATTCAAAGTCGTCGCTGGTTTCGTTGAACAACATCAGCTTGGTATTTTCCAGATGCTGCCACATCGCCAGCTTAGCCGCATGTGGATCTTTGCGAATCAGCGCTTTAAGAATTTGGTCATGATCGTCGCACCAGTTATCGACGGTACGTGAGTCGATATGGTCGTGCAGTTTTTTCCAGTACGGGTTATGCACGCGCTGGGTCCACATTTTTTCTACGATAGCGGCTAACGCCGTATTTTGCGTCGCCAGCGCGACCTGGACATGGAACTGAAGATCCCATTCGGAATCGCGGAAGCACTTCTCTTTACGCGCTTTTTCCTGGATTTCCATCAGCTTCATGATGTCCTGCTTGGTCACCTGAGTCGCCGCGAATTCGGCAATATTGCTTTCTATCAGCTGACGGGCCTGCAACAGCTCAAAAGGACCATAATTGGCAAATTCCAGCGATTCGTCGGCAATTTGCTGATGTTTTGGATGATTAGAGATGACGTGGATGCCGGAGCCTTTGCGGACCTCAACGTAGCCTTCAACTTCCAGCATAATGATGGCTTCGCGAACCACGGTACGACTTACGCTTTTTTCATCAGCGATAAACCGCTCTGCGGGTAGCTTATCGCCCACAAGGTAGACACCTTGTTCAATGCGCGTTTTAAGCTCAGCAGCAAGCTGCTGATACAGACGACGCGATTCAGTGATTTCCATATTCGCTCCCGGGAGATGGCGACAATATTGGATTTGTTATACCACTTTTACGCGCTTCTCACCATAAGAAGAGACGAAAAAGCCGCCTTAATCAAGGCGGCTTTCGGAGGGGATAACTCGCGTGCCTCTAGCTTTGCGTGGCGGGTTTACTCGTTTCCAGCGGTGTCGTGTCGTCATCCGCCGATTTATTTTTCAGCACGGTCCAGATAACCACGGCGCCCAGCACATCGAAAACCGCCAGCACGGCGAACAGCGGGCTAAAGCCGATAGTGTCCGCCAGTGCGCCAACCACCAGGGCAAACATCGTGCTCGCCAGCCAGGCGGCCATACCGGTCATGCCGTTCGCCGTCGCTACTTCGTTACGCCCAAACACGTCGGAAGAGAGGGTAATTAACGCACCGGACAGCGCCTGGTGAGCAAAGCCGCCGACGCACAGCAGGGCGATAGCGACAAATGGGCTGGTGAACAGACCGATCATCCCAGGGCCAATCATCAGCACCGCGCCCAGGGTGACGACCATTTTGCGCGAAACGATGAGGTTTACGCCAAACCAGCGCTGGAACAGCGGCGGCAGATAGCCCCCAACGATACAGCCAAGATCGGCAAACAGCATCGGCATCCATGCAAACATCGCGATCTCTTTCAGGTTAAAGCCGTAGACTTTAAACATGAACAGCGGGATCCAGGCGTTGAAGGTCCCCCACGCCGGCTCGGCAAGGAAACGCGGCAGGGCGATACCCCAGAACTGACGGTTGCGCAGAATCTGCCACGGCGACATTTTCTTGCCGTTGTTGGTCTGATGCTGAGATTCCTGGCCGCCGATAATGTAGTCGCGTTCTTCTTCAGTTAATTTTTTCTGATCGCGCGGGTGTTTGTAGAAAATCAGCCACGCCATCGCCCAGGCAAAGCTCAGAACGCCGGAGATAATAAACGCCATCTGCCAGCTGTGCATCACGATGGCCCAAACCACCAGCGGTGGGGCAATCATGGCGCCGATCGAGGAGCCGACGTTGAAGTAGCCAACGGCGATAGAACGCTCTTTTGCCGGGAACCATTCGGAGCTGGCTTTCAGGCCCGCAGGGATCATTGCCGCTTCGGCGGCACCCACCGCGCCGCGCGCCAGCGCCAGACCGCCCCAGCTTCCCGCCAGCGCCGTAGAGCCGCAGAACACTGCCCATGCGATAGCAAAGAAGGCATAGCCGATTTTAGTGCCTAAAACATCCAGCACGTAGCCGGCAACGGGTTGCATAACGGTATAGGCAGCGGAATAGGCCGCGATGATATAGGAATACTGTTGGGTGGAGATGTGTAACTCTTCCATCAGAGTCGGCGCAGCTGCCGCCACAGTGTTACGCGTCAGGTACCCCAGCACGGTACCTAACGTCACCAGTGCGATCATGTACCAACGTAACCCTTTAATTTTACGCATGTAAACCTCATCGTTTGTTATATATCCGCAGCGGGTGCGGCTATCTTCCAGCCCTGTAACTGAGGCGAAGAAGGTGAAACGGAGGGTTCAGGAGAGGAAACCTCGTATGGCCCGAACCTTGCCATTAACTGTTGTGTCTAATTCGGTGTCCATACCGGTAAATCCGACGTGATAGTTCGTCGGTAATGCATTCCGTCGGTTTATATGTTTCGACGGCAGCAAGATAACTTGTCATACAACTTCAAAAGTTGAGTGACGTCACAAAAGTGGGAAAGTTTGTGTGGGCATTCGTTCATGCGAAAAAGGCCAGAGTTGGCGCGCTCTGGCGGGGCGTTTACTCCTTTGATGGTACTTTTTTTGTCATCGTTTATTGATCTAACTCACGAAAAATACTTCGGCCTGTGGAAATTGGTGTGATAACTTTGTCAGCATTATAGTCAATCATCTGATGGGCTCCCCAGGGGGCGAAGAGGACACGAAAATGACACCGTTTATGACCGAAGATTTTCTGCTTGATACCGAGTTTTCCCGCCGCCTGTACCACGATTACGCGAAAGACCAGCCGATTTTTGACTATCACTGCCACCTGCCGCCGCAGCAGATCGCGGAGAATTATCGTTTCAAAAATCTGTATGACATCTGGCTGAAAGGCGATCACTATAAATGGCGCGCGATGCGTACTAACGGCGTAGCCGAGCGTTTGTGCACCGGCGATGCTTCCGATCGCGAGAAATTTGACGCCTGGGCGGCCACCGTACCGCATACCATCGGTAACCCGTTATACCACTGGACGCATCTTGAGCTGCGCCGTCCTTTTGGTATTACAGGTAAGGTTCTCTCGCCGGCGACGGCGGATGAAATCTGGAATCAGTGCAACGATCTGCTGGCGCAGGACAGCTTTTCCGCTCGCGGCATCATGCAGCAGATGAACGTGAAAATGGTCGGCACCACCGACGATCCGGTCGATTCGCTGGAACATCACGCCGCCGTCGCTAAAGACAGTTCATTCTCCGTGAAAGTACTGCCGAGCTGGCGCCCGGACAAAGCCTTCAACATCGAACAGGCCACCTTCAACGACTACATGGTGAAGCTGGGTGAAGTGTCTGACACCGATATTCGCCGCTTTGCCGACCTCCAGTCCGCGCTGACCAAACGTCTGGATCACTTCGCCGCTCACGGTTGTAAAGTGTCTGACCACGCGCTCGACGTGGCGCTGTTCGCCGAAGCCAACGAAAGCGAACTGGATAGCATCCTGGCGCGTCGTCTGGCGGGTGAAGCCCTCAGCGAGCATGAAGTCGCGCAGTTCAAAACGGCGGTACTGGTCTTCCTCGGCGCGGAATACGCCCGCCGCGGCTGGGTGCAGCAGTATCACATCGGCGCGCTGCGCAACAACAACCTGCGCCAGTTCAAACTGTTAGGGCCGGATGTAGGGTTTGATTCCATTAACGACCGCCCGATGGCGGAAGAGCTGTCCAAACTGCTCAGCAAACAGAACGAAGAAAACCTGCTGCCGAAAACGATCCTCTACTGCCTGAACCCGCGCGACAACGAAGTGCTGGGTACCATGATCGGCAATTTCCAGGGCGAAGGCATGCCGGGCAAGATGCAGTTCGGTTCCGGCTGGTGGTTCAACGATCAGAAAGACGGTATGGAACGTCAGATGACCCAGCTGGCGCAGCTTGGCCTGCTGAGCCGCTTTGTCGGGATGCTGACCGATAGCCGCAGCTTCCTCTCCTACACCCGTCATGAATACTTCCGCCGCATCCTGTGCCAGATGATTGGCCGCTGGGTTGAAGCGGGAGAAGCGCCGGCGGATATTCAGCTGCTGGGCGAGATGGTGAAAAACATTTGCTTTAACAATGCGCGTGACTACTTCGCCATTGAACTGAACTAAGACCAGAGGTCGGTTGATATGCAATACATTAAAATCCATTCGCACGATAACGTCGCGGTAGCGTTGGCGGATATGGCGGCAGGCACGGTAGTCACCATTGACGGCGATACGGTCACGTTGGCGCAGGATATTGCGCGCGGGCATAAGTTTACGCTGCGCGGCATTGCGAAGGGAGACAACGTCATTAAGTATGGTCTGCCGATAGGGCATGCGCTGGCGGATATTGCGCCGGGGGAACATATCCACTCCCATAATACGCGTACTAACTTAAGCGATCTCGACGCGTACAGCTATCAACCGGATCTGATCGAACCCGCCGCGCAGCCGGCGGATCGCGACATCCAGATTTATCGTCGCGCCAATGGTGAAGTCGGGGTGCGCAACGAGCTGTGGATCCTGCCGACCGTCGGCTGCGTTAACGCCATGGCGCGCCAGATGCAGAACCGTTTTCTGAAGGAAACCAACGACGCGGAAGGTATCGACGGCGTTCATCTCTTCAGCCATACCTACGGCTGCTCACAGCTCGGTGACGATCACATCAACACCCGTACCATGCTGCAAAATATGGTGCGCCACCCGAACGCCGGGGCGGTACTGGTGGTCGGCCTGGGCTGCGAAAACAATCAGGTTGATGCCTTCCGCGAAACGCTGGGCGAGTTCGACCCTGACCGCGTCCACTTTATGATCTGCCAGCACCAGGATGACGAAGTGGAAGCCGGGCTGGAGCATCTGCGCCAGCTATATGAAGTGATGCGCCACGACAAGCGCGAGCCGGGTAAGCTGAGCGAACTGAAGTTTGGTCTTGAGTGCGGCGGCTCTGACGGTTTGTCCGGCATCACCGCAAACCCGATGCTGGGCCGCTTCTCGGATTATCTGATTGCCAACGGCGGCACCACCGTGCTGACCGAAGTGCCGGAAATGTTCGGCGCCGAGCAGCTGCTGATGAGCCACTGTCGCGATGAAGAGACGTTTGGCAAGCTGGTGACGATGGTTAATGATTTCAAACAGTACTTTATCGCTCATGACCAGCCGATTTATGAGAATCCATCGCCGGGCAACAAAGCGGGCGGTATCACGACGCTGGAGGATAAGTCGCTGGGCTGCACGCAGAAAGCGGGCTCCAGCCAGGTGGTCGACGTCCTGCGCTATGGCGAGCGGCTAAAAGTGCACGGCCTGAACCTGCTGAGCGCCCCGGGCAACGATGCGGTTGCGACCAGCGCCCTGGCCGGCGCGGGCTGCCATATGGTGCTCTTCAGCACCGGTCGCGGCACGCCGTACGGCGGTTTTGTGCCAACGGTGAAAATTGCCACCAACAGTGAACTGGCGGCGAAGAAAAAACACTGGATCGACTTCGATGCCGGTCAGCTGATTCACGGTAAAGCGATGCCGCAGCTGCTGGAGGAGTTTGTCGATACCATTGTGGCCTTTGCGAACGGTAAGCAGACCTGCAATGAGCGTAATGATTTCCGCGAGCTGGCGATATTCAAAAGCGGCGTCACCCTTTAATTACTCGTCATCTTTCACGCCACAGCTGCGGCGTGAAACCTTGTTGAGTAATAAAGGGAGTCGTTTCAAAAGCGGCGTTTCAGAGTATGATGCGCCGTTTTGTCTTATACCCTAAATAATTCGAGTTGCAGGAAGGCGGCAAGTGAGCGAATCCCCGGGAGCTTACTGAAGTAAGTGACCGGGGTGAACGAATGCAGCTAACGCACATGCAACTTGAAGTATGACGGGTATATAAGGACTTTTCATGACCGCATACTGGCTTGCCCAGGGCGTCGGCGTTATCGCCTTTCTGATCGGTATTACGACCTTTTTCAACCGCGATGAGCGTCGCTTTAAGCTACAGCTGGCCGTCTATAGCGCCACCATTGGCGTGCATTTCTTTTTGATGGGCGCCTGGCCGGCGGGAATGAGCGCCGAGCTGAATACCGTCCGCACCCTGATCTCCATGCGCACCCGCAGGCTGTGGGTGATGGCCCTGTTTATCGTGCTCACCCTGGTGCTGGGGCTGGCGAAGCTGCAGCACGCCATGGAGCTGCTGCCGATTATTGGCACCCTGGCCAGTACCTGGGCGCTCTTTCGCTGCTCGGGTCTAACCGTCCGCTGCGTCATGTGGTGTTCGACCGCCTGCTGGGTGATCCACAACTTTTGGCTGGGCTCGATCGGCGGCACCCTGATTGAAGGCAGCTTCCTGTTGATGAACGGTCTGAATATCATCCGATTCCGGCGGATGCAAAAGCGCGGTATCGATCCGTTTAAAGCGGAAAAGGCGGGGCAGAAAGAGAACCCCTCCGCGCGTTAGCGGAGGGGAGAGGTGAGATTAACTGCGCAGGGCGTTTTTCGCCAGCTGTTCGTCTTCAGCGATACAGGCGGCGGCGGTGAACAGCGCATCGGTCGAGGAGTTCAGCGCGGTTTCGCAGGAGTCCTGCAGAACGCCGATGATGAAGCCCACGGCGACCACCTGCATGGCGATATCGTTCGGGATACCAAACATATTACAGGCCAGCGGGATCAGCAGCAGCGACCCGCCCGCCACGCCGGAGGCGCCGCAGGCGCACAGCGAGGCGACCACGCTCAGCAGCAGCGCGGTCGGCAGATCGACCGGAACATTAAGCGTGTGTACGGCCGCCAGGGTCAGAACCGTGATGGTAATCGCCGCGCCGGCCATGTTTATGGTCGCGCCCAGCGGAATAGAGACCGAATAGGTATCGCGATCCAGATTCAGCTTTTCGCACAGCGCCATATTCACCGGAATGTTGGCGGCGGAGCTGCGGGTAAAGAAGGCGTATACGCCGCTTTCGCGCAGGCAGGTCATCACTAGCGGATACGGGTTGCGGCGGATTTTCCAGAACACCAGCAGCGGGTTAATCACCAGCGCCACCAGCAGCATACAGCCAACCAGCACCAGCAGCAGCTGGGCATAGCCCCACAGGGTTTCAAAACCGGTCGTCGCCAGCGTGGAAGCGACCAGGCCGAAGATACCCAGCGGCGCAAAGCGAATCACCACTTTAACGATAAAGGTAACCGCGTGGGACATGTCGTTAATCAGATTTTTGGTGGTTTCATTGCCGTGGCGCAGCGCGAATCCTAAACCGACGGCCCATACCAGAATCCCGATATAGTTGGCGTTCAGCAGCGCGTCAATGGGGTTAGAAACCATGCTCATCAGCAGCCCGCGCAGGACTTCGACGATACCCGACGGTGGGGTGATGCTCTCTGCCGCCGCGTTCAGGTGCAGCGTTGACGGAAAGAGGAAGCTGAACAGCACCGCGGTTAACGCGGCGGCAAAAGTCCCCAGCAGATAGAGGAACAGAATCGGGCGGATGCTGGTTTTCTGCCCCTGCTGATGGTTGGCGATAGAGGCCATGACCAGCATCAGTACCAGCACCGGCGCCACCGCTTTCAGCGCGCCGACGAACAGCGTACCCAGCAGTCCAACCGCCACGGCGGCCGGTTTTGAGACCGTCGCCAGCAGCACGCCGAGTACCAGACCAATTAAAATTTGTTTGACCAGACTGCCCTGAGCCAGTCGCCGTAGCAGGGTCGATCGGGGTGATGGGGTTGCCATAATTCATTCCTTCCAGTGATGTCGCTGTCCGTCCCGGCTACGTATTATTTGTAACGTTTATGTCCGGATGTAAATAGATGTTTGCCTGGTTGAGTATACGGAAAGAACGCTTCTGGGGAAGGGTAAAATGCTGTTTATCGCGCTGAGATCTTATTTTTTAACTATGTATTAACTATTTTGTGACATGAGTAAGAATAATGCGCGGCAAACGTTGCCGACCGGGTGAAACGGGTCTTCACCCGGCCGTTTACGTCTTACTGCAGCTGTTTTTTCCGATCGTTCTGCTTATTGACCCAGGCGTTGATAAGCAGCGTCAACGCCAGAATACCGCCGACCACGCCCAGCGAAATGCCGATGGGAATATGGTAAAAATCGACAATCAGCATCTTGATGCCGATAAACACCAGAATCACCGACAGGCCGTACTTCAGCATGGAGAAACGCTCCGCGACGCCCGCCAGCAGGAAATACATCGCGCGCAGGCCGAGAATCGCGAACAGGTTTGAGGTCAGCACGATAAACGGATCGGTGGTCACGGCGAAGATGGCCGGAATGCTGTCGACGGCAAAGATAACGTCGCTTAGCTCGACCAGAATCAGCACCAGCAGCAGCGGCGTGGCGTAGATAACGCCGTTTTTGCGGGTAAAGAAGCGTTCACCTTCGATTTTATCCGTCATGCGCAGATGATTGCGGATCCAGCGTACCAGCGGTTTATCGCCGATCCCGGAATCGTCCTCTTTCGCCAGCGCCATCTTCACGCCGGTAAACAGCAGGAATGCGCCGAAGACGTAGAGCAGCCATTCAAACTGAGAAATCAGCCAGCTGCCGGCGAAGATCATGATCGTACGCAGCACGATCGCGCCCAGTACGCCGTAAACCAGCACTCTGCGCTGTAGCGCAGGCGGAACGGCAAAGTAGCTGAACAGCATCAGCCAGACGAAGACGTTATCCACGGCCAGCGCTTTCTCGATCAGGTAGCCGGTGAGGAACGCCAGCGCTTGCGGGTCGGCCACGGCGCGACCTTCGGTCTGCACCAGATACCACCAGAAAGCGGCGTTAAACAGCAGCGAGAGGGTAACCCAGAGAATGGACCAGCCAGCGGCCTGCTTCATGGTCATGCTATGCGCACCACGCCGTCCCTGCAGCAGCAGATCGATAGCCAGCATGATGACCACGACCACTGCGAATCCGCCCCATAACAACGGTGTGCCGACAGTATTCATTACTATTTTCCTTACATAAAAACAAAACGGCTGACGTCGGAAGACGGCAGCCGCTGCGCTTTTATGCATAGACCTCGCCTTCCGGCAAGGTCTCACTTACAACAAGAATCTGTTGCCCGGCGACCGGATGCGGTTTTTCACGCATCGTAATGACGATCGGCCGGCAAGGAAGTTACTCCCCTTTGCGCGTAACAAAGTATTACAGGTTATAAATGGCGTCAATGGAGGCCGACGGACCATTTACACAGCTTTACGCCACCGGTTGACTATCCGCCGGGAAGACCACGCCGGTCTGGCGACGAATTTCGCTCAGCAGCTTCGCCGTGATGCGGCTCACTTCCAGACCCGGATGAGCCACCTCGTTGGCTTCGACCAGACGAGCGAACTCCTCCGCTTCATACAGCATCGTATTGATATGCTGCGGCTGGGTGAGATCCTGAGACTTGCCGCCGCGCGGCACGAAGCACACTTTCTGGCATTCGGAGATTTTTTCGATCACCAGCGCGCCGGCTTCGCCCTGAATTTCGCTGGGGATGGCGGAATCGCTGACCTTCGAGTGGTGCAGGGTGACATCGAAATCTCCGTAGCTGAGAACGACCGTGCCCTGGCCATCGACGCCGCTTTCCAGCAGGCTGGCGGTTGCGTGCACCGCGCGAGGCTCGCCCCACAGCGCCACCGCGGAGGCCAGACAGTAAAAGCCGATGTCCATAATCGAGCCGTTAGAGAAGGCCGGATTGAAGGTATTGGGATTTTCACCGTCGAGATAGCGCTGATAACGGGAAGAGTACTGGCAGTAGTTAATAAAGGCTTTGCGCAGCTTGCCGATCTTGTCGAACGACTGTTTAAGCAGCTGGAAGTTTGGCAGGCTGGCGGTTTTGAACGCTTCGAAGAGCACCACGTTATTTTCCCGCGCCGTTTTGATCGCGGCTTCAACTTCCTGCAGGTTAGAGGCCAGCGGTTTTTCGCAAATCACGTGCTTTTTATGGCGCAGAAACAGGCGGGTTTGCGGGAAGTGCAGCGAGTTTGGGCTGGCGATATAGACCGCGTCAACGTCAGGGCTTTGCGCTAAATCTTCCAGCGAAGTGAACAGATGTTCGACGGGATAGTCGCTGGCGAAGGCCTGGGCTTGCTCAAGGCTGCGGGAGTAGATGGCGGTGAGTTTATATTTGCCGGTTTCATGGGCGGCATCGACAAACTGCTTGGTTATCCAGTTTGTGCCAACAACTGCGAAACGTATCATAAACGTTGACGAACTCCGTAAAAGGGACCTTTCGTCACTGTAGCACGCCATCATGACAAAACCAGTGCGCTATGGCGCAGAACGCTCTAACGAAAGCTGGGTCAGCCACAGGCGGGTATCAAACTCCAGCTGATGGTACTGCGGCTCCATATGGCAGCACAGCTGATAGAACGCTTTGTTGTGCTCTTTTTCCTTCAGGTGCGCCAGCTCGTGCACCACGATCATCCGCAGAAAATCCTCCGGCGCATCGCGAAAGACGGTGGCGACGCGAATTTCGGCTTTCGCCTTCAGCTTGCCGCCCTGAACGCGGGAGATGGCGGTATGCAGGCCGAGCGCGTTGTTGAGCACGTGGATCTTGTTGTCGTACATCACCTTATTGATCGGCGCCGCGCCGCGCAGATAGCGCGACTTCAGATCCTGGGTGTACTGGTACAGCGCTTTATCGTTGTTGATATCGTGACCCTGCGGATAGCGCTTTTTCAGCACCTCGCCGAGACGGTTCTGTTCGATTAACGCGGTGACCTGCGCCAGCAGGGATTCAGGGTAGCCCTGGAGATAGGTTAAAGTGCTCATGCAGCCTGTTTGGGTCATTCAGCGACAACTGCCGGGGATTCTAGCACCCCGCGCGGGCAGGATGCCAGAAAGGCGGCGTTACTCGATTATCGCGTCTTCTACCGCCCGGTAGCTAAAGAAGTCAAACAGCGCCTCTTTACGATGCAGCATGCTATCCACGCAGGCCATGCCGACAAACGCGCCGGTAAACTCGCCGTAGCGGCTGTATTCATCGGAAAAATGCGAGGTGTCGTAGACCGCGCCGATGTTTTGGTATTTTTCGCCATCCGCGGACCACGAGCACCGTATCTCCCGGCCGTTAATCGCCATCGCCAGATAGACTTCTCCCTCCGCAAGGCGGATTTTCTGCGGGTCGTCGTGACGCTCGCCGTTATCCATATAAATGATGGCCAGCTGCGCTGCGCCGGAGGCTTCATCCCAGGTTTTATGCAAAAACAGATAGTTCATGTTGTCGTAGTAGAGCGTCAGGCCGGCGCTGTGCTGATAAATCTCCGGGCTGAAATCCATCTTCGTGACGATGGTGGCGTATACCGAGGTGAGCTTTTTCGCCAGCAGACTGACTTTATTGAGCGAGCTCAGCGACTCCTGGCCGCGTAAGGCAAGGTAGCCCGCTTTACGTTCAAGGCTGGTAAAGCGCTGAAAGCGGATCCGCGGCGCATAGAAGGCGTTATCCAGCGTCTGCCCATCAAAATCATCCCTGTCTGGTTTAGCCGGAAACGGCTGAGAAGGCAGATTAGACTCTTCCACCTGGTGCTGAGCGAGGTTCCCCCCGTCCGCCATGCGCAGCCAGCCATCGTCGCTCCATACCATCTTTTGTATCGCCGTCTCGCGGCCCAGCGGGCAGCGCAGCGCCTGGCGGAAGGGTCTGCTGCAAAGATGGGTTAACCAGACTTCGCCCGTCGGGGTCTCGACGTAGCTGCCGTGCCCGGCTTTTTGCAGATAGGTTTGCGGATTGAAGTAGTGTGGTTTGAGATGGTCTGCGTCGTGGCGCGCGTTAAAGTTCTCCGGCCAGGAGGTGACGATGGGGTTTTGCGGATCGCCTTCATAGGGGCCGGCGACCTGCGTTGCGCGCGCCATGGTGACCGCATGGCCGTAGCCGGTGCCGCCTTCGGCGACCATCAGGTAGTAATAGTCGCCGCGGCGCGTCAAATGCGGTGCTTCAATACAGCCGCGATCGGTACCGCCGCGCCAGATCCGCTGCGGATAGCCGACAACGCTTCGCGTTTGCGGCGAATACTCCACCAGGCAAATGGCGCCCGGTTTTTCGTAACCTTCGCGGGTTTCCCACTCCAGGGAAACGATCCATTTTTTTCCGTCGGTGTCGTGCAAAATGGAGGCATCGAACCCGGCAGAGTGGAGATAAACCGGCTCACTCCACGGGCCGGTGATTTCACTGGCGGTAATTAGATAGTTATCTACATCGAAATAACGTGAATTCATGGAATTCATCACGCCATAAATAACGTAGAACAGCTTTTCCTCTTCACACCAGGTCAGGCTCGGTGCCCAAATGCCTTTGGCGGAGGGCAGCTTTTTTAAATCCGGATTATTATCATCGGTAAGAACGTGGGTAAGTAATTGCCAATGTTTTAAATCCCTCGAATGGTAAACCGGCAGACCGGGAAACCATTCAAAGGAAGAGACCGCCACATAATAATCATCGCCGCGCCGACAGATACTGGGGTCAGGATTAAAACCTTTAAACACAGGATTCTGAATCATCGTATTTACCCTTAATGCGCAAAATATAGCGATGATTGTAAATAGGCGATGGCGACGGGGATATATAGACTCTGGCTATTTATATAATAAACGTCTACTTCTCCGGTGATGCGGCTCACAAAAACGCGTTATTTCTCCGCCTGACGCCCTACGGCATCGGTGCTTCTGACTTTGTGACGGAAGGCCAGCGGGGTGTCGTTCATCATCTCTTTAAACTTGAGGCAGAAGTAGGCGCTGTCGGTGAAGCCGGCGCTTTGCGAGATATCGCTAATCTTCAGGTCGGTGTTGGTCAGTAGATTGATAGCGATATTCAGTTTGCGCAGCAGCATAAATTTTTTGAAGCTGATGCCGAAGGCGGATTTAAAGGTGCGGGAAAACCAGGATTTCGACCACCGGCAGCGGCGGGCGGCTTCTTCGGTTGTCATCTCAAAATTTTCATTTTCATCAATGGATTGCAGAAGTTCAATCAGCTCGCTGAGGTAGTGGTGGTTGGTCCGTTCGGTAATGGGGACGGAATCTTTCAGGCTGTTAAAGGCATGCAGCAGCACGCTCTGCATCAGGGAACGGAACAGCGAATCGGCAAAGTCGCTGAACTCGCCGCACCAGCTCAGGAGCAGCTCCAGACGCTCGGCTTCCTCGCCGGAAAGGTAAGCGACTGCGCCGCAGTGCGCGGCGGGTAGCGACAGGTCATATCCCTCAAGCCACTCTTTTTCGAATTGCATAAGATAACGCTTGTGGCTGGCAGCGGCCGGCAGCGTCATTTCATGGATCAATAAGGCAGGCACGAAAACCAGGGTATTGTTTTTTATCGTAAATTTCTCATCACCAATCGAATAGCTGCCTGCCGACTCTCTGAACCACATCAGTTCGTCCATCATATGAAAATGGGGGACTACGTTTATGCCATTGAAATCATTTATGTTATCTACCCGTAAGGTAAATAGCTCGCCGGCGCCCACGGGGATCTTTTCGAAAACGGGAGATTCGTCACTCATCGGGTACACTCTTCTTATATTTAACAGGATGATTTATACATAATCGGTAAGCCCTAAGCAATAACGTACAGAGGACAAATATTAACGATCTTTCTGGCAGAGGCGCGATGAACACTGCCCGTATCAGTATTAAAGAAAAATTTAGCTATGGGTTAGGGGATACCGGCTGTAATTTAGTCTGGCAGACGGTGATGCTGTTTATGGCCTGGTTTTATACCGACGTATTTGGTTTAAGTCCGGCGCATATGGGGACCATGTTTCTCGCAGTCAGGGTGTTAGACGCGGTCACCGATGTATTAATGGGGGCGGTGGCGGATCGTACCCGGACTAAATATGGGCAATTCCGCCCTTATATTTTATGGTTCGCAATTCCTTTTGGCGTACTTTGCTGCTTAACGTTTTATACGCCGGATTTCGGCTATACCGGTAAGCTGATTTACGCCTATGTTTCTTATACCTTATTATCGCTGGTCTATACGGCGATTAACGTTCCGTATTGCGCGATGATCAATAATATCTCTAACGATTCCCGCGAGCGCGTTTCGCTTCAGTCCTGGCGCTTTGCGCTCAGTACGCTCGGCGGTCTGATTGTCTCGCTGACCGCGCTGCCGCTGGTGGCCTGGCTGGGTCAGGGTAATGTGCAAAACGGCTATTTTTACACCATGATTGTGATGGGGTGCCTGAGCATCATTCTGTTCTTTATCTGCTTCGGCCTGACGAAAGAGCGCTACACCACGGATATCGCGGTCAACAATCAAAGCAGCATTCTTGACGATCTGAAAACCCTGCTCGCCAACAAGGACTGGCGCATTCTCTTCGCGCTCAACGTCGTTAACCTGATTGCGGTGCTGTTTAAAGGCGGGACCACGCTCTATTACGTCAACAACATTATGGGGCGGGCGGATCTGGGCAGTCTGCTGCTGACCACCACCCTGGCTTCCGGCGTGCTGGGGGCGATGCTCTCCCCGTTTATCTTTAAAAATATTGATAAAGTGAAAGGGTTTAAAATCTCGATGGCCATTGAGGCGGCGCTGCTGATAGGCATGTACTTCGTCCCGGCGGGGAACGTGGCCGCTATCTTTGCGCTGGTGATTATCATCAATATTATTCAGCTGGCCGCCACGCCGCTGCAGTGGAGCATGCTGTCCGATATTATCGATGCGGAAGAGAAACGCAGCGGTAAAAAGCTCAGCGGGATCGTTTTTTCAACGAACCTGTTTGCCATCAAGCTGGGGATCGCCATCGGCGGCGCGCTGGTGGGCTATATGCTGGCATGGGGCGACTACGTTGGCGGCGCAGCGCAGCAAACCGACTCCGCGCTGCAGATGATCAAGCTGCTGTTCACCGTCTTCCCCGGGGTGCTGGTGGCGCTGCTGATTGTTATCATGAGCAAGTACAGCCTGGACGATAAACGCCTGTCGCGCCTGGCGCAGGACGACCTCCCGGCGTAACGGACTGTCGCCCGGCAGATGGAGATAATCGGCGCATCTCTATTCTACTGGGCGAAGTTTGCGTATAAACTCGCGGGTTTTAGTGTTCCGGAGGCACAAAGGCGATGAGCCAGGTAGAGTTAAACGGTGAGTTATTCACATTAGAGCGGTTCCCGCCGAATGCTGAAGAGGAAGCGCTTCAGGCGTGGGAAGCGGCGGATGAATATCTGCTGCAACAGGTGAATGACGTCGACGGCCTGACGCTCATTTTCAATGACAGCTTTGGCGCGCTGGGCTGCGCGCTGGCGGAACGCAACCCGGTCAGCATCAACGATTCCTACGTATCTGAGCTGGCGACCCGCTACAACCTGCGGATGAACGGCATTGATGAAGAGAGCGTACGTTTTCAGGATCCCCTGAGCGAACTGCCTGCCGCGCCGGCGCTGGTGCTCATTAAGGTTCCGAAGCAGCTGGCGCTGCTGGAGCAGCAGCTGCGTGCGCTGCGCGAGGTTGTCACGCCGGAAACCCGCATCATCGCCGCCGCGAAAGCGCGGGATGTCCACAATTCCACCCTGGCGCTGTTTGAGAAGATCCTCGGCACCACCACCACATCGCTGGCATGGAAAAAGGCGCGGCTGATTTTCTGTACCTTTACCGCGCCTGAGGTGGCCGATGCGCCGCAAACCTACAGCTGGCCGCTGGACGGTACGCCGTGGACGATTCACAACCACGCCAACGTGTTCGCCCGCAGCGGCCTGGATATTGGCGCACGCTTCTTCCTGGAGCATCTGCCGGCAAATATTGAAGGCGAGATCGCCGATCTTGGCTGCGGCAACGGCGTGATTGGCCTGAAAGCGCTGGCTTTAAACCCGGACGCCCGGGTGATGTTTACCGATGAGTCCTATATGGCGGTCGCTTCCAGCCGGCTGAACGTCGAAACCAATATGCCGGATGACCTCGAGCGCTGCGAGTTTGTGGTGAATAACGCGCTGTCCGATATTGAGCCGGACCGCTTCGCCGCCATCCTCTGCAACCCGCCGTTTCATCAGCAGCATGCGATCACCGATCATATTGCCTGGCAGATGTTTAACGACGCCCGCCGCAGTCTGAAGTACGGCGGCGAGCTGTATGTCGTCGGCAACCGCCATCTCGATTATTTCCGCAAGCTGAAACGCGCGTTCGGTAACTGCACGACGATCGCCACCAATAATAAATTTGTGGTGTTGAAAGCGACAAAGGTGCGCAAACAGCGCTGAGCGTTATCGGCTTTCCCGGTTTCCCCGGCTACCGGCCGGGTTTCCTTTCCCTAAATCGACAGCGCCAGCCGGGTGCCCTGAGCGATTGCCCGCCGGGCGTCCAGCTCCATCGCCACGTCGCAGCCGCCAATCAAATGCACCGTTTTACCCGCCGCCTGCAGCGGATCGGCCAGCTCGCGGCGGGGAACCTGACCGGCGCAGATAATCACATGATCAACGTTAAGCACCTGAGATTCGCCGCCGATCGTCACATGTAGGCCGGCATCATCGATCCGTTGATAGCTGACGCCGGGGATCATTTTGACGCCGCGGGCCAGCAGGGTGGCGCGGTGGATCCAGCCGGTGGTTTTCCCCAGCCCGTCGCCGGGCTTGCTGGTTTTGCGCTGCAGCATCACGATCTGGCGCGGGCTTTTAGCCAGCAGCATCCCTTCCGGGCGTAATCCGCCCGCGCTCTGCAGGCTGGTATCGATCCCCCATTCCGCACAGAACTCGTCGATATTCTGGCTGGTGGCGACGCCGGACTGGCTGAGGTACATGGCGGTATCAAAGCCGATCCCGCCGCAGCCGATAATCGCCACCTTCTCGCCGACCGGCGCTTTATCACGCAGGACATCGAGGTAGCTCAGCACCTTCGGATGATCGATCCCGGCGATATCCGGCATCCGCGGGGCGATCCCGGTGGCGAGGATAATCTCATCAAATGCCCGCAGATCGTCGGCCGTCACCCGGGTTTCAAGCCGCAGCGCGACGCCGGTAAGATCCAGCATCCGGCGGTAATAACGCAGAGTTTCATGGAACTCCTCTTTGCCGGGGATCTGTTTGGCGATAGTAAACTGGCCGCCAATCTCATGGTGCCCGTCAAAGAGCGTCACCTGATGCCCGCGCGAGGCGGCGTTAACTGCAAAGGCCAGGCCGGCAGGACCGGCGCCGACTACCGCCAGCCGCTTCGGTGCGGTCGCGGGCGCTATCGGCATCAGGGTTTCATGGCAGGCGCGCGGGTTGACCAGACACGAGGTGACTTTACCGGCGAAGATCCGATCGAGGCAGGCCTGGTTGCAGCCAATACAGGTATTGATCTCATCCGCCCGCCCGCTCTGTGCTTTAGAGAGAAATTCGCTGTCGGCGAGGAAAGGGCGGGCCATCGATACCATGTCGGCGTCTCCGCGGGCCAGGATCGCCTCCGCCACGGCGGGATCGTTAATCCGGTTGGTGGTGACCAGCGGGATCGACACCGCGCCTTTCAGCTTGCGGGTGACCCAGCTAAACGCGCCGCGCGGTACCGGAGTGGCGATGGTGGGAATGCGCGCCTCGTGCCAGCCGATGCCGGTATTGATAATCGTGGCCCCGGCGGCCTCAATCGCTTTCGCCAGCGCGGTGACCTCCGCCAGGGTGCTGCCGCCGCTGACCAGGTCGAGCATCGACAGGCGGTAGACAATAATAAAATCGCTGCCCGCGCGCTCCCGCACGGCTCTGACCACCTCTACGGCAAAACGCATGCGTCGGGCGTAGTCGCCGCCCCACTGGTCGTCGCGCAGGTTGGTGCGCGCGGCAAGAAATTCGTTAATCAGATAGCCTTCCGAGCCCATCACTTCGACGCCGTCGTACCCGGCTTCCCGCGCCAGCTGGGCGCAGCGGGCAAAATCATCGATCAGCTGTAAGATCTCTTCGTGGCTCAGTTCGTGAGGCGTAAAGGGGTTGATCGGCGCCTGCAGCGCGGAAGGGGCCACCAGCTGCGGCTGGTAGCTGTAGCGCCCGGTATGCAGGATCTGCAGCGCGATTTTGCCGCCCTCCTCGTGTACCGCATCGGTGATATGGCGGTGATGAGCGAGATGGCTGGCGTCGTTAAGCACCGCGCCGCCCGCCATGGTGACGCCGGAAGGCGCCGGGGCAATCCCGCCGGTGACGATCAGCGCCACCCCGTGGCGGGCGCGCTCGGCGTAAAACGCCGCCAGCCGCTGTGCGCCGTCCGGCAGCTCCTCCAGGCCAGTGTGCATCGAGCCCATCAACACGCGGTTTTTGAGCGTTGTGAACCCCAGGTCAAGCGGGGCGAAAAGCGACGGGTAGCGGCTCATAATCTCTTCCAGTGTAAAATTATTGTTATGTGGTCGGATGAGTTACTAATTTAGCCGCCGCGGGCGAAAAGGGAAAAGGGGAGTGCGGCGATTGTGATGGGATTCAAAGAACGGCGGAAGGTTCTCCCTTACCCCGGCCCTCTCCCTCCGGGAGAGGGAGAAGGGCGGAATGGCGCTGGGGCCAGTTATGCCCGGACGGTTTCTTCTCCTGTAGGGGAGAGGCTTAGGGTGAGGGGGCAACAGGGGCACGGCGCGTCAGCCCCGGCGCCTGCCACATCGAGGTCGTTAATCCGCTGTCCACCAGACCGAGCTGCTCGGCGTACACCGACTGCCATTTGATCATCATCTCGTGATACAGCTCGCGATGCGCCGGATTAGGCGTAAATTCCCGGTGCCAGCTCACCAGCTTCTCGCCCGTCGCCGCCATATCGCCGTACAGCCCGGCGCCGGCGCCGGCGGCGATCGCGCAGCCCAGCGCCGTCGCCTCGCGGACCTCCGGCACCCGCACCGGGAGGCCGGTGACATCGCTGAGGATCTGGCTCCACAGCGCGCCTTTTGAGCCCCCGCCCGCAAAGACCAGGCTGTCAAACCGCACGCCGGAAAACTGCGAAATTTGCGCCAGATTACAGGCAGAGACAATCGCCGCGTTCTCTTCCAGCGCGCGGAAGAGGGTGGCCTTATTGCATTTTTCCGGGTCGATGGAGAGGTTAATAAACGACGGCGCGGCGTGGTACCACTGCTTAAAGTGCATGGCGTCAGAGAAGATCGGCATCACCCCGTGGGAACCCGCCGGCACGCGGCTGGCCATCTCTTCGAGCAGGCTATAGGCGTCGACGCCGAGGCGCCCGGCAATCAGCTTCTCTTCCGCGCAGAACGCGTCGCGGAACCAGCGCATGGTCAGGCCGGTGAAGAAGCTGATGGATTCCGCCTGCGCCATGCCGGGAATGACGTGCGGGTTAACGCGAATATTCATCTCCGGATCAGTTCGGACTTCCGGCAGATTAACCACCTGCTGCCAGAAAGTGCCGCCGAGCACCGCCGTCTGCCCGGCGCGCACCACGCCGAGGCCCAGGCAGCCGAGCTGGACGTCGCCGCCGCCCATCACCACCGGCGTGCCCGCGCGCAGCCCGCTTTGCGCCGCCGCCGCGTCGGTCACCGCTCCCAGTACGCTGCCGGTCTCTTTGACCGGCGAGAGAATATCGGCCCGCAGCCCGGCCATATCCAGCAGCGCCGGGCGCCAATCGCGGCTGAAGAGGTCGAGCATCCCGGTGGTTCCGGCGTTAGAAGGGTCAACCGCCAGTTCGCCGGAAAGCTTTGCCGCCAGCCAGTCGCTGATCATGGTGATGGTCGCCGCTTTGCGGTAGATATCCGGGCGATGATGGGCCAGCCACAGCAGGCGCGGCATGGCGCTCAGTGCCAGGGTCTGCCCGGACACGCCGTACACTTCGGATTCAAAACGGTCGTCGTGGATCTCTTTGAGCTCCGCCACCTCGCGGCTGGCGCGGGCGTCAACGTTGGCGCAGGCCCAGATGGCCTCGCCGTTGCGGTCGTAAAGCACGATGCCTTCACGCATCGAGCAGCAGGCCACGGACTGAATATCCGCCGCAGAGAGATGGGCGGCGGCCAGCGCCTGACGGATACACTGACAGGCCAGCTGCCAGTTGGTGCCAAGGTCGAACTCCATCGAGCCGGGGACATTGTCCACGCTCAGGTGCTTCCATTCGGCCTGGCCGACCGCTATCTGGCGGCCCTGGAGATCGAATACGACCGCCCGAATGCTGCCGGTCCCGGCATCTAACGCTAACAGGTAACTCATGACATGCGCCTCGCTCGTGTTGCGCGGCGCAGGGCCGTTATGAGGCCAGCGTCAGCACCGCGCGTGCTGTTGTCTCTTCCGTTACCAGGCCATTAATCCGCTTGCCGATAAGGGCCGCGTAAATCGCCTGCGCTTTTTCTGTGCCCCCGGCGACGCCCACGATGGTCGGCAGCTGCGCCAGCTCATCAAGGGTGACGCCGAGCAGTTCCCGATGGATCTCCAGCCCTTCAACCGGTTTGCCGTCGGCCTGCAGGAAATAACCTAAAATGTCGCCGACCGCGCCTTTGCGGGCGTACATCAGCTGTTCGCCTTCGCTGATATAGCCGGAGCGCAGGATGGTGGCGTCCCGGCGCTGGTCAATGGCGCCGATACCTACCACCGCCGCATCCGCCGCCGTCGCGGCGAGGATCACGTCGCGGACGCTCGATTCCCGGCGCAGGATCTCCGCCACATCCGCCGATGACACCCTCAGCGGCGCGGGGATCATACTGACGCTACAGGCGGCATCCAGCTGGCCAATGCCGGTCATATACGGGCCCACGCCGCCGGAAAGCGTCACCAGCCGAACCTGCTGGGAGCCGATAAACCCGCTCAGATGCTGCAGGCAGCTCATGGTGGCTTCGCCAAAGCCCACCGCCAGCAGCTGTCCCGGCTCCAGCACGCCCATTAACGATTGCGCCGCGCCAATCCCCAGACGGGTGTTCATCGGCGGGGTATTCAGCGCCGGCAGCACGCGGGCAATTTTCAGACCGAAACGCTGCTGAAGTTCGGTTTCCAGCGCCAGGCAGCCCTCATAGCGCGAATTAATCTGGACGCGGATCACCCCCGACTGGCGGCCCTTCTCCAGCAGGCGGGAGATCTTTAACCGCGGCAGCCCTAAACGCTCGCCGATGTCGTTCTGCGTCAGGCCGTCGTGGTAGTAACACCACGCCACCCGCGCCACCAGCTCCTCCTCGGCTAACGCCAGCCCGGCGTAGCGGCTCTCTTCCGTAATGCGTTTTTCGCTCATAAATTGAACTCTTATAAAAATTTAGATCATATGTTCGTTATTGCGCGGTCGGAAAATGTGAGCCGACTGGCAAAACGGATCTTTCGTTGTCCGCTGGTTTTCTTCAAACGATCGAAAGCATAAAACTGTGATCGTTGCACGGTTGTAAATATAGTTCACCGTCTACGCTTTTGAACATTATTAATTTAAAAAATCTTTTGTTCAAAATGAGGCGCGATGATGAAGCCACTGCTTGAAGCTCGCCAAATCGGCAAACAGTTCTCCGGCGTCACCGTGCTGAAGCAGATTGATTTCACGCTGCTTTCCGGCCAGGTGCACGCGCTGATGGGCGGTAACGGCGCCGGAAAATCGACGCTGATGAAGATTATCGCCGGGGTAGAGACCCCCGACAGCGGTGAGCTCATCCTCGGCGAACGTACATTTGCGCGCCTTACTCCCGCCCAGGCCCATCAGCAGGGCGTGTATCTGGTGCCGCAGGAACCGATGTTATTCCCCAATCTGACGGTGCGGGAAAATATTCTTTTTCGTCTGCCAAAGCGGGCGGATACCGAGGCCCGCCTGCAGGAAAAGCTTCAGCAGCTTAGCTGCCAGCTTAACCTTGAGGCGGCGGCCAGCACCCTGGAAGTCGCCGACCAACAAATGGTGGAGATCCTGCGCGGGCTGATGCGCGACGCGCAGATCCTGATCCTCGATGAACCCACCGCCTCATTGACGCCGGGGGAAACCGAGCGCCTGTTTCGCCAGATCCGCTCTTTGCAGGCGCTCGGCGTCGGGATCGTGTTTATCTCGCACAAGCTGCCGGAGATCCGCCAGGTCGCCAGCCACGTCTCGGTGATGCGCGACGGCGCGGTGGTGCTGAGCGGGGAAACCGCGCACTACGGCGACAATCAGCTGATCGGCGCAATGACGCCCGTCAGCCGCGATCGTGCGCTGAGCGACACGCAAAAGCTGTGGCTGGCGCTGCCGGGCAATCGCCGCACTCAGGCGCAGGATTTCCCGGTCCTTAGGGTTGAAGATCTGACCGGAGAAGGTTTTATCGATCTCAACCTGGAGATCCGCGCCGGGGAGATCGTCGGCCTCGCCGGGCTGGTCGGATCCGGGCGCACCGAATTTGCCGAAACGCTCTACGGTCTGCGACCGGCGCGCGCCGGGCGGGTATGGCTGGAAAACCGCGATATCAGCCGCGACAGTACGCGCGCCAGGCTGGCCTGCGGGCTGGTCTATCTGCCGGAGGACAGGCAGGTTTCCGGGCTGTTTCTCGATGCGCCGGTGCGCTGGAACACGGTGATGTTTAACCAGCCGTCGCTGTGGCAGCAGAACAGGCGCGAAGCGGCGGTGGTGGAGCGCTATCACCGGGCGCTGGGGATCAAAATGGCCGATGGCGATCGCCCGGTGCGCACGCTCTCCGGCGGTAACCAGCAGAAGGTACTGCTGGCGCGCTGCCTGGAGGCTAACCCGCTGCTGCTGATCGTCGATGAGCCGACCCGCGGCGTGGACGTTTCCGCCCGCGCCGACATCTATCAGCTGTTGAAAAGCGTCGCCGCGCAGAACGTGGCGGTATTGATGATCTCCAGCGATCTCGACGAGTTCGTTGGCCTGGCCGATCGGGTGCTGGTGATGCATCAGGGCAGGCAGAGCGGCGAGCTGGCGCAGCAGGCGGTCAGCGTTGACCGGATGATGACCCTGGCCTTCGGAGGACAGGCATGAAAACGTTATTAAAGAATCGTGAACTGAGCGCCTTTCTCGCCATCGTGGTGCTGTTTGCCGGGCTGGTGGCGCTCAACCCGGCTTATTTCAGTTTGCAAACCCTGGCCATGATCTTTGCCAGCGCGCAAATCCTTTGCCTGCTGGCGCTGGGGGCAACGCTGGTGATGCTCACTCGCAATATCGACGTTTCGGTAGGCTCCACCGTCGGCCTGAGCGCTATCGCGACAGGCGTGGCGCTGAATAGCGGGTATGGCCTGATGACCGCCATCGCCTTCGCGCTGGCGATCGGCGCGCTGGCCGGCGCCTTTAACGGCCTGCTGGTGGTGGGGCTGCGCATCCCGGCGATTGTCGCCACCCTCGGCACCCTCGGGCTCTATCGCGGGGTGATGCTGCTGTGGACCGGCGGTAAGTGGATTGAAGGTTTACCGAACAGCCTGAAGGCGCTGTCGGAGCCGGCGTTCATCGGTATTTCGCCGCTGGGCTGGCTGGTGCTGGCGCTGCTGCTGGCGGGCGGCTGGATACTGTCGCGCACCGCCTTTGGCCGTGATTTTTACGCCGTCGGCGATAACCTCGCCGCGGCCCGCCAGCTCGGGGTGGCGGTGAACCGCACGCGGATGCTGGCATTTACCCTTAACGGCATGCTGGCGGCCTGCGCCGGGATTGTGTTCGCCGCGCAGATTGGCTTTGTGCCCAATCAGACCGGCAGCGGCCTGGAGATGAAGGCCATCGCCGCCTGCGTGCTCGGCGGGATCTCGCTGCTTGGCGGTACCGGCACGCTGCTGGGCGCTTTTCTCGGCGCCTTCTTCCTCACCCAAATTGACACCGTGCTGGTGCTGTTCCGTCTCCCGGCGTGGTGGAACGACTTCATCGCCGGCCTGGTGCTGCTCGGCGTACTGGTGCTCGACGGGCGGCTGCGTCAGGCGCTGGCCCGCCATCAGCGGGCGCTGAAGTACAGCCGCTTTCAGCCCGGTAATAAAGGGGGCAAGCGAGTGGCCCCGTTTCCCGAACGCAAAAACAAAGAGGTGGCGTAAATGAAGCTCAACTGGGAAAGCGCGCTGCTGGCGCTACTGGTGCTGGAGATCCTGCTGTTTGGCGCCCTGAATCCGCGCATGCTGGATCTCAATATGCTGCTGTTCAGCACCAGCGACTTTATCTGCATTGGCATCGTGGCGCTGCCGCTGACGCTGGTAATTATCAGCGGCGGGATTGATATTTCGCTCGGTTCCACCATCGGCCTGTGCGCCATCGCGCTGGGGGTGATGATGCAGGCGGGCTGGCCCATGAGCCTCGCGATCCCCCTGACGCTGCTGCTCGGCCTGCTGTGCGGGTTGCTGAACGCGGCGCTGATTCATTACACCGGCATTAGCCCGCTGGTGATTACGCTCGGCACCCTGTACCTCTACGGCGGCGGCGCGCTGCTGCTTTCTGGCATGGCCGGGGCAACCGGCTACGAAGGCATCGGCGGATTCCCGGATAGCTTTACCGCCTTCGCCAACCTGACCCTGTTCGGCCTGCCGATACCGCTGGTGCTGTTCGCCGTTATCACCTTTTTCTTCTGGCTGCTGGCCCACCGCGGGCGCTTTGGGCGGCATCTTTTTCTGCTCGGGCAGAACCCGCGCGCCGCGCGCTACGCCGCGCTTTCCGTTAACGGGATGCCCTACGCGCTGTATGGCCTGGTGGGCGTGACGTCGGCGGTAGCGGCGCTGGTGATGGTCTCCTATTTCGGCTCGGCGCGCTCGGACTTAGGCCGCGACCTGCTGATGCCGGCGTTGACCGCCGCGGTGCTCGGCGGGGCCAATATCTACGGCGGTTCCGGCTCGATCGTCGGCACGGCGCTGGCCGCGCTGCTGGTGGGCTATTTACAACAAGGTTTGCAAATGGTCGGCATCCCCAACCAGGTGTCGAGCGCGCTGTCAGGGGCGCTGTTGGTTGTGGTGGTGATGGGGCGTTCGCTGAGCCTGCACCGTGAATGGGTGCGGATGAGCTGGCGGCGTCTTTTCTCGCGTAAAACAATCGGAGCATAAAATGAAAACAAAACTGATCGTGCTGGCGATGGCGCTGGGTATGGCATCGGCCCAGGCGGCGGACCGTATCGCCTTTATTCCTAAGCTGGTTGGCGTCGGCTTCTTTACCAGCGGCGGTAACGGCGCGAAAGAGGCGGGCAAAGCGCTCGGCGTGGACGTCACCTACGACGGCCCGACCGAACCGAGCGTCTCCGGCCAGGTGCAGCTGATCAACAACTTCGTCAACCAGGGCTACAACGCGATTATCGTCTCCGCCGTATCGCCGGACGGGCTGTGCCCGGCGCTGAAGCGGGCGATGCAGCGCGGGGTGAAGGTCCTGACCTGGGACTCCGATACCAAACCAGAGTGCCGCAGCATTTATATCAACCAAGGGACGCCGCAGCAGCTCGGCGGCCTGCTGGTGGAGATGGCGGAAAAGCAGGTGACGAAGCCTGCCGCCAAAGTGGCGTTTTTCTACTCCAGCCCGACGGTGACCGACCAGAACCAGTGGGTAAAAGAGGCGAAGGCCAAAATCGAAAAAGCGCATCCGCAGTGGGAAGTGGTGACCACGCAGTTTGGCTATAACGACGCCACTAAATCGCTGCAAACCGCCGAGGGGATCTTAAAAGCGTACCCGGATCTCGACGCCATTATCGCCCCGGACGCCAACGCGCTTCCGGCGGCCGCCCAGGCGGCAGAGAACCTCAAGCGCCAGGGCGTGGCGATTGTCGGCTTTAGTACTCCGAACGTGATGCGCCCCTACGTGGAGCGCGGCACGGTAAAAGCCTTCGGCCTGTGGGACGTGGTGCAGCAGGGCAAGATCGCGGTTAACGTCGCCGATCGTCTGCTGAAAAAGGGCGATCTTAACGTCGGCGACAGCGTTGATGTGAAAGATCTCGGCGTCCTGAAAGTCGAGCCCAACAGCGTACAGGGCTATCAGTATGAAGCGAAAGGCAACGGCATCGTGCTGCTGCCGGAGCGGGTGGTGTTCACCAAAGAGAATATCAATAACTACGATTTCTGATGGAGAATGAGATGGCTGATTTAGACGATATCAAAGAGGGAAAAAACTTCGGCTTAGACCGTCCGCAGCAGAATACGCTCTATACGCTGAAGGGCTGCGGGTCGCTGGAGTGGGGGATGCAGTCGCGGCTGGCGCGTATCTTCAACCCGCAGAGCAACCGTACGGTGATGCTGGCGTTCGACCACGGCTATTTTCAGGGGCCGACCACCGGGCTGGAGCGTATCGATCTCTCTATTGCGCCGCTGTTCGAAGAGACCGACGTGCTGATGTGCACCCGCGGCGTGCTGCGCAGTCAGGTGCCGGCGGCGACCAACAAACCGGTGGTGCTGCGCGCTTCCGGCGGCAACTCGATCCTTAGCGAGCTTTCCAACGAGTGCGTGGCGGTGGCGATGGAGGACGCGCTGCGCCTGAACGTCTGCGCGGTGGCGGCGCAGGTCTATATCGGCAGCGAGCATGAGCATCAGTCGATCAACAACATTATCAAGCTGGTGGACGCCGGCAACCGCTACGGTATGCCGGTGCTGGCGGTAACCGGCGTGGGCAAAGAGATGACCCGCGACGCCCGCTACTTCTCGCTGGCCAGCCGCATTGCCGCCGAAATGGGGGCGCAGTTCGTGAAAACCTACTTTGTTGAGGAAGGCTTTGAGAAAGTCACCGCCAGCTGCCCGGTGCCGATCGTCATCGCCGGGGGCAAAAAGCTGCCGGAGCAGGAGGCGCTGGAGATGTGCTGGCGGGCGATCGACCAGGGGGCTTCCGGCGTGGATATGGGGCGGAATATCTTCCAGTCCAGCGCGCCGCGCGCGATGCTGAAGGCGGTGAAAAAAGTGGTGCATGAGAACCTGAGCGCCCGCGAGGCGTATCAGTTCTGGCAGGAGGAAAAACAGGGAGAGCTGCAATGAACGTAACGCTGGTAGAAATCAATATCAAACCGGAACGGGTCGACGAGTTTCTTGAGGTGTTCCGCGCCAACCACGAAGGGGCGCTGCAGGAGCCGGGCAATCTGCGCTTTGACGTCCTGCAGGACCCGGAGGTGAAGACGCGCTTTTTTATCTATGAAGCCTATATCGACGATGACGCGGTGCTGGCGCACAAGAAAACCCCGCACTATCTGGCCTGCGTGGCGAAGCTGGAGGCGTTGATGTCGCAGCCGCGGCAGAAGCGCAGCTTTATCGGCCTGCTGCCGGAGGTGTAAGACGAGCCCTCACCCCGGCGGGGTGATGGGACATCGTAACTACTTACGGAAAAACTCGTTATACAGCATGTACAGATGCGCCGCGCTCCAGGAGAAGTTCGGTGCGCCCTGCTGAGCGCCGGTGAGCGGATTGTAATTCTCCTGAATCGGGCCATCGGAGGTTAACCCCCGGGCGTGCCTGAAGAAGGCGTCCGCCAGCTGCAGCGCCTCTTCGCGGTGGCCGTAGCGCTCCATCCCTTTCAGGCCGAACCAGAACTGGTCCACCCACACGCGGCCGCGCCAGTAAATATCCGCGCCAAACGCCGGATTCGTTAATGCGGCGGTACCCAGCGGTACGAAAGTATTGAACTCTTTGTTGTCCAGCATCACCGAAATGACGTCATCGGCATGCGCCTGAGTGGCCGCGCCGTTGAACAGCGGCGACCAGCCCTCCGGCCCTTTGCCGCGCTCGACGATCGGCTTACCGGCACAGCCGTTTGCCAGCGGCTGTGCTTCAATGCGAATGTCGTAATAGAATTTGCTCTGCGGGTCGAACATGCAGGTGTTGATATAGTCGGCGAGCTTTTGCGCCAGCGCCCGGTAGCGTTTTGCCTCCTCCGGCTTGCCGAGAAGGGTCGCCATTTCCGCCAGATAGTGGTTGTCGCTGTACATATAGCTGGCCTGATCGACCGACTCCTGCAGCAGCGAATAGCCGAGCAGATTGCCGCTTTTATCCCGGTTTTCAGCAAATTTCACCGTCCAGTCGCTGCGTTTGCCGCCGTCGGCGATGTATTTATCCAGCTGATCTTTATCGATAAAGCCGAAGACCGCCGCGTCGTCGCGCCCCGACTCCCAGGAGGCGGCCACCTGTGCCGGGATCTCCAGGCTGTCGTAATCGCCCTTCGCCGTCACCTGCTCGTAGGTTTTCAGGCCGGAAAGCGTCCGTTCTTTATCGCCCTTTTTCACGGTAAACAGCATCGCGCCATCGGCGGTGTTGTGCGCTTTATCGCGGGTCGCACCGTACTCCGGCACGCCGTTACCGTTGTGGTCGCGGTTGCGCAGCCACCAGTCATGGTAGGCCACCAGCTTCGGGTACATTTCCGCCAGCCAGGCTTTATCTTTCGTGACGTTATAGACTTCCATCACCGACCAGGCCGCCAGGCTCGGTTTGGTATTCCGCTCGTTCCAGTTGCTGCCGTCGCCGCCGCGCTCCGGGCTCAGGTTCCAGGCGATCAGATCCGGAATGAACCCGGCATCCTGCGGCCGCACTTTATCGTCGGCGGCAATCTGCCAGGAGAAGACGGCGCGGATGTTCTCTTTCGCGATCTCCGGGTTGAAGTGGGCCATGGCGTAGGCCTGCTTCCAGGTATCCCACGGCCAGGTCTGGTTGCCGGAGAACCAGCGCCCGGTTACCGACGGCGTGACTGTGTTGTGCTTAACGGCGCCGCCCGGCGCGCGCCAGTTGCCGTTAAGGGTTTCGATCGCTTTCACCGCCACCCGGGTTTGCTGCGCCGTGGCATCAGGATTGGTCAGCCCCTTTTGCAGATAGCCGTTCCAGCGCGCCTCGGAAGCGCGCAGATAGTGCGCCGGTCGCGCCAGAATATCGCGGATTTGCGCTTTCTCAAGGCGCACCTGCTCGGCGTTCAGCAGGTGCGAATAGGTGGTATAGAGCGTGGTCGAGCCGTTGATTTGCGCGCTGCTGGTGAATCGATGGCCATCGATTTGGGTGACCGTCGGCAGGGAGCGATGGATCTGATACTGCGATTCGCCGGAGGTCATTAAATCCGATGCGGAACGGACTTTACCGAAGCTGACCGTCACTCCGTCGTGGGTCGCGCTCAGGCGGCGATGATAGTCCGGGAAGGCCTGGTCGATGGTTTGCGTTGACTGCGGTTTCCCCTCTTTGGCGGAGAGCGTCTCCAGCAGCTCGCCGTCCCAGACCAGCTTAAGCGGACCGCTGCTGGTGATTTTAGTCTCCAGTAAAGACGTGTGCGCGCTGGCAAAACGCAGGGTCATCTCGATCTGTACGCCGGGCGCGGAGAGCGTTTGCACCAGCGCCCCGGGCAGGCTCCAGGCCTGCATGGTGAAGGCGACTTTTTTGCCGTTCTGGTACACCGTCAGGCGATCGAAATGGGTCGCCATAAAGTTGATGTACTCCTCGGTGAGCAGCGCGGGCCCCGGAAAGCTGCCCATGGTGGCTGGACCGTCCGGCAGCAGATGCCCATGCCATGCGCCCAAATCGAAAAACGGGTTGAAACGCTGGTGGTCGTCGCCATCGAAATCCTGCATCGCCTGCGGCGCGCCGCTGCGGTTGATAACATTTTTAAAGTCATCCGCGGTCAGCGCGTGAGCGGAAAAGCTTAGCAGCAGGGCGCAGGCCAGCGGCGTCAGAGTGGTGATGATTTTCACGGTATTGATATCCCTTTTTACCAATAGAAATATTGCATCAGGAAAACCTGGTCGCTCGGGTCTCCGGAGGCGTTTTTCATGTAGAAGCGGCTGTCCGCGGCGGTCGCGAACCGTCCGCCGCCATATTCGTACCAGATGCCGAACTGCATAAACGAGGTGGTTTCCTCGGCGGCGCGATCCGGGCGGTGTTTGGCGTAGCTATAGGCGGTAGAGAGATACACGCCCTTGAGCGCTTCATACATGGCGCTGGCCATAAAGCCGGTCTCCGTTCCCGGCACGTTTTGCCCCCTGGCGCGCCCGGTATGGTGCCAGGCGCGGGCGGCGAGGTTGGGGGTGAGAATACCGGTTAACAAGAGCTGACCGGTACCGTCGGTCAGCTCAAGACCGTTCATCCAGGTGACCTTTTCGGCAATATCGTACTGGACGTAGCCGTTGATCATCGCCGGGTAGGTATATTTATCGTCGTAGCGGTCGTATTTGCCGAAATGGAGCCACGCTTTGCTTTCATCGTGGTGCCCGGCGGGCGTGGCGGTCACGCTGTAGCGAAAATCTCCCGCCAGGTTCTGCACCTTGAGCGCGTACATAATATCGCGCGTATTGGGGATCACGTAGCCGAGGTCGGGTGTGAAATCGCCCCACCACTGCAGATCGTCGAGCGATGAATCCTGGCGCAGGCTGAGCATAATCTCGGTGCTGCTATCGGTTTTATATCCGCCGTAGAGGCGGTTTATTCCACCTTCGAATCCGCCCCAGCCGTGATCCGGTACCCAGGCATTCCCCTGACGATCGGCCTGAACCGTCCAGCCTTCGCCATAAATTAAGCCAAACCAGCTGCCGTGCTTTATTTCCAGCCCGCCTTCAATATAGGTGCCATCGCTATATTTATGTTTATCCTCGCCTTCTAAATCCATATATCCGCCGACCCCCAGTTCACCGTAAAAACGATAGGAAGTGGCGCTCAGTTGAGGCGTTTTCATGTCATCATGTTCCGCCGGATGAGCAACATCAGCCGCTACGGCAGGTGTGCAGAAGGCCAGGGCGGCAAGCGCCCCGTAAATCAAGTTATTCTTTTTCATCGCATTATTAAGAGATATTGTAATTTATTATTTTAGGGAAAATGGCTTATGACGCGTCGGAAGCCGGCGCCGCTTCAATTCTTTTTTCTTCTACCGTTAATCCCTTCACGTATTTGCTGTATTTCCACCACGCAAATCCGAGGAAGATAACAATGCCGCCGACGTTATAGAAAATAATGGTCAGAATATTGCCGCCGGTGGGAAAGGTTGAGGCGACGAAGCCGATAGCGAAAATAACAATCAGCATCGAGACCACCGTAATACCGGTGGTGCGTGAGCCCATTTTAAAATCGCGCGGCAGATGATCGAGCCTGCGGCGCAGGTTGAGATACGCCAGCATGATAAACAGCGGCGGCAGCATCGAGGCGGCGGCGGTCATATTGATGATGGTGTTCATTAAATCCTGCACGGTGCTGGAGCCCATCATAGGGATAATCATCAGCGGAATCACAATCAGGAACTGGATCCACGCCGCGCGCGCCGGTACGCCGTTTTGATTGAGCTCGACGGTTTTTTTACCAAATATGCCGGCCGGGATTTCGGAGAAAAAGATTTTGACCGGCGTCGCGGTCCACATTAATAACGAACCAAACATGGCGGTAAAGGAGACCAGGCCGACAAAACGGTTGACCACGATTTCCGGCAGGCCAAACCAGACCGCCATGCCGTGGAAGACCTGTACCGATCCGCCGGTATATTTCAGCTCTTTACTGCTGATAAACACGTTAATCAGCACCGAGGAAATGGAGTACAGCACGCCAATCACGATCCCGGCGAGGATAATGACCTTAACGAATGATTTCGATCCGCCTTTCACGTCATTGACGTACACCGCGACGGACTCGGCCCCGCCGGCCGCCATAAAGATCCAGGTGGTGATGCCGAGGAACGCCCAGTTAAAGTTCGGGATCATTGCATCCACGGTAATCGGATCCGCTGGCTGAATACCGCCCACCAGCGCGCTGCCGGAAAGCAGAATGTAGGAGAGCGTCAGCAGCAGCATTAACGATGAAGTGACCGAGGTGATTGGACCCAGCATTTTTGCGCCGTTGGTGGACACCCAGGTCGACAGGGCGAACAGCGCCATGCTCAACATCGTGGTAGCGACGGGCGTCAGAATGTACTCGTAGCCGAGGAAGGCGTAGGAGGCATACGCGATGACTCTCGGCAGCAGCGAGGTGAAAAAGAACAGATTCACGAACCAGTAGGTATAGGCGGTAATAAAGGCCCAGCGCCCCCCTAGCGAGCTTTTCACCCAGGCATAAACGCCCGCTTCGGAGTTTTTATTCAGCGAAACGAATTCCGCGATGATCAGACAGAAAGGAACAAAGTAGAGCAGGGTTGCAAGGAAGAACATCGGCGCCGACGCTAGTCCCAACTCAATATTGTTATTGATCACGTTATTAAAACTGAAGACGGCGGCGAAGGTTAGCGACAGCAGGCCAAACTTGCCGATGGTATTACGTTTGATATCAGACATAACACATCTCCACACATTGTCCTTCAGAGAATGGCAGAAGGGGATTGTGTTGTTTGTAGGGTAGAGGTAGTTAAGTATTGCGGTTAATTTTAGTAAAAATTTTAGTAAATAAAAGCGGTAAAAATGAATTGCTTTAACTCGATCACGAAAATGGTTGAGCGCGAGATCCTGGCTGGCGGGTAAAAAAATCCCGCCGGGCGATTTAACGCTGGCGGGAGGAACGGTCGCTTATTTCACCGGATTTACCGCTGATTTCAGCACCGATGGTTGGCTCTTGCGCTGTTTTTTCTCAAAGCGGGTTATCCACCACCACGCGAGTCCGGAGAAGACTGCGGTCATAAAGACGTTAATGAAGAAGGCATTCACCAGATCGACCCCCGGTGGGAAAGCCGAGGCGGTCATGCTGACCAGGAAAATCACCATTAGCATCGACACCACGGCCATCCCAACCTTTCGTGACCCCATGCGGAAGTCGCGCGGCGTGTCGTCGTGTTTCCAGCGGAAAACAAAGTAGGCGGCCATGATAAACAGCGGCGGTAGCATCGCGGTACCCGCGGTCAGGTTGATAGCGGTGTTCATCATTTGCTGAACGCTGGCGGAGCCGAAACCGTTCACGATGAGCATCAGAAAGACGAAGACAAATTGCCACCAGGCGGCGCGCACCGGCACGCCGTGGACGTTCAGCTCGGTGGTTTTTTTGCCATAGATGCCGGCAGGAATTTCAGAGAAGTGAATTTTTACCGGTGCGGCGGTCCACATCATCATGCTGCCGAAAATGGCGATAAACAGAATGATGCCGACGAAGCGGCCCATCAGCGCTTCTGAAATATGGAAATAGGCGCCGAGGCCGGTGAAGATTTCCACCATGCCGGCCGCATAGGTCAGATCTTCACGTGCCACAAAGACGTTGACCAGCAAAGAGCCCAGCGCGTACATGCCGCCAATCAGGATCCCGGCGGTGATGATGACTTTAATAAACGATTTCTGCCCACCTTTGGTGTCGTTCAGGTACGCGGCGACGGTTTCAGCCCCGCCTGCCGCCTGGAAAATCCAGCACATGATCCCCAGCGTCGCCCAGTTGATGGTAGGCGCCATGGCGTGCAGCGTAATCGGCTGCGCGGGGACATGGCCCGCGCCCAGCGCGGTAAAAGCGCCGACCACGTAAATCGCAAATAGCGCGAAGACGCCATACGCCACGCATTCGGAGATTTTCCCCAGCCAGGTCGCGCCTTTAGTGGAAATGTGGGTGGCCATGGCGAACAGGACGATAGAGATCAGCGACGTGACCATCGGCGAGAAAGGAATGGCGTAACCCATAATGGCGTACGAGGCGTAGGCCACCACGTTCGGCAGCAGCGACAGGAAAAAGAACAGGTTCACAAACCAGTACAGGAACGAGCCGAGATAGGCCGCGCGGGTACCTAAAGGCTGCTTCAGCCAGGCGTACATACCTGATTCGGAATTCTTATTCGCTGACACGAATTCGGCGATGATAAACACAAACGGAATAAAATAGACCACCGTCGCAAACAGAAAGATAGGGGCGGAGCTGAGCCCTAACTCGATGTTGTTATTAACAATATTTCGTACGTTAAATACGGCGGCAAACGCCATCGACAGCAGGGCGAATTTACCTATTTTGGCGCGAACTGATTCGGACATAAGTCCTCCGAAAAATTATCTGGCCCGCATTGAGGGTTAGGGCCGGGAAGGCCAGCGAGTCGATCCGCTGGCCTCATCTTGCTTCACGCGGGCTTACTTATTCAGGAAGTAGCCGTCTTCGATAGTTACTCTGAGCACCACCTTTTTGACCGGCGAGTCGCAGATAAAGCGATAGGCTTCATGGGTGTCGCAAATCACCATTTGTCCTTCGTGAACCTGCACGGTTTCACCAATGCCTTTCAAATATTCACGGTCGGTTTCATCGCGATAGCAGGCCACGGTCTGCAGCTGCTCTTTGGCGGCAAACTCAATTTTTTGCTGACCCTGAAGGTAGTAATGCACCTCGAAATAGCGGCGGTTGCCAACGAACAGCGCATCCGTGGTGCTGTCGCTTGCCACGCGATAGGAGAGCGAATCGCCGATAGAGTGGGCCACCCCGGGCCGAATATTGTCGATGTTATTAATCGCTTCTACGCAGCGCTGCCATTTACGCCCACTGTGATAAATTTGCTTAAACTGTTCTAAGTTATCGAGAATTCTCATTTTTCAGCCTCGCTGTGTGAATCGGAGGAAAAGAAACCGGCGCCAAAGCTATGATTCGCCAGCGTCTGCGAGGAAGCGCTCCCGCCTTCCAGCGGCAGCAGCGTAAAGCCATAGTTGAACGGTTTGAGCCACACCCGCCAGCTATCCAGCACCTCGCTCCCCCAGGAGTTAGAGCCCAGGCCGAGCAGTTGGGCGTCGATATTCAGGGTGATGTCATCGCTGCGACGCAGTTCGTTACAGTGCTGCGCGGCGTGCAGATTCTCCGCCGTATAGTGCCAGGCGCTGATGTTGAGCGGATCGCGCGGGACCACCATCAGACCGCTGCCGTGACGGTCGGTAAACGCGGCCCAGCGGACGTGCTGGCGGTTGCCGTTGTTCTGTGGGAACGGATAGTTCACGAACATGTCGTCCACGGTGGTGCGCCAGAGGTCAATGATGTTGCTCTGCTGGCTGTCGGCGTAGTTTTCGCCGGGACCGCGCCCGTAGTAATCCACCTGTTCAAACTGGCCGTTAATGCCCAGCATAAAACCGATGCACGGCACGATGTGCGGATAGTCGCCGTAACGTTCGCCCGCAAGCTCAACGTTAATATGCCCCTGTGGGGTAATCTGCCAGCGGTAGGTGCAGCGCATGCCGAAATCGAAAACCGGCGGGGCGATGATGCTGCGGGCGGTGATAATCACCGTATCGCCGCGCTGCTCGGCGCTGAATTCGCGCAGATGCTCCTGCATGATTTGCAGATGATTTGGCTGCCACAGCCCTTCGTATTCCTGCTTGTGGTTATCAATCATTGGCTTGAAGAAGTTAATCTTCGGCTCACGGGTCACCTGGTCTACGCCGTTCACCTGCCATTCGCTCAGTTTGCCGCTGACTTTCGAGAACACCACGCGGAAGTTATGCCCGGTGATGCTGTAGCTCAGTCGTTCATCAACTATCCGTAGCGGGGTTGCGCTGGCATTTATCAGCGGCGATTTCGTTGCCGTCTGTTCTTTTAGCCGGAACTGGTAAATGGCGATCGGATGGTTAGCCTCGCTGTACGGCGTACGGGAATCTTTGGTTACCATGATGTTGACGAAGGTTTCGCGATCGTCCAGCTCCGGCAGGTCGATAGTGATATCGCGGCCGCTGTTTGGCGCAAGATCGCGCACCTTAAGCTGCTGGCTGGCAAGCGTAGTCCCTTCGGCGCGCACTTCCACGCGCAGGGTGTAGTCATCCAGCGTCGAGAACCAGAGCTTATTGTCGATGCGCAGCTCGCCGCGGGTGATGTCGATCGCCTGAACTTTTACCGGGGCGATAACCTGCTTGTACTCTCTGAGCCCGGGTCCAGGCGTCTGGTCGGAGAAAATCAGCCCGTCGAGGCAGAAGTTGTAGTTATTGGGATAGTCGCCGTAGTCGCCGCCGAATTTGTACCATACCGCGCCGCTGTCGTCGGTGGCCTGGATTCCGTGATCGCACCACTCCCATACGTAGTGGCCCTGAATACTGTCATGCTGATAGAACACGTTCTGGTATTCGCTCAGCCCGCCGGGACCGTTGCCCATCGCATGGGCGTATTCGCAGATAATCCGCGGCTTGGCATGCGGATATTCCCCGAATTCGTTCATCAGCGGCACGCGGGTATACATGGTGGAGATGATATCCACCACCTCCGCGTCGCGATCCTCTTCGTAATGCACCAGCCGGGTATCATCGATCGCCTTAGCGGCGTGATACATCGCGCGAATGTTGCAGCCGTAGCCGGACTCGTTGCCCAGCGACCAGATGACGATCGACGGATGGTTTTTCTGCGCGTGGACGTGGCGCACGATCCGCTCAACGTAAATATGCTCCCATGCCGGGTCATCGGTGATGGCGCTCAGGTTGCCGACGTTGGCGAAGCCGTGGGATTCGACATCGGTTTCCGCCATCACGAACAGGCCGTAAATGTCGCACATCTCATAGAAACGCGGGTCGTTGGGGTAGTGGGCGGTACGTACCGAGTTGATATTGTGCTGCTTCATCAGCAGCAGATCTTTCTCAACGCGATCCATCCCTACGGCGCGGCCCTTCAGATGGTCGTTGTCGTGACGGTTAACGCCGTGGAGCATCACGTAGCGGTTATTGATATAGAACAGGCCGTTGCGCACTTTGATATCGCGAAAACCGACGCGCTGCGGGATAACTTCGATAATCTCCCCGGCGGCGTTTTTCAGCGTCATCACCAGGTGATAGAGGTACGGGTTTTCCACCGACCACTGCTGCGGCGCCTTCACGTCGATCGCAAAGTCGACGTTCAGCAGCTGGCTGACGCTCAGGCGCGGCGTTGCGCCTTCATACAGCGCCTTTTCGCCGTCGAACAGTGCGTATTCCAGCGTCGCTGCGTCCGGCTGCGCGGCGAGATTTTCCAGCACCAGCTGGCAGGAGAGCGTGGCGTCGACGTAGTCATCGTTAAAATCGGTGCGCAGAGTGAAGTCCTGGACGTGAAGCGGGTTTTTGCCCATCAGATACACGTCGCGGAAGATACCCGCCGACCACCACATATCCTGATCTTCTATATAGGTGGAGTCCGCCCACTGCATGACGCGCACGCAAAGCAGGTTGTCGCCGGTTTTTACCGCGTGACTAATATCAAACTCCGCCGTCAGGCGGCTGCCTTTGCTGAAACCGATGTACTGACCGTTAACGTACACTTCAAAATAGGTTTCGACGCCATCAAATTTAATCAGGGTCTGCTGGCCCTGCCAGCCCTCGCTGAGGGTGAAGATACGCTGATAGGCGCCGGTAGGGTTGTCGGTCGGCACGTAGGGAACGTCAATCGGGAAAGGAAAGCCTTCGTCGGTGTACTGTAGCTGGCCGTGGCCTTCCATCTGCCACATTCCCGGTACGGTAATCGGCCCCCAGTCGCTCATGTATTGCGAGGTGAACGCTTCCGGCACCCGCAGCGGGTTGTTAAAGAAGCAGAAGTTCCACTGTCCGCTAAGGGACAAAAAGCGGCTGCTGGTTTCACGGGCGAAGGTTCGCGCCTGGGCCTGCGAATCGTAAGAGAAGAAATAGGCGCGCGGAGGCAGCCGGTTTTCATGAGTGAGTTGAAGATTTTCCCAGCGATTCATATCGCCTCCCTGAACGGACTAAACGGATGGAGTTTATTTTAGTAAAACTTTTACTAAATAAAACCGCCGGGAGCGATTTACTTTAACTCGATCACAAAATGAGCGTTACCGGACGCCTGCGGTTAGCGTCGGGAAGGGGACATTCCCGGAGGCGATGCTGCGCATCTGTCCGGGCTACCGTTTGGCAGACGGCGGTGAACCCGTAGCCCGGGCA
>NZ_JBEAIG010000043.1:0-524 GCF_040064575.1 Klebsiella sp. CN_Kp106 | reverse complement strand
TATCCTCAGGGGCCAGCGACGGGCTGAACATCAGGCCGCGCAGCGGAACACGCTTCAGGTGCTCCGTCAGCCACGGCGTCAGCAGCGTTTTCCAGTGGGCTATTCCCTGTTTCTCCAGCTGCCGGCCGAAACGTAACAGGAAATCGTGCGACGGCCCGGCGCACAGCTGCTGTATTCCCCTTTCGCGCAGGGATGGCAGGATAGCGCGGAGCTGGCGCTCCACCCCCGCCGGCGTGGCGCGGGCCGGGAAAAGCGCCCCTACCGTCTGGGTGACGCGCGCATCCTGCGACCAGTCGCTGTCAGTCACCTGCCACAGGTACACCGGCGGCTGCCAGCGCAGCGCCTCCCCGACCTGCTCCAGGGTGCGAAGATGGTTATCCAGCGTACCGGCGGTGGTCTGTCTCTCATCCAGCGCCAGCACGATGCCGTCCAGCGGACGGCTGCGGCGCAGCTTACGCAGGGCGGCCAGGCGCCCGGTGTCCGGCGCCGATGACAGGCTGCCGCCGTAAATCAGCACCGTGCGG
>NZ_JBEAIG010000042.1:0-533 GCF_040064575.1 Klebsiella sp. CN_Kp106 | reverse complement strand
GCGCCCGCTGACGACTTCGCCCGCCTGGCGCCGGTGATTGCCGCCGCTATTCACCACCATCGCCGACTTAACCCTTAATTCACGGAGGAATCCATGACCGTTGCCATTACCGATGTCGTCCTGCGCGACGCCCACCAGTCCCTTTTCGCCACCCGCCTGCGCCTCGACGATATGCTCCCCGTTGCGGCCGCCCTCGATGACGCGGGCTACTGGTCCCTTGAATGCTGGGGCGGCGCCACCTTTGACGCCTGCATCCGCTTCCTCGGCGAGGACCCCTGGGTCCGCCTGCGCGAGCTCAAAAAGGCCATGCCGAAGACCCCGCTGCAGATGCTGCTCCGCGGCCAGAACCTGCTCGGCTACCGCCACTACGCCGATGACGTGGTGCAGCGCTTCGTCGAGCGCGCCGTCAAAAACGGCATGGACGTGTTCCGCGTCTTCGACGCCATGAACGACCCGCGCAATATGCAGGCCGCCCTGCAGGCGGTGCGCAGCCACGGCGCCCACGCCCAGGGCACGCTCTCCTACACCACCAG
>NZ_JBEAIG010000041.1:0-537 GCF_040064575.1 Klebsiella sp. CN_Kp106 | reverse complement strand
GACAGCGATGCCGATTCCGACAGTGATTCGGATTCTGACAGCGATTCGGATTCTGACAGCGATTCCGATTCTGACAGCGACTCGGACTCGGATAGTGACTCGGATTCGGATAGCGACTCCGATTCTGACAGTGACTCGGATTCCGACAGCGACTCGGATTCCGACAGTGATTCGGATTCTGACAGCGATTCCGACTCTGACAGCGATTCGGACTCTGACAGCGACTCCGATTCCGACAGTGATTCGGACTCCGACAGCGATTCCGACTCCGACAGTGATTCGGACTCCGACAGTGATTCCGACTCGGACAGCGATGCTGACTCCGACAGCGACTCCGATTCCGACAGCGATTCGGACTCCGACTCCGACAGCGACTCGGACTCTGACTCTGACTCTGACTCCGACAGCGATTCGGACTCTGACAGCGATGCCGATTCCGACAGCGATTCGGATTCGGACAGCGATTCGGACTCTGACAGCGATGCCGATTCCGACAGTGATTCGGATTCTGACAGCGATTCGGATTCTGACAGCGAT
>NZ_JBEAIG010000040.1:0-539 GCF_040064575.1 Klebsiella sp. CN_Kp106 | reverse complement strand
GAAAATGCCGGTAAACTGGAAGTACAGCTCTTTAGCACGGATGCGTTTATCGTCACGGTGGGAGACAGGGTAAGCCGCATTCTGCTGGTGGATAAGGCAGGCGAGAAGCTGGCGACCACGGCCTTCAGGCTGGTATTTATGGTAAGGGCGGGGATACCGTCAGAGACCGTTCACGCGTTAGTGGATGAGTATCTGAAAGATGCCCCGGCGTTGCGTCAGACGGTGCTGGAAGGTATACGGCGCAGCGGACGTTTTATGGCGAGCCGGAATGAAGTCACCGCGATTAGACAGACGATGAGCAGCAGGCTGGCAGAGCACTTTGCAACAGAAAAGGGTCAGGCTGAATACCGGCTGGCGGGAATAAACAGCCTGTTGCTGGTGCTGAATGCGATGGATTTTATCTACCTGTGCGGACAGGTCAGGGAAGAGAAAAAGCCGCTGTCGAGCCTGATGGCCAGCGGGCTGGCGATGGTGAGTCAGGGGACGTCAGTTATTTTACCGGCAATAGAGAAAGGACTGGAAGCCCGTGAGCTTACGGT
>NZ_JBEAIG010000039.1:0-545 GCF_040064575.1 Klebsiella sp. CN_Kp106 | reverse complement strand
GCCCGGGTAAGGCGTTTACGCCGCAACCCGGGGAATATGCCGTGACGTGGCATTGTTGCGGCTTCTTCCCGGCTTGAGCTGCGCTTAGCCGGGCTACCGGGCCGCAGATTGTCGGGAACCCGTAGCCCGGGTAAGGCGTTTACGCTGCAACCCGGGGAATATGCCATGACGTGGTATTGCTGTGGCTTCTTCCCGGCTTGCGCTGCGCCTGCCCGGGCTACCGGGCCGCAGATTGTCGGGAACCCGTAGCCTGGGTAAGGCGTTTACGCCGCAACCCGGGGAATATGCCGTGACGTGGTATTGCTGCGGTTTTTTCCCGGCTCGCGCTGCGCTTAGCCGGGCTACCGGCCCGCAGATTGCTGTTAACCCGTAGCCCGGGTAAGGCGTTTACGCTGCAACCCGGGGAATATGCCGTGACGTGGTATTGCTGCGGTTTTTTCCCGGCTTGCGCTGCGCTTAGCCGTGCTACAGAGTTGCAGATTGCAGGTAACCGTAGATACTGTGAACGCCTGCAACCATTTTTAGTTGCCGATACTTTCTCCGGC
>NZ_JBEAIG010000038.1:0-573 GCF_040064575.1 Klebsiella sp. CN_Kp106 | reverse complement strand
AACCGGGAACATATTTGCTTCTGCTCTTCTGAATTCATGATATATCCTTTATCGCTGCTTCCAGGGCTTTATTCTGGTCTGCCACGCTGCGGTTGAATGGTGCTGTGCCAAATACGCATTTCTTACACCATATCTGAAGCTCGTCGTCCGATATCCAGGTCACAACCACCTGTAACAAAGTTATCGCTAACATGGCCTCCCAGGTTATTAAAATCGCCAGAATTCTGACTCCAAAATATCTGTCTACCAGCTTTTTGGCTATATATTTACCACCTAAGTCGATTATTTTCGATGCTTCCTCTTTACCTTTAACTTCTAAAATAGTACCTATGGCTTCCAGCAGAAGGCCAACTGATTTTGTGACAGTAAGGACATCCACAAATGTTTTTCCCCCCATCACAACCATCAGGAATAAACGATTATTCTGAAACTCTGCTTTCATTGAAAGCCAATCTGTATACACAGAAACCAAAGACGCAACCCCACCCGCTGCCGCCCCAGCCCCCTTGACCCACGACACCGTAAGCTCACGGGCTTCCAGTCCTTTCTCTATTGCCGGTAAAATAACTGACG
>NZ_JBEAIG010000037.1:0-590 GCF_040064575.1 Klebsiella sp. CN_Kp106 | reverse complement strand
GGAAACGTCGTCCGTTAAACAGGTTATCCGACACGAAATCCATACTCCAGCACTGATCGACACCGGTCAGGACCGGACGTTGCTGACGATGTGCTGCACTGACATGCCTGCGCGGGCGTTTTCTGCGCAGGTTGAGGCCTTCCAGACAGTAAATCCGGTGTGTTTTCTTGTGGTTAACAGGCCAGCCTTCCCGCCGCAGCTGAATATGAATACGCGGGCAACCGTAGCGGATCCGGGTTTCCGCTATTTCCCGGATACGCAGGGTTATCGCCCGATCATCCCGCCGGCTCTGCCAGTGGTAAACGGTTCTGCTCTGCATCAGCAGTCCGCATCCCCGTCGGACACTGATACGGTAAGCCTCCCGCAGAAAATGCACCGCCTGACGCTTCTGAGCCGGCCTCAGAACTTTTGTTTCAGTACCTCCTGCAGCATCTCCTTGTCCAGACTCAGGTCAGCCACCAGTTTCTTCAGCCGTTGATTTTCATCCTCCAGTTGCCGCAGACGCCGCAGTTCGGTCACGCCCAGACCGGCGAATTTCTTCTTCCAGTTATAAAAAGTGGCTTCAGAAATCCCCATCTTTCGGCAGACTT
>NZ_JBEAIG010000036.1:0-659 GCF_040064575.1 Klebsiella sp. CN_Kp106 | reverse complement strand
TCATCTTCGGGGGTAGAGCACTGTTTCGGCTAGGGGGTCATCCCGACTTACCAACCCGATGCAAACTACGAATACCGAAGAATGTTATCACGGGAGACACACGGCGGGTGCTAACGTCCGTCGTGAAGAGGGAAACAACCCAGACCGCCAGCTAAGGTCCCAAAGTCATGGTTAAGTGGGAAACGATGTGGGAAGGCCCAGACAGCCAGGATGTTGGCTTAGAAGCAGCCATCATTTAAAGAAAGCGTAATAGCTCACTGGTCGAGTCGGCCTGCGCGGAAGATGTAACGGGGCTAAACCATGCACCGAAGCTGCGGCAGCGACACTATGTGTTGTTGGGTAGGGGAGCGTTCTGTAAGCCGTTGAAGGTGGCCTGTGAGGGTTGCTGGAGGTATCAGAAGTGCGAATGCTGACATAAGTAACGATAATGCGGGTGAAAAACCCGCACGCCGGAAGACCAAGGGTTCCTGTCCAACGTTAATCGGGGCAGGGTGAGTCGACCCCTAAGGCGAGGCCGAAAGGCGTAGTCGATGGGAAACAGGTTAATATTCCTGTACTCGGTGTTACTGCGAAGGGGGGACGGAGAAGGCTATGTTGGCCGGGCGACGGTTGTCCCGGTTTAAGCATGTAGGCGGATGTTCCAGGTAAATCCGGAACGT
>NZ_JBEAIG010000035.1:0-712 GCF_040064575.1 Klebsiella sp. CN_Kp106 | reverse complement strand
CGCCAAAACATCTTCGGCGTTGTAAGGTTAAGCCTCACGGTTCATTAGTACCGGTTAGCTCAACGCATCGCTGCGCTTACACACCCGGCCTATCAACGTCGTCGTCTTCAACGTTCCTTCAGGACCCTTAAAGGGTCAGGGAGAACTCATCTCGGGGCAAGTTTCGTGCTTAGATGCTTTCAGCACTTATCTCTTCCGCATTTAGCTACCGGGCAATGCCATTGGCATGACAACCCGAACACCAGTGATGCGTCCACTCCGGTCCTCTCGTACTAGGAGCAGCCCCCCTCAATTCTCCAGCGCCCACGGCAGATAGGGACCGAACTGTCTCACGACGTTCTAAACCCAGCTCGCGTACCACTTTAAATGGCGAACAGCCATACCCTTGGGACCTACTTCAGCCCCAGGATGTGATGAGCCGACATCGAGGTGCCAAACACCGCCGTCGATATGAACTCTTGGGCGGTATCAGCCTGTTATCCCCGGAGTACCTTTTATCCGTTGAGCGATGGCCCTTCCATTCAGAACCACCGGATCACTATGACCTGCTTTCGCACCTGCTCGCGCCGTCACGCTCGCAGTCAAGCCAGCTTATGCCATTGCACTAACCTCCTGATGTCCGACCAGGATTAGCTGACCTTCGTGCTCCTCCGTTACTCTTTAGGAGGAGACCGCCCCAGTCAAACTACCCACCAGACACTGTCCGCAACCC
>NZ_JBEAIG010000034.1:0-743 GCF_040064575.1 Klebsiella sp. CN_Kp106 | reverse complement strand
ACGTTCTCACCAGCACGGCCTTCGTCCAGCAGTTTGCGGAACATTTCAACGCCAGTACAGGTAGACTTCGCAGTCTCTTTGATACCAACGATTTCAACTTCTTCGCCAACTTTGATGATACCGCGCTCTACACGACCGGTAACAACGGTACCACGACCGGAGATGGAGAATACGTCTTCGATCGGCAGCAGGAACGGCTTGTCAATCGCACGCTCTGGTTCCGGGATGTAAGAATCCAGGTAGCCAGCCAGTTCGATGATTTTCGCTTCCCAGTCTGCGTCGCCTTCCAGCGCTTTCAGAGCGGAACCGCGAACGATCGGAGTGTCGTCGCCCGGGAAATCGTACTGAGACAGAAGTTCACGAACTTCCATTTCAACCAGTTCCAGCAGCTCTTCGTCATCAACCATGTCGCATTTGTTCAGGAACACGATGATGTACGGAACGCCTACCTGACGACCCAGCAGGATGTGCTCACGAGTCTGCGGCATCGGGCCGTCAGTCGCAGCAACAACCAGGATCGCGCCGTCCATCTGCGCAGCACCGGTGATCATGTTTTTAACATAGTCGGCGTGGCCCGGGCAGTCTACGTGCGCGTAGTGGCGAGTCGGGGTGTCATATTCAACGTGAGAAGTGTTGATGGTGATACCACGAGCTTTTTCTTCCGGCGCGTTATCGATCTGGTCGAATGCGCGAGCAGAACCACCGTAGGTTTTAGCCAGAACGGTAGTGATTGCAGCGGTCAG
>NZ_JBEAIG010000033.1:0-823 GCF_040064575.1 Klebsiella sp. CN_Kp106 | reverse complement strand
GACGGTTGTCCCGGTTTAAGCATGTAGGCGGATGTTCCAGGTAAATCCGGAACGTTACTAACGCTGAGGTGTGATGACGAGGCACTACGGTGCTGAAGTGACAAATGCCCTGCTTCCAGGAAAAGCCTCTAAGCATCAGGTAACATCAAATCGTACCCCAAACCGACACAGGTGGTCAGGTAGAGAATACCAAGGCGCTTGAGAGAACTCGGGTGAAGGAACTAGGCAAAATGGTGCCGTAACTTCGGGAGAAGGCACGCTGATGGTAGGTGAAGTGACTTGCTCATGGAGCTGAAATCAGTCGAAGATACCAGCTGGCTGCAACTGTTTATTAAAAACACAGCACTGTGCAAACACGAAAGTGGACGTATACGGTGTGACGCCTGCCCGGTGCCGGAAGGTTAATTGATGGGGTTATCCGTAAGGAGAAGCTCTTGATCGAAGCCCCGGTAAACGGCGGCCGTAACTATAACGGTCCTAAGGTAGCGAAATTCCTTGTCGGGTAAGTTCCGACCTGCACGAATGGCGTAATGATGGCCAGGCTGTCTCCACCCGAGACTCAGTGAAATTGAACTCGCTGTGAAGATGCAGTGTACCCGCGGCAAGACGGAAAGACCCCGTGAACCTTTACTATAGCTTGACACTGAACACTGGTCCTTGATGTGTAGGATAGGTGGGAGGCTTTGAAGTGTGGACGCCAGTCTGCATGGAGCCATCCTTGAAATACCACCCTTTAATGGCTGGTGTTCTAACGTGGGCCCCTGATCGGGGTTGCGGACAGTGTCTGGTGGGTAGTTTGACTGGGGCGGTCTCCTCCTAAAGA
>NZ_JBEAIG010000032.1:0-899 GCF_040064575.1 Klebsiella sp. CN_Kp106 | reverse complement strand
GACGCGGCCGCGCATCTGAGTGATGCCGGGTATACCGTGTCCATCATCAACCCCGCCCTCAGTAAAGCTTTCGCACAGAGTGAGGGGTTGCGCAGTAAAACTGACAAAGTGGACGCCCGTATGCTGGCTCACTTCTGCCGGGAAAAACGCCCGTCAGCCTGGGAGGCCCCTCATCCGACAGAGCGGGCACTGAAAGCCCTGGTGTTAAGGCATCAGGCGCTGACAGAGATGCAGACGCAGGAGAAAAACCGGCGAGAAACCGCGCCGGAGGTTCAGCTGGCCAGCATTGACATCCTGCTGGGATGTCTGAGCGCGGAGCTGGCACGTATCGAAAAACAGATAAAAGACCTGACGGATAACGACCCGGATATGAAACGACGGCGGAAGCTGCTGAACAGTATCCCGGGCATCGGGGAGAAAACAGCGGCTGTTCTGCTGGCGTATACGGGCCTGAGGCTGAAGTTCGGTACAGCGCGGCAGTTCGCGGCGTATGCAGGACTGACGCCGGTGCAGCATGAGTCGGGAAGCAGCGTGATGCGGGCGAGCCGGATGAGCAAAGCGGGGCCGGTTCAACTGCGCAAGGCGTTATACATGCCAGCGTTATCGGCGCTGTACCATACGGCGTGGGGAAAAGCGTTCAGGAAAAGGCTGGAAGAGAGCGGAAAGCGGGCAAAAGTCATCATAGGGGCGATGATGCGAAAGCTGGCGCAGGTGGCTTATGGAGTACTGAAGTCAGGAAAGGCGTTCGATGCGTCACAGCATGAGCTGTTGATAGCGTAACAACGTTCCCTGAGAAAAAACGACAGCACCAGAGAGTGCTGTCGTTGGTGTGCCTGTCATCCGGGAGCCGGAGAAAGTATCGGCAACTAAAAATGGTTGCAGGCGTTCACAGTATCTAC
>NZ_JBEAIG010000031.1:0-1023 GCF_040064575.1 Klebsiella sp. CN_Kp106 | reverse complement strand
GTGTGTTCGAGTCTCTCAAATTTTCGCGACACGACGATGTTTTACGAAACATCTTCGGGTTGTGAGGTTAAGCGACTAAGCGTACACGGTGGATGCCCTGGCAGTCAGAGGCGATGAAGGACGTGCTAATCTGCGAAAAGCGTCGGTAAGGTGATATGAACCGTTACAGCCGGCGATGTCCGAATGGGGAAACCCAGTGCAATTCGTTGCACTATCGTTAACTGAATACATAGGTTAACGAGGCGAACCGGGGGAACTGAAACATCTAAGTACCCCGAGGAAAAGAAATCAACCGAGATTCCCCCAGTAGCGGCGAGCGAACGGGGAGCAGCCCGGAGTCTGAATCAGCTTGTGTGTTAGTGGAAGCGTCTGGAAAGTCGCAGGGTACAGGGTGATACTCCCGTACACTAAAACACACAGGTTGTGAACTCGAAGAGTAGGGCGGGACACGTGGTATCCTGTCTGAATATGGGGGGACCATCCTCCAAGGCTAAATACTCCTGACTGACCGATAGTGAACCAGTACCGTGAGGGAAAGGCGAAAAGAACCCCGGCGAGGGGAGTGAAAAAGAACCTGAAACCGTGTACGTACAAGCAGTAGGAGCCCCACCACCAAAGCGTTTCGCTTTGCGTGGTGCGCAAAATGCGTAACGACAGCGCGATGGACGGTTAACGGAGCGTAAGCGACGTTCAACATCAAAAATCAGGCAGTGGAGCGTTTTGGGGTGGGGTGACTGCGTACCTTTTGTATAATGGGTCAGCGACTTATATTCTGTAGCAAGGTTAACCGTATAGGGGAGCCGCAGGGAAACCGAGTCTTAACTGGGCGTTAAGTTGCAGGGTATAGACCCGAAACCCGGTGATCTAGCCATGGGCAGGTTGAAGGTTGGGTAACACTAACTGGAGGACCGAACCGACTAATGTTGAAAAATTAGCGGATGACTTGTGGCTGGGGGTGAAAGGCCAATCAAACCGGGAGATAGCTGGTTCTCCCCGAAAGCTATTTAGGTAGCGCCTCGTGAA
>NZ_JBEAIG010000029.1:0-1433 GCF_040064575.1 Klebsiella sp. CN_Kp106 | reverse complement strand
TGCCGATTCCGACAGTGATTCGGATTCTGACAGCGATTCGGATTCTGACAGCGATGCCGATTCTGACAGCGACTCGGACTCTGACAGCGACTCCGATTCCGACAGCGACTCGGACTCTGACAGCGATTCGGATTCTGACAGCGATTCGGATATCCCGCAGGCCAATGCGGATACCAATACCGCGCTGATCTCTGAGAACCATGACAATCTCGACGGGGTAAACGGTACGATTACCCAGCTGACAGGCGTGAACCTGCTTGGCGTGGTCGATGTTTCGCTGCTTAGCGGTAATAACTTTGACTTTACTGTCGCGAGTGGAACGACTCAGGATGTGGCACTGGATATTTCCGGCGGCACCACGCTGAGCTCGGCGGCGCTGATTAATACGCTACTGCTGCTGCTGGGTGGAACGAATACCTTCCAGGCCGATCTCGCGGTGGTGAATACGGTGACCGGAGAAGTGGTTGCGCTGGCGTCGAATGCGGTGACTATTACGGCGGGAGGCGTCAGCCTGGATTACAGCGGTAGCGCGAGCTTCAGCGACCTGCCGGAGGGGAACTATACGGTAGTGATTTCGTCGCCAACGAATACCGGGCTGCTGCCGACGCTGGTGAATTTCCTGGCGAATCTCAGCGTAGCGACCGCGGTGGATGTGGCGGTAACCGACTCCGTAGGATACGAGTCCGCGATTATCAGCGGTAACGTACTGCAGACGGACGCGGGTGGGGACGTTGGCGATACCGGTACGGATATTACTGTGACCAGCATCATTGCGACCTCGGTTCCGGGGGCAACGGCGGAACCGGTTAGCTCGGGGGGGACGATCGTTGAGGGCGCCTACGGTACGCTGGTGATCTATGCCGATGGTTCTTACACCTATCACGCGACCGGAGACGCTGACTCTGTCGGTCAAACGGAGGTCTTTACCTACACCATTACGGATGCGGATGGCGATACGGCAACGACGACGCTGACCATTAATATTGGCCTGGCCGATGATACGGATAGCGATGCTGATTCCGACTCCGACTCCGACTCCGACAGTGATTCCGATTCGGACAGCGACTCTGACTCCGACAGTGATTCGGATTCTGACAGTGACTCGGATTCTGACAGTGACTCGGATTCTGACAGTGACTCGGATTCCGACAGCGATTCGGATTCGGACAGCGATTCTGATTCGGACTGTGATTCCGACTCCGACAGTGATTCGGATTCCGATAGCGACTCTGACTCCGACAGTGACTCAGATTCTGACAGTGACTCTGACTCCGACAGTGACTCAGATTCTGACAGTGACTCGGATTCCGACAGCGATTCGGACTCTGACAGCGACTCCGATTCCGACAGCGAGTCGGATTCTGACAGCGACTCGGATTCAGACAGCGATTCTGAGTCCGACAGCGATTCCGAGTCTGACAGAGACTCCGACT
>NZ_JBEAIG010000028.1:0-2111 GCF_040064575.1 Klebsiella sp. CN_Kp106 | reverse complement strand
CTGGATTAACGGCACCAGCGCCATATACGAGTACGCCGCCACCGCGATGGCCCCGAGTAATTCCGGCGCCAGCTTGCCCGACAGATAAATCGCCGTCGGGCCGTCCGCGCCGCCGATGATGCCGATGGCCGCCGCCTGCGGCAGGGTGAAGCTGATGATGCCGAAGTAGTTCAGCGTCAGCGCCCCCAGCACCGTGGCGAAGATGCCGAACTGCGCCGCCGCCCCCAGCAGCAGGGTCCGCGGGTTGGCCAGCAGCGGGCCGAAGTCGGTCATCGCCCCGACGCCCATAAAAATCACCAGCGGGGCGATACCCGAGCCGATGGCGACCTTATAGAAGATGGCCAGCACCCCGGCGGAGTAGCCCATATCCACGGCGAGGTCCTCCATCTGCCCCTGCACCGACGGCAGCGCCAGCGCCAGCGCCTCCCTGATGGCGTGGACATCCGGCGTACAGTGGAGCTTCGCGGCAATCACCGCCAGCTGCCCGGCGTCGTGGTGGGCCAGCAGGCTCTCCAGGGCGGTCAGCGCCAGCCCGGCCTCCGGGATATTCGACAGCAGGCCGCCGAAGCCAATCGGCAGCAGCAGCAGCGGCTCGAACTTCCTCGCGATGGCCAGCCACAGCAGCAGCAGGCTCACCAGCAGCATGACGGCCTGGCCGGCGCCGAGGTGCATCAGCCCCATGCCCTGAATCAGGGCGTTCAGACTTTCCATTTCCGTTCCTCTTCCTTACGCCAGGCTCAGCAGGGTGTCGCCCACCGCCACCGCGTCCCCGGATTTCACCGCGATACCGCGCACGGTCCCGGCCTGCGCGGCGCGGATTTCGGTTTCCATCTTCATGGCTTCCAGAATCAGCAGCACGTCGCCCTCGGCCACCGTCTGGCCTTCCGTGGCAATGACCTTCCAGATGGTGCCCGCCAGCGGCGCGGTCACCGGGGTGCCGGCGCCTGCCGGGGCGGCTGCGGGGGCCGTGGCCTGAACGGGGGCCGCTGCCGTCAGCGGGCTGATATCGCCGCCGTCGCTGACCTTCACCACAAAGGCTCTGCCTTCCACTTCCACGGTGTAGACGCCGGAGGCGGCAGCTTTTACCGGGGCAGCAGCAGGCTGCGCAGCTTCCACCTGCGGTACCGGCTCAAAGGCCGCCGGGTTGTGGCGGTTCTCAAGGAACTTCAGGCCGACCTGCGGGAACAGGGCCACGGTGAGCACGTCGTCGATGGCGTTGTCGGCAAGCTGAATATTCTTCTCCTGCGCCTGGCGCTTCACGTCGGCTTCCAGCTGCGCCAGCTCCGGCTTCAGCAGGTCCGCCGGACGGCAGGTGATGGCCTCTGCTCCGTCCAGCACGCGCGCCTGTAATGCCGCGTTGACCGGCACCGGGGTGTGGCCGTACTCGCCCTTCAGTATCCCGGCGGTCTCCTTCGCGATGGTTCTGTAGCGTTCGCCGGTCAGCACGTTAAGCACCGCCTGGGTGCCGACAATCTGCGAGGTCGGGGTGACCAGCGGGATAAAGCCGAGGTCCTCGCGCACGCGGGGGATTTCCGCCAGCACCTCATCCAGACGGTGGGCGGCGTTCTGCTGCTTCAGCTGGCCCTCAAGGTTGGTGAGCATCCCGCCCGGCACCTGGGCCACGAGGATACGGCTGTCGGTGCCCTTCAGCTGGCCTTCAAAGGCGTGGTATTTCCTGCGCACCTCGCGGAAGTACGCCGCGATGCTCTCAAGCCTGAGGATATCCAGGCCGGTGTCATGTTTTGTGCCTGCCAGCGTCGCCACCAGCGCCTCGGTGGCCGGGTGGCCGTAGGTGGCGCTCATGGAAGAGATGGCGGTATCGACGCCGTCAACGCCGGCCTCGATGGCCTTCAGCAGGGCCATCTCCGCCATCCCGGTGGTGGCATGAGCATGCAGGTGCAGCCTGACGTCATAGCGTTTTTTGATTTCGCTCACCAGCTCGAAGGCCGCCATCGGGGTGAGAATGCCGGACATGTCCTTAATCGCGATGGAATCGACGCCGGTCTCCAGCAGCTGTTCGGTCAGGTCGAGCCAGGTCTGCAGGGTGTGGGCCGGGCTGGTGGTGTAGGAGAGCGTGCCCTGGGCGTGGGCGCCGTGGCTGCGCACCGCCT
>NZ_JBEAIG010000027.1:0-3712 GCF_040064575.1 Klebsiella sp. CN_Kp106 | reverse complement strand
GTCGATGACGGCAGATTTACAGTCTGCTCCCTTTGGCCGCTCGGGAACCCCACCAGGCACTTGATGGTGCCGACTACCGGAATCGAACTGGTGACCTACTGATTACAAGTCAGTTGCTCTACCTACTGAGCTAAGTCGGCATCAAGTAGCGCGCATTCTAGGGAGACCTGCGAGTTCATGCAACTAAAAAATTGCAGAAAATGTTCTATTGCTCACATTTTGTGCTCAAACGAGAAAAAATGGTGTAATTTCAAACAGAGCAGGACAAAAATACGCCAATCATCCTCACGGATAGGGTTGCCGAGGAGGGCAAAAAGTAGAGTGAAGTCGCTAAAGCGGCATCGATACCCCATCACCTGACCACCCGATTCAATGAATAACCCACGGGTCTCTGCTGAGAACTTTATATCCCCTTACCAAACCATTCATCTCTGTGATGCTACCTTTAGAAAGCATCATTCAATGAGTTTTTTTCTTATTATTCCTCGCAATCTGGTGTTACCCTCCTGCCCATTGTCCTGATTAACTAGTGTGAAGCACCCCGCCTTCATGTAATTCGGCGGTTGCAAGAGCATGCTTATGAGCCTAAAAGAGCAAACGTTAATGACACCGTATCTACAATTTAACCGCGACCAATGGGCTGCGCTTCGTGATTCCGTTCCGATGACGCTAACAGAAGAAGAAATCACGCGGTTAAAAGGCATCAACGAAGATCTTTCCCTGGAAGAAGTAGCGGAAATTTATTTGCCGCTGTCGCGTTTACTCAATTTCTATATCAGCTCTAATCTGCGCCGCCAGGCTGTACTGGAACAATTCCTTGGCACCAACGGCCAACGTATTCCTTACATCATTAGCATTGCGGGTAGCGTGGCGGTCGGGAAGAGCACTACCGCGCGCGTGCTGCAAGCATTGCTGAGCCGCTGGCCTGAACATCGACACGTAGAATTAATCACGACGGATGGTTTTCTGCACCCTAACGCGGTATTGAAAGAACGCGGCCTGATGAAGAAGAAGGGCTTCCCGCAGTCTTATGACATGCATCGCCTGGTTAAATTCGTCTCAGACCTGAAATCCGGCGTTCCTGACGCTACGGCGCCGGTCTATTCACATCTGATTTACGACGTCATTCCTGATGGGGATAAAACCGTCACGCAGCCTGATATATTAATTCTTGAGGGATTAAATGTTCTGCAGAGCGGCATGGATTATCCACACGATCCGCATCATGTATTTGTTTCGGACTTCGTTGATTTTTCAATTTACGTTGATGCGCCTGAAGAACTGCTAAAAAACTGGTATATCAATCGTTTTCTGAAATTCCGCGAAGGCGCGTTTACCGACCCGGACTCCTATTTTCATAGCTATGCTCAGCTGTCTAAAGATGAAGCAATTGATATTGCCACATCGCTGTGGAATGAGATTAATCTTTTGAATTTAAAAGAGAACATTCTACCAACGCGTGAGCGAGCCAGCCTTATAATGACCAAAAGCGCAAACCACTCTGTGAATCAGGTGCGTTTAAGAAAATAAAAAAGGGAGCGTTAGCTCCCCTTTTTTTATTCAGCGCTGCGCAATGATATCTCACCTCCAATCCAGGGTTTTACCATCCCGTCCTGCTCCAGTAATAATGCGCCTTGAGCATCAATACCTCGCGAAATACCAAAGATCTCTTTATCGCCAATAATAAGTTTAACCGGTCGATTAATAAAGTTATCGAGCTTTTCCCAGCGGGTGAGATAGGGTGCCAGACCTTCATTCTCAAAAAGTTTAAATCCTGCCCGCAGCTCTTTAATCAGACAAGCCGCTAACGTATTACGATCGATAGAGATCCCTGCCTCCTGGAGGCTGATCCAACCCTGATTGACAACATCAGACTCCACCCGGCGCATCATGAGGTTAATCCCCGCGCCGCTGACTATCTGCGCAGCATCGCCGGTTTTCCCCGTGAGTTCCACCAGGATCCCGGACAGCTTCCGATCCTGTAAATAGAGATCGTTTGGCCATTTCACCCGAACTTTATCCGCCCCCAGGCTTTGCAGCACCTCGGCAATGACGATCCCAATGACCAGACTCAAGCCTATAGCCGCAGCAGGGCCCTGCTCCAGTCGCCAGTACATTGAAAGGTAAAGGTTAGAACCAAACGGCGAGAACCACTTGCGCCCGCGGCGGCCGCGACCTGCCTGCTGATACTCAGCCACGCAGGCATCACCCGATTGCAGTTCGCTAAGTCTGTCCAGAAGATACTGGTTCGTGGAATCAATCACCGGTAGTACGGTTACCCGGCCATGCTCGATCTGCCTGGCGATCTGCTCTTCATCCAGAAGCTGGATAGGCTCAGGGAGACTGTAGCCTTTACCCGGAACGGTAAATACGTCGACTCCCCAATCGCGTAACGTTTGAATATGCTTGTTGATTGCTGCCCGACTCATCCCTAAACGCTCGCCAAGCTGTTCACCTGAGTGAAATTCAGCGTCGGCCAGGATCGATATTAGCGTCAAAGGAACGGTGTAGTCTTTCATGCGATGGTCTCCTCGGCATTAACTTCACCCGTTTCACCGATAAAGCGCACTTCCGGCTGTAACCAAATATTAAACTTCTCACCAACCTGCTGGCGTACGTAATGAGCCAGCTCAACCACGTCTTCACTGGTTGCCTGATGCTGATTGATCAATACCAGCGCCTGCTGGCTATGCACCGCTGCGCCACCCATCACTTTACCTTTAAGCTGGCATTGATCGATAAGCCAGCCGGCGGCAAGTTTCATACTGCCATCCGGCTGAGGGTAGTGAGGGATGCCCGGATAGGTCGCCAGCAGCGCTTGCGCCTTGTCCGCGCTAACGACCGGGTTCTTAAAGAAGCTCCCCGCATTTCCATTCACTTTTGGATCGGGGAGTTTGGTCATGCGCATATGACAGACGGCGTCAAATACCTGCTGCGGGGTAACGGTTTGCGGATCGAGCCGGGTTAAATCACCGTAGGTCAAAACGGGTTGCCAGGCTTTTGGCAACGTCAAACCAACCGCCACAATGGCGTAGCGGTCCTGATATTCATGTTTAAAAATACTGTCCCGGTAGCCAAAGCGACATTCAGCAGCGGAAAGACGCTGTTTCACCCCCGTGACCAACTCAATGCAGTCGACGTACCGGCAAACCTTCTGTAATTCAACGCCGTAAGCACCAATATTTTGAATCGGCGAGGAGCCGGCGCAGCCAGGAATCAAAGCAAGATTTTCCAGGCCCGGCATTCCGTTATTTAGCGCAAACTGGACCAACTGATGCCAGTTTTCTCCTGCACCAACATGCAAATGCCACGCGTCAGATGTTTCACTCACTTCTATCCCCATAATACGGTTGATAATGACCGTACCGGAATAATCCTTCAGGAACAGAACATTGCTTCCTTCACCAAGGATCAGGGTTGGCTGGCACTCTGCGGTGGCATTTTGCCAGGCATCCAGTAGCTGTTTTTCAGTTTCGGCGCGTACAATCGCTTTGGCAGAACGGTCAATACCGAAGGTGTTCCAGGGCTTAAGTGAGTGGCTCATAATGGCTTCCAGATGCAAAATCTGCATTAGTTTACCGTATATAGCGAGGGAAGGCTTGCCTGATTGTCAGGGGGAGCAGGTACCATGGCGTGCCTAAAATCTGGCAATTTTAAACGACAAAAACGCAAAAAGCCCATCCGTCAGGATGGGCTCTTCACTTGTTTGATG
>NZ_JBEAIG010000026.1:0-11193 GCF_040064575.1 Klebsiella sp. CN_Kp106 | reverse complement strand
AACCGGAGCAGGTGGCCCGCCAGATTCCCCAGCTCCGCGCCATGCTGGCGATGCGGAATTTATTACGCGACCTCAAATCCAACCTGCTTGATAACGCCACTTTCAGAAAAGAGCTTGAGAAAATCCTGAAAGACCCGGCGCTGACGCAGGAATTACGCGACGAAATGAGCGCGCTGGCCCCGAAATAAACGACGTGCGTTATTTAATGGATTAACCGGGAATATGCTGATGTCTGTAAATACTGAAACCGCCCCCGCGCAGGGGCAGACCGCTGTACTGGAAAAAGAGAGCGTTTACGCCTCCCTGTTTGACAAAATCAACCTGACCCCGGCGTCCCGCCTGGGCGATATTAACGACTTTCTGGATGATGCCGCGCTGTCCGACGCCCCGGCGGGCGAACGACTGACGGCGGCGATGCAGGTGTTTATGGACTGCATCCGTCAGTCCGGAAAGACCGTGGAGAAGCTCGACAAGACCCTGATTGACCACCACATCGCGGAGCTGGACTATCAAATCAGCCGCCAGCTGGACGCGGTGATGCACCATCCTGAGTTCCAGAAGGTGGAATCCCTGTGGCGCGGCCTGAAGCAGCTGGTGGACAGCACCGACTACCGCCAGAACGTCAAAACCGAAATTCTGGACGTCTCCAAAGACGATCTGCGCCAGGACTTCGAAGACGCGCCGGAGCTGATTCAGAGCGGTCTCTACTGGCACACCTACACCGCCGAGTACGACACCCCGGGCGGCGAGCCGATTGGCTCGGTGATCTCCGCGTATGAGTTCGACGCCAGCCCGCAGGACGTGGCGCTGCTGCGCAGCATCTCCGGCGTCTCCGCCGCGGCCCATATGCCGTTTATCGGCGCCGTGGGCCCGGCCTTCTTTCTGAAAGAGTCCATGGAAGAGGTTGCCGCCATCAAGGATATCGGCAACTACTTCGACCGCGCCGAGTACATCAAATGGAAATCCTTCCGCGACACCGACGACGCGCGCTATATCGGCCTGGTGATGCCGCGCGTGCTGGGCCGCCTGCCGTATGGACCGGACACCGTGCCGGTGCGCAGCTTCAACTACGTCGAGCAGGTGAAAGGCCCGGACCACGAGAAATACCTGTGGACCAGCGCCTCGTTCTCCTTCGCGTCCAACATGGTGAAAAGCTTTATTAATAACGGCTGGTGCGTGCAGATCCGTGGCCCGCAGGCGGGCGGAGCGGTGAAAGATCTGCCGATCCACCTCTACGATCTGGGCACCGGCAACCAGGTGAAGATCCCGTCGGAGGTGATGATCCCGGAAACCCGCGAGTTTGAGTTCGCCAGCCTCGGCTTTATCCCGCTGTCGTACTACAAAAACCGCGACTACGCCTGCTTCTTCTCGGCCAACTCCGCCCAGAAGCCGGCGCTGTACGACACCGCCGATGCCACCGCCAACAGCCGCATCAACGCCCGTCTGCCGTATATCTTCCTGCTTTCGCGCATTGCGCACTACCTGAAGCTCGTTCAGCGTGAAAACATCGGCACCACCAAGGATCGCCGCCTGCTGGAGCTGGAGCTCAACACCTGGGTGCGCGGTCTGGTGACGGAGATGACTGACCCGGGCGACGAGCTGCAGGCCTCACACCCGCTGCGCGACGCGAAGGTGGTGGTGGAAGATATCGAGGACAATCCGGGCTTCTTCCGGGTGAAGCTGTACGCGGTGCCGCACTTCCAGGTGGAAGGGATGGACGTGAACCTGTCTCTGGTCAGCCAGATGCCAAAGGCGAAATAATAAGCTAAGGCAGGAAGCCAATGAAAACGGAACAACCGTTATGGGGCAGGGGCGTTATGGTCTCTCCCCAGCACTTCCAGCAGCAGGCCGCGTATTCAGCCTGGTCTGCGGAATGTATCGCCCGACTCGGGCTTTCTCATCCCTGGGGGATGATCGATGCCACATTCGAATCGGATGCACTGAAACTGGGCCGCCTGCAGGCCCGTCATCTGCATATCCGTTTCCCCGACGGGACATTAATCGATACGGATAACGCTGACGATTTGCCACCGGTACTGGCGCTTGAGAATGAATCGCAGCACGTGGTGGTGGTACTGGCCCTTCCGCTGCTGCGGGCGAACGGCGGCAACTGCCTGAAACCCGATGAGGTGGCTGAGCGTCCTGTTCGCTATCGGCAGCGCTGGCGGGATGTCCGCAACGCCTTTGGGGAAGATACCCGCCAGATTGCGGTGATGCGCCCGGAGCTGACGCTGCGTTTCGCCCATCAGAATAACAGCGATTACCTGACCTGTCCGATCGCCCGCCTGCAGCAGGATTCGCAGAGGGCGTGGCAACTTGATGAGACGTTTCTTCCCCCGCTCCTGGCCATCCAGGGTAGCCGCTGGCTGATGACCCAACTGGAGCAACTGATGACCCAGTTGCGTACCCGCCTGAGCCGCCTGATGGATATGCGCAGGGAAAGCAACGAACGGATGGCGGATTTTGCCGTGGCCGATGTGTCCCTGTTCTGGTTGCTCAATGCTCTGAACAGCGCTGAGCCCGTGCTCGGACAGTTTCAGCGCCATCCGCAAAGCCCGCCGGAGCGTCTGTATCCGGAGCTGGCCCGTCTGGCGGGCAGCCTGCTGACCTTCTCGCTGGAGCACCAGGTGAGTGCGATCCCGGTCTGGCAGCATGAGCAACTGAATAACGTTTTCCCGCCGCTGTTTGATTTACTGGGTGACCTGCTGGAAGCCAGCCTGCCGTCGCGGGTGGTGGCGATTGAACTTGAGCACGATGCCCGGCTGCACTTCTGGCAGGCCCGTCTGCATGATCCGCGTCTGCGTGAAGGGGCGGATTACTATCTCTCCGTGCGTTCGCGGATGTCGGCGGCACAGCTGCAGGAGCAGTTCCCGCGCCAGTGCAAGGTCGGCAGTCCCGATCATGTCAGAAGTATCGTCAACTCATCGCGGGTGGGCGTACCTCTCGCGCCATTGCGTCATGTACCGGCAGCCATTCCACTGCGTCTGGAAAACCAGTACTTCAGCCTGGATGTCTCTCACCCCCTGACCACCGAAATGCTCCAGAGCGGCACATGTATGTTTTACGTTCCGGGAATGCTCGGCGAGCCTGAACTTGAACTTTTTGCGGTACTGAGAACATGAGTGAGCGTAAACGCGGCGGCGCCGCGTCCATTGATATAGATGCCCTGCTTCAGGATACCTGGCTGCAGGTGATCAGCCTGCGTCATGGTCCGATATTCCAGGACGGGGAAGGGCGCACGCTTTGGGAACGCTGCATTACTGATGTCGAACGAGTCCAGCGTGAGCTGAAAGCGAGCGAACTTGATGAAGCCAGCTGTCAGCATATTCTCACGGCACAGTGTGCGCTGCTCGATGAGGCGGTCAAAGGTCGCGGTGTGGAGGACGATGCCTGCGTGCAGTGGTATGACATTCCCCTGCAGGGGCACTTCCTTGGCACTATGGACGCCGGTGACACGCTGTGCGATCGGATGCGCGATGTGCTGCGTGAACCGGCTCCTGACCACGCTGTTGTGACCTGCTTCCAGCGAGTCATGATGCTGGGTTTCCTCGGCAATTTCCGCTCTCTGAACGACCCTGAACGCCAGAAACTCATTAATGCACTTGGTGAATATGTCACGCCGTTCAGCTATCCACAAACCCATCCTGTCCTGGTGGAAAGCCGTGCCGGACGGGAAATGGGCGGCTGGCTGGCATCATGGCCCGTACGTATTGGCCTGAGCGTGGTGGTGGTCGCCGCACTCTGGTGGGGACTGGATCGCTGGCTGGATCAGATGCTGCAGACCCTGTTGCCGGGAGCGGTGAAATGAGCCCTGCGCAACAGCGTGGACTTGCGCTGTGGGCCGCCTTGCTAAGTACCGTGGTCTGCCTGGGTTTTCTGTCGGTCACCCGACTGGTGTCAGTACTCGTTCTGCTTACCGTTCTGGGGCTTATCATGGCGTGCTGGTATGTCGCCAGTCGTCGCGCGCGGCATGACGTCACCCTGCAACTGGATAACCTACCGGAAGCCACTTACCGTCAGCCCGTGGTGCTGGTCTGCGGCGATCTGCCGCTGGCCTGGCCGCATCAATCACCGGTACTCATCGTCCCGCAGGGATGCTGGATCCGCGTGGAGGATCATCAGGACCTGGAGCAGGTAGCCCGCCAGATACTGTGGCTGCGCCCTGACTGGGGGCGTCAGCTGTCGGTAATGGTTTGTGTCTGTCCGCAGCAACACCCGGACAGCGAAGCCCTGATCAGTCGTCTGCTGACCCTGCGCTGGCGCATCAGCCAGCTGCGTAAAGAAACGGGTCATTCTGTGCCACTGATTCTGAATGGTCAGGTCGGCAGCGCGATGACGAATGACCTATTCTGGCAGATGGCTCTCCCGGGTGAAGGGGTGAGGGTCTGGCGTGAATCTTCAGTTCCGGGCTCTGTCGCTGCATGGGTCACCGCCGGCGGAACGCCTGCGATGCAGCAGCAGGTGTTGATGAACAGCCTGATGAGCTGGTTCCATCAGCACGTCCAGGCTGTTTTTATGGATGAGAACCCCGATGTGCCGGTCATTGCCCCTGCCGCAGTGCTGTGGGGCATGAGACCAATCCTTGCCGGAAGCCTGACCACATCGGCCTGGACGGCGTGGTTGTCCCGTCACACCGCGATGCAACAGGTGACCGGCTGGCAGCCGGTGGGAACGGACAGTACGGTTATTTCCCCGTTGCCGGATTTTGTCCTGCCATTGCTGCCGGAAGGGCGAGGCCTGACGCCGCGTGACAAAGCCTTCCGCTGTGCGCTCGGGATCTTCACGCTGGCGACTATCGCTGCGCTGCTCAGCAGTGGCTGGAACAATCGCCAGCAGCTGCAACGCGTGAGCTTCGATATTACCCGTTACGACCGCATCTCTATGGATGACTACGGCCCGAAAGCCGACGCCGTTGCGGCCCTGCGCGAGGATGCGGCATTGCTGGACGACCATGCACGTAACGGCGTACCGGCCCGGCTGAGCCTGGGTTTGTATCAGGGCGGGCGTCTGCGCATGCCGGTGCTGGAAGCGATCCGCTCGTATGTGCCGCCACCACTGCCGCCTGAACCACAGCCGAAACCCAAACCGGTAGCGAAAATTATCCGCCTCGACAGCATGTCGCTGTTCGACTCGGGCAAGTACGACCTCAAGCCAGGCTCCACCAAAATGCTGATCAATTCACTGGTGGGGGTTAAGGCCAGACCGGGCTGGCTGATTGTCGTGTCCGGGCATACCGATAACACCGGCAATCCGCAACTGAACCAGACGCTTTCTCAGAAACGTGCCGAAGCGGTGCGCGACTGGATGCGCGACACCGGCGACGTGCCGGAAAGCTGTTTTGCGGTGCAGGGTTACGGCGAAAGCCGTCCTCTCGCCACCAACGACACCCCGGAGGGCCGTGCGCTCAACCGCCGTGTCGAAATCAGTCTGGTGCCGCAGGCGAATGCCTGCCAGCTGCCGGGCAACACACCCGCGTCATCGGATGATGGCGCATCACAACACAATGGAGAGTAATTCCATGGCAATTCCTGTTTATCTTTGGCTGAAAGACGACGGCGGTGCGGACATTAAAGGATCTGTGGACGTTCAGGATCGCGAGGGCAGCATCGAAGTTGTCGCTCAGGAGCATAACCTGTACATCCCGACCGATAACAACACCGGCAAACTGACCGGCACCCGTATCCACACACCTTTCCTGTTCACCAAGGAAATCGACTCGTCCAGCCCGTATCTGTACAAGGCGGTGACCACCGGTCAGACCCTCAAGTCTGCGGAATTCAAGTGGTACAAGATCAACGACGCGGGCCAGGAAGTGGAGTACTTCAACACCAAACTCGAAAACGTGAAGGTGGTGAAAGTGAGCCCTGAAATGTACGACATCAAGGATCCTTCTAAAGAGAAGCACAACCATCTTGAGCGCGTAGAACTGCGTTACGAAAAAATCACCTGGACCTACAAAGACGGCAACATCATTCATTCCGATAGCTGGAACGAACGCGCCACCGCGTAATTGCCCGTCATACTTCGCGCCGCAGGTGCGTTGGCTACGTCCGCTCACCCGGTTGCATAGTTATCTATGCTCCCGGGGATTCACGAACTTGCCGCCTGCCTGCAACACGAATTATTTAGGGCAATCGTCTGATGCGGGCGGGGTTTCCTGTCCACAGTTTTTTGCTGAGAGCCTGATATGCGGGCACTCAGCAAAGAAAAATACAATCTGTTTGCCTGACCTTATGCGCTTTGGTGAACAGCGAGGGGCGGTAGCGTGTCCAGGAACTGACAAAGAGAGAGATTCATGGAAAATCCAGCCAGCCTGTTGCGATGTCTGAACCCTTACTGTGCCCGTGCGATGGAAGGGGTGGCTTCGCTCTGCCAGACCCGCACCCATGCGAAAATTTTGCCGGAACACTGGCTGCTGGCCTCGCTTGCCGGAGAGCAGAGCATCCGCAGCGTTCATCTGCTGATGGCGCTGGACGGGAAACCTAACCTGGCTCGCTGTGATGGGCTGTGGCCCTTACTGACGCTTGGCCAGAGCCAACTGGAGCGCCTGCGCCCGTTACTGGATGCGCAATCTGACGAGCGGCCGGATCTGCAGCCGGAAATCGAACTGGCTCAGGGTATCGGGCTGGAGTTTGACCTCACAGAAGGAGTGCACGCATGAGCAATAATCCTCCGTTAAGATTCAGCCACAGCCATCATCTGCTTTCGGTGAAAGGCTGTGACGCCGAGCCCGATGTACTGGCGTTTGAAGGCGATGAAGCCCTGAGCAAACCCTTCCGCTACCGTATTGAGTTCACCAGCGCTGACCATGCCATCAGCAAAGAGATGATGCTGCTGAAGGTGGGCTCCCTGACGCTGCAGGCCCCGGTTGACCAGGGCTACGGCATCAAAATCCAGCAGCCGGTGCGGGTGATTCAGGGAGTGGTGACGGGTTTTGAACGCCTTGGCACCTCAAAGAATGAAACCCGCTACGCCCTGACGCTTGAGCCGCGCCTGGCGCTGCTTGACCGTTCGCACCAGAACGCCATTTACCAGGATATGTCCGTCCCGCAGATTGTGGAGAAAATCCTGCGCGAGCGCCACGGCATGCGCGGCCAGGATTTTCTGTTTTCGCTCACCAGAGAGTATCCACGGCGTGAGCAGGTGATGCAGTACGGTGAGAACGACCTGCACTTTATCACCCGCCTGCTGGGTGAGGTCGGCATCTGGTTTCGCTTCACCACCGACACGCGGCTGAACATCGACGTGGTGGAGTTTTACGACAGCCAGCAGGGGTATGAGAAAGTCCTGACGCTGCCGTCGGTGCCGCCGTCCGGGCAGCATTCGCAGGGTGTGGACTCGGTGTGGGAGATGGAGAGTCATCATAGCGTGGTGCAGAAGCAGGTCAGCACCCGCGACTACAACTACCGGCAGGCCACGGAAGACATGAACACCCTCGTTGATGCGACCAGGGGAGATGCCACCACTTACGGAGAGGCCTATCACTGGGCGGATAACTACCTGACGGCGGGAAACTCCCATGACCGTAATCCGGCCCCGGAGTCCGGGGCGTTCTATGCCCGTATCCGGCACGAGCGCTACCTGAATGGCCAGACGCAGACCCGGGCCGTCACCAGTTGCCCGACCCTCTCTCCGGGTATGCTGCTGAAAGTCACCGGCGGGTACGAAGTGGCTGAGGTATTTGCGCAGGGCGTGGTCATCACGGCGATGCACAGCCATGCGCGGCGTGATGAGGACTTTGGCGTCAGGTTTGACGGTATCCCGGACAGCACTGATTTTAGTTTCCGCCCTGAGCCAGGCAGTCGTCCGGTGATGGCCGGCACCTTACCGGCCCGCGTCACCAGTACCACCGAAAATGACACCTACGGGCATATCGATAAAGACGGCCGCTACCGCGTCAACATGCTGTTCGACCGGGACAGCTGGGAGACCGGATTCGAGAGCCTGTGGGTCCGCCAGTCCCGGCCGTATGCCGGCGACACGTACGGCCTGCACCTGCCGCTGCTGGCGGGTGCCGAGGTGGCGATTGGTTTTGAAGACGGTAACCCGGACCGGCCGTACATCGCCGGGGTGCTGCATGACTCGGCGCACGGCGACCACGTCACCATCCGTAACTACAAACGTAACGTGCTGCGCACCCCGGCTAACAACAAAATCCGCCTCGACGATGAGCGCGGGAAAGAGCATATCAAGGTCAGCACGGAGTACGGTGGCAAGAGCCAGCTGAATCTCGGACATCTGGTCGACAGCAAGAAACAACAGCGCGGGGAAGGTTTTGAGCTCAGGACGGACAGCTGGGGGGCTATCCGGGCGCAGAAAGGGATTTTTATCAGTGCAGACGGGCAGGCGAAGGCGCAGGGACTGCAGCGCGAAATGCAAGCTGCGCTCAAAGAACTTGATGCTGCCAGAGAGGTAACGTCTGGATTGCGTCACGCCGCCCAAGCAGCCCAGGCGGAATTAGCCGATCTTGAGAAACAAACAACATTAATGAATCAAACACTTAATGATCTTAAGCAGCAAGCGTTACTTCTGTCTGCCCCCTCAGGTATTGCGCAGGTCACCCCAGCGAGCGTACAAGTTTCGGCGGGGGAAAATCTAATTGTTACCGCTGGTCAAAATGCAGACATTAGTATTGTCAAAAAGTTTAGTCTGGCGGTAGGAGATATTCTGAGCTTATTCGCACACAAACTGGGAATAAAAATGTATGCTTCGGAGGGTAAAGTAGATATTCAGGCACAGTCGGATGCGCTGAATCTATTTGCTAAAGAAAAGCTTTCCGTCGCCAGTTCAGACAACAGTGTTGTCATATCAGCCAAGAAAGAAATCCTTTTGGTTTGTGGAGGGGCATTTATACGGTTAAGTGATGCGGGGGTTGAAGTTGGTACTAGTAAAAACGTCACGTTGAAATGCATTGCGGTTCAACAGCAGTCTGCGTCGACGTTAAATTCAACGCTTTCGCTACCTTCTGGCTGCAAACCCGGGGTAATTTCTGCAGCCCAACAGCAAGGGGCTATGGTGATACTTAGCTAATAATTTGAGGAAAAAAAATGACTATAAAATTAGCCGTTTTGGGGGACAGGACGAGTAATGGAAAAATAATTTCTGCAACTGCGAATTATTTCAGCGAGGGAAGGCAGGTGGCACAAAATAATGATAAAGCTATTTGCACTGTCTGTAAGGGAATATTTCCCATCCAGGCCACTGCTGTTGGTATCGTCAGTAATGGCATACTTCTGGTACAGGATCAGGACCGTGTGCTTTGTCTATGTTCTGGCCATAAAGTGATCGCAGGATCTAATTATTTCACTGGTTAAAAAAGACATTTTTTATTTTCAGTTTTAATTAAAAAGGACGAGAACATGGCATGCCAGGGATTATGCACAACCAAAGGCCTGACGGTACTGCCCGTGCGGTATGCCGTTGTGCCGGAGAATATCAGTGCCAGTTTACCCGGATGGGCGAATGATCCGCTCATTACCGGGGTAACACTCGCTAATAATGAAAAATACACGCTCCGTGCGCTTCGTCAGGGTTATCTTTACGTTTTCTATGAAAAAGGAAAACAGGGCGCCAGTTACTGGCAGTGCTACAGTGTTGCGCCGGACGGTTCATTGTGGCTGCAGCAGGTGGCGTCTAATCCTGCCCCGGTGGAAAAGGCGCTGTGCGAAACGGGCGAACACATTGCGCAAAACGTCGAGTTTATGAGCATTGAATCCCCGGATAAGTGCGGCAATGTGTGGTTTGCGTTCAGTCAGTATCCGTGGGAGCAGGAGACGCTCGACCGGTATCGCACCAGACCTGAGGAGCGCATCGCGAGAATGCAGAAAGTGATGCCTTCGGTGGCGGGGGCTCAGCGCACAAAAACAGGGACCGATGTCACCGCAGCAAGCCTGAATCAGGTGCTGGACTATCAGGTGCCTTCTGTTTCGGGTCTGCTGCCCGGTCCGGATGATGCAAAAGTTGTAAATGTCAGCCGGGTATCGTCACTCTGGGATCCGACGGTGGATGACCCCTGGCGGGTCAGCCATGATGTGGTGAAAATGCAGTCCAGCCTGTATCCGTGGGCGCAAAACCGCAGTGGCAGAGCAGCCGCGACGGTCACGGCCATGGAAAACCGAAGTGAGGGAATGACGCCGCTGCTGCTTCCACTCTGGGATCCGGTGGGGATTGTCCATGAGCTAAACGGCTGGAGCCAGGATGTGCTGGGGCGCCAGGCACAGTTTCTGCAGGAGCGTGAGCTTGAGTGCGCCACCAGAACAAACCTCGACGCCGTCAGAACGCTGCTGGAAGGCAATGCCGAGTCTCTGGAGGACGCGATGCGGAGACGGAGAATGGACAGTCCGTTGCTGACAGACGAATATCTGGATACCCGTCTGCAGGCGCTGGAGAAAAGGTATAAGGATAAGCCTGATGTGCTGGCGCAAATCAGGGCAGATGACAGGTTAGTCAGGCGCTGGCATACGCAGAACGTGACGGCATCATACCCGGAGAGCGTGCTGATGAGTCCACCTGAACCGCTGGCTGCTCACCAGCGCCGGGTTGCCGCGATACAGGCGCAGGTCGATGAGGAGCTGGCGTTAAATCTGCCCGAACCCTCGCAGGATTTCAGTGGAGTCCGGGCTCAAAGTTGGGCACCCTATCAGAAAAAGCTAAACACAACCCGGCAGGCGAACTTTGATAACTGTTACACGAGCCTGATTGACGCGGTTAACGCCATCTTTCAGAAGCGTATCATCAGCGTGGTGAACTGGCTCAGCGCACCGGTACTGCTGGCAACGCTGGACGATTTCCACTGTGAGGCACAGCGGGCAGGACTGTTCTACCAGTCAGCGGTGGGGATGGCCATGCACGGGATTAACAGCTGTCCGGCAGGGGCGGCAAAGATAGACGGCTGGTGGAATGAGTACAGCGCTAAAAATCGCGGGAATCTGCTGTGGCGGCATGTGGCGGCCAATAACCCGCGGTTAATCAGCGAGCTGGAGCCGTATCTGGCAACGGTGAAAGGGAAAAAGGACGAAGAGGTGACGCCGCTGACGGCGACGGCTGTAACGGCAGCCCTGATGCAGCAGGTCAGCAATATGAAAAAACTGGAGGGGTACTACCAGAAATCGCTGTCCGCGGTGGTGAAGGGGCTGCGCGAAAATGCCGGTAAACTGGAAGTACAGCTCTTTAGCACGGATGCGTTTATCGTCA
>NZ_JBEAIG010000025.1:0-16354 GCF_040064575.1 Klebsiella sp. CN_Kp106 | reverse complement strand
TATAAATCCCGGGGTATCCCCGGGTTGCGGCGTAAACGCCTTACCCGGGCTACCGCCCGCAGACCGCACAACCCTGTAGCGCACCGCCTCCGGGTTTTTATCAGCCAAATACCGGCAGCAGCAGATAGAGCTTAATCACCAGCGCGTTAACGATATCGATAAAGAACGCACCCACCATCGGCACCACCAGAAACGCCATGTGCGACGGACCGAAACGGTCGGTAATCGCCTGCATGTTGGCAATCGCCGTCGGCGTCGCGCCGAGGCCGAAACCACAGTGGCCGGCGGCCAGCACCGCGGCATCGTAGTTTTTGCCCATCATCCGGTAGGTCACAAACACCGCATACAGCGCCATAGCCACTGCCTGAACCGCCAGAATAATAATCATCGGCAGCGCCAGCGACGCCAGCTCCCACAGCTTCAGGCTCATCAGGGCCATCGCCAGGAACAGCGACAGACTGACGTTACCCAGCACCGACACCGCGCGGTCGAACACGCGGTACAGGCCCAGCGCCGACAGGCTATTGCTCAGGATCACGCCGATAAACAGCACGCAAACGAAGGTGGGCAGTTCAAATACGGTTCCCGCCAGCAGTTGCGCAACGATCTTCCCTACCGTCAAACAGATGGCGATCAGCGCGATGCTCTCAATCAGCACCAGCGATGTGATCATGCGCCCCATATCCGGCTTTTCAAACGCGGTCGGCGCGAGCTGATCGTCCGGCGTACCGTCCGGGGAGGAAGAGTGCTTAACCAGATAGCGCGCCACCGGTCCGCCGATCAGGCCGCCCAGGACGAGGCCGAAGGTTGCGCAAGCCATGGCCACTTCGGTAGCGTTGGCAAAGCCATAGCGTTCAACAAACAATTTACTCCACGCCGCGCCGGTACCGTGGCCGCCGGAAAGGGTAATCGAACCGGCCAGCAGCCCCATCAGCGGGTCGAGGCCAAGCAGCTTCGCCATGCCGATTCCGAGCGCGTTTTGCAGCAGCAGCAGCCCCACCACCACAATCAGGAACGTCCCCAGCACTTTGCCGCCGGAGCGCAGGCTGGCGAGGTTGGCGTTCAGGCCGATAGTGGCAAAGAAAGCCAGCATCAGCGGATCTTTGAAGCTCATATCGAAATCGATTTCGATATCCATGCTTTTCTTTAATACCAGCAGCGCCAGCGCGACCAGCAGGCCGCCCGCAACGGGTTCAGGAATGGTGTATTTCTTCAGGAAAGGGACGGTTTGAACGAGTTTTCTACCCAGTAGCAACACGAGTGTTGCGGCAACGAGCGTCGATAAGGTATCGAGATGAAACATAAAAAAGAGCTCCTTATAGGCGCATGATCCATTCACACGCGACGGTATTCCCGGTGTCGATTGCTTCTCATCATGAGTAATCGGGAAGGGATTTTAAGCAGAAGTACGGAAAAAAGGACAGAAAAAGATATTTTGTAGGGATAATGATGCGATCAAGCATACAAAATGTTAATAAATATTTGACACTTATTCCCTGCTTAAATATTTGCCGCTAAAGAGTGGCAAACGTTTGCTTTTGGTCTACAGTCCGATAAAATCCCCGCTTTGCCACCTTTGGGATTGTTGTGATGTCCGTTAACACCGCAGAATCAGAAAATGCGCAACCGGTTGCGCATAAGCAAACCAGCGAATTAATCTACCGCCTTGAAGACCGCCCGCCGCTACCGCAAACCCTGTTCGCCGCTTTCCAGCACCTGCTGGCGATGTTTGTCGCGGTCATCACTCCGGCGCTGTTAATTTGCCAGGCTCTGGGCCTTCCGGCTCAGGATACGCAACACATCATCAGCATGTCCCTGTTCGCCTCCGGCGTGGCCTCCATCATTCAAATTAAAGCCTGGGGCCCGGTGGGGTCTGGTCTGCTCTCGATTCAGGGCACCAGTTTTAACTTCGTCGCGCCGCTGATTATGGGCGGGACCGCCTTGAAAACCGGCGGCGCCGATGTTCCGACCATGATGGCCGCGCTGTTCGGCACCCTGATGCTGGCCAGCTGCACAGAGATGGTTCTCTCCCGCGTTCTGCATCTCGCCCGCCGCATTATTACCCCGCTGGTCTCCGGTGTGGTGGTGATGATTATCGGCCTGTCGCTGATTCAGGTTGGCCTGACCTCCATCGGCGGCGGCTATGCCGCCATGGCCGACCACACCTTCGGCGCGCCAAAAAACCTGCTGCTGGCAGGGATCGTGCTGGCGCTGATTATTATCCTTAACCGCCAGCGCAACCCGTACCTGCGCATCGCTTCGCTGGTTATCGCGATGGCGGCCGGCTACCTGGCGGCATGGCTGCTCGATATGCTGCCGGCCAATGCCGCGCCGACGGAAAGCAGCCTGATTATGGTACCCACGCCGCTGTACTACGGGCTGGGCATCGACTGGAACCTGCTGCTGCCGCTGATGCTGGTGTTTATGATTACCTCGCTGGAAACCATCGGCGATATTACCGCCACCTCTGACGTCTCCGAGCAGCCGGTTTCCGGCCCGCTATATATGAAGCGTCTGAAGGGCGGCGTGCTGGCCAACGGTCTGAACTCGTTTGTTTCGGCGGTATTCAACACCTTCCCGAACTCCTGCTTTGGCCAGAACAACGGCGTGATACAGCTGACCGGCGTCGCCAGCCGCTATGTCGGTTTCGTGGTCGCACTGATGCTGATCGTGCTCGGCCTGTTCCCGGCGGTAAGCGGCTTCGTGCAGCATATTCCTGAGCCGGTGCTCGGCGGCGCGACGCTGGTGATGTTCGGCACCATTGCCGCCTCCGGCGTGCGTATCGTCTCCCGCGAGCCGCTGAACCGCCGCGCGATCCTGATTATCGCCCTGTCGCTGGCCGTCGGCCTCGGCGTTTCCCAGCAGCCGCTGATCCTGCAGTTCGCCCCTGACTGGCTGAAGAATCTGCTCTCCTCCGGTATCGCTGCTGGCGGCATCACGGCGATTATTCTGAATCTGATTTTCCCGCCAGAGAAAAACTGATCCTTTCTGACGCTCCGGCCACGCGATGCTGGCCGGAGCGTCAGCATCATCAACCTCACATCATCTCATTACACAATTCCTGTCTTGAGGATTGCGCATAATTCGGGCATAACAGCCTTATGTGCCTCGCTCAGGATCGAAGACCATGAAATTTCTCAGAAAGCTGATTCTCTGGCTGCTGATTGCCCTGCTGGTGGTGATTATTGCCGCTTACTTCCTGCTGCAAACCCAGTGGGGCGGGCGCCAGGCCAGCGCCTGGCTAAGCGACGGTACCGGCTGGAAGGTCTCTTTCAACAAGATGGACCATAATTTCTCCTCGCCACTGCACCTGCAGCTGCAAAACGTCACCCTCGGACGCGACGGCAAACCCGCCACGCTGGTGGCGCAAACGGTGGATATCGGGTTTAGCAGCCGCCAGTTTAGCGACCCGCTGCATGCTGACGAAATCGTCCTCAGCGACGGCACGCTGAACTTCTCCCCTTCTTCCGCGGCTCTGCCATTCGCCGCCGACCGTCTCCAGTTGCGCAATATGGCGTTCAATAGCCCTGAGAGCGACTGGGATCTGAGCGCGCAGCGCGTCACCGGCGGCGTCAGCCCGTGGGCGCCGGAAGCGGGCAACGTGCTCGGCAAGAAAACGCAGATTCAGATGAGCGCCGGGTCGATGACGCTCAACGGTATTGAAGCCAGCAACGTGCTGATTCAGGGGAATATTGATAACGGCGAAGTGTCCCTCTCGACCATTGGCGCGGACGTCGCCCGCGGTACGCTCACCGGCACGGCGAAACGCAGCGCCGACGGCGGCTGGCAGGTCGATAATTTGCGGCTCAATGAGATTCGCCTGCAAAGCGATAAATCACTCGCCGACTTTTTCGCGCCGCTGACCACCCTGCCGTCACTACAGATTGGCCGCCTTGATGTAACCGACGCCAGCCTGCAGGGGCCTGACTGGGCGATCGCCGGCCTCGATCTTAACCTGCGCAACCTCACCCTGAGCCGCGGCGACTGGCAAAGCCAGGAGGGTACGCTGTCGATGAACGCAAACGAGTTCATTTACGGCTCGCTGCATTTCCTCGACCCGATCCTTAACGCCGGGTTCTCGCCGCAGGGCATCGCGCTGCGCCAGTTCACCTCACGCTGGGAGGGCGGGATGGTGCGCACGTCCGGCAACTGGCTGCGCGCCGGCCATGCGCTGGTGCTGGATGACGCGGCGTTCGCCGGGCTGGAATATACGCTGCCAACCAACTGGAAGCAGCTGTGGATGGCGCCGCTGCCCGACTGGCTGCAAAGCCTGACGCTGAGAAAGTTCAGCGCCAGCCGCAACCTGATTATCGATATTGAACCGGCGTTCCCGTGGCAAATCACCGCGCTCGACGGCTACGGCGGCGAGCTGCAGCTGGTGAAAAACCGCAGCTGGGGCGTGTGGAGCGGTAGCGCGACGCTGAACGCCGCCGCCGCGACCTTTAATCGTATTGATGTCCGCCGCCCGTCGCTGAAGCTGAGCGCCAATGCCTCCACGGTGAACGTTAACGAGCTCAGCGCCTTTACCGAGCGAGGGATCCTGCAAGCCACCGCGGCGGTGTCGCAGCTCCCGCAGCGCCTGGTCAACCTGAGCCTGAACGGTCGCGGCGTGCCGCTGAATATTTTGCAGGCATGGGGATGGCCCGCGCTGCCGGTTTCCGGCGACGGTAACCTTCAGCTGACGGCGACCGGCAGCGTGCTGGCGGATGCGCCGCTGAAGCCGACCGTCAACGGCCAGCTGAGCGCGATAAATATGGAAAAACAGCTGGTGGCGCAGGTGATGCGCAACGGGGAGGTCACTAGCACCCAGCCCCCTTCAGCGCCGGCGACAACGACGCCCTGACTTTCCCCCTCCCTCTCCCCCCACGGGAGAGGGGCCTGTTCCCTTCGCGAAACCTGTTGCCATTAAGCGGCTGTTTGTACCTATTTCCCGCAACCTGTTCCTTTCAAATAGCGGACTTGCTATAACAAAAATACTGGAAGTTAAAAAAATAATTAAAGTCCCTGAACCTATACCCAAAATAATTCGAGTTGCTTAAAGGCGGCAAGGGAGTGAGTCCCCAGGAGCATAGATAACTATGTGACTGGGGTGAGCGAGCGTAGCTAACACATAAGCAACTTGAAGTATGACGGGTATACAAAAATAAAGGAACGACCATGTCTGTAATACGTCAACGTATTCTGGAGAATATGCAAAAATTCTCCAGAGCAATGATCGGTGCAGTATTGTTCTTGCCGGTCATCGGCTTAATTTTGGCACTCAGTTCAGTCTTAACCAACCCAACATTAATTTCGGAGACCAGCTTTTTACACCAGCTCGGACAACTGCTCGGCGATACCTTCTGGCCTTTATTCGGCAATCTGGGATTACTTTTTTGCGTCGGCATCAGCTATGGCCTGGCAAAAGATAAAAAAACCGAAGTGGCGCTGGTGTCGGTGATGTGTTTTATCATGTTTCTTGGCGCCAACCACTCGTGGCTGGAGCATACCCACGGACTCGCGGAAAAAATTAACGGCGAATATTACGGTACCGGGCAGACTCAGCTGCTGGGGTTTGTGGTAGTCGATATGGGGGTCTTCCTCGGGATTATTCTCGGCTGCACCATCGCCTGGGTGCATAACAAAGTGTCGACGATTGAACTGCCCGGCGCGCTCTCCATGTACGGCGGAGCCAAGCTGACGCTGGTGGCGATGACCCCGGTCGTCATTTTCTACGCCATCGCCTTTACCTGGATCTGGCCGTTTATGACCCACGGCATTGCGGCGCTGACCGGCTTTATGAAAAACGCCGGCGTGGCGGGGGTCTTCGTCTACGGCTTCTTTGAAAAATTCCTCATCCCCACCGGCCTGCACCACTTCGTCTGGTCGCCGTTCCAGCTCACGCAAATCGGCGGTACGCTGAACGTCGACGGCCAGGTCGTCTCCGGCACCCAGGCGATTTTCCTCGCCTATATGCGCCACCCGGATTTAACCCCGGTGATGAACGAGGCGCTGCGTTTCTCGCAGCAGGGGATGACCACTATCTTCGGCCTGGCCGGCGCCTCGCTGGCGTTCTACCACACGGCGAAACCGGAGAAAAAAATGATGGCCAAAGCAATTCTGCTACCGGCCATTATCACCTCTATGCTCACCGGCATCACCGAGCCGATTGAGTTTACCTTCCTGTTTGTTTCGCCGCTGCTGTGGGTGATCCACGCCACGTTAACCGCGGCCTCGCAGGCGATTTGCGACATCTTTACCGTGCGTCCCTGGGGCGCTTCCGGGCTGATTGAGTTCCTGATTTACAACCTGCCGCTGCCGGTCTCCCTGACCCGCTGGCCCGGCTACGTGCTTATCGGGATTGGTCAGTTCGCCGTCTACTACGTTATCTTCCGCACGCTGGTCGTTAAGTTGAATCTTAAAACCCCGGGTCGTGAAGACGATGAAAACGTGAAGTTATATAGCAAGGCTGATTACCGAAAAAAAATGGGCGAACCGCAGTCGGTGACCAACGAGATTATTAATGGTCTGGGTGGTAAAGAGAACATTATTTCCGTCGACAACTGTTTTACCCGCCTGCGCGTCGCTATTCATAATATGGATCTGGTTGACGATGCGATATTAAAAAGCACCGGCGCAAACGGCGTAGTACGAAATCGAAATGAAGTTCAGGTTATTTACGGCGTCAAAGTGGGACAGGTTCGTTCCCGGGTTGATAGCTGGCTAGCAGAAAATTAATTGGGAGTGATTTATGAAATTAACCGTATTAGGCGGGGGCGGCGTTCGCTCTGCGTTTCTGGCGAAATCTCTGGCATATAACGCGCATCGCATTGGTTTAACGGAAGTGGTCTTTCTCGACAGCTCCGCGGAGAATCTGACAATATTCGGCGAGATCGCCCGCTATGTGTTTAATGCCATTCGCCCGGATATTCATTTCAGCGTAACCAGCGACCCGGTGCCGGCGCTAAAAAATAGCCACTATGTGATAACCACCCTGCGGGTGGGCGGCGATGAGAGCCGGATCCGCGACGAGCGTATCGCCCTGGCGCACAACACGCTGGGCCAGGAGACCACCGGCGCGGGCGGTTTCGCCATGGCGATGCGTTCCATTCCGGCGATTCTTCACTACTGCCGCCTGATTGAAGAGCACGCCGCCGAAGATGCCATTCTGTTTAACTTCACCAACCCGTCAGGGCTGGTCACCGAGGCGATTATCAAATCCGGCTTTAAGCGTCGGGTGTACGGCATCTGCGATGCCCCGTCGGAACTGATTCGCGAGCTGCCCGAGATCCTCGGCTGCGACGAGCGCGATCTCGGCGTCGAGTGCTACGGGCTGAACCACTTCTCCTGGTTTACCCATTTCACCGTGCGCGGCGAGGATGTCACCGAGCGCCTGATCGCCAGCCCGGACCTGTATCGCAAGACGGCGATGCAGTACTTTTCGCCGGAGCTGGTTCAGCTATGCGATAAGCAGCTGCTTAATGAATATCTTTACTACTACTACTATCGCGAAGTGGCTTTGAAAGCGATTCAGAACGCGCCGGAAACCCGCGGCGAGCAAATTGCCCGCATCAATCACGATATGCGCGAAGCGCTGCTGACCGTTGATGTCAAAGCCAACCCGGAAGCGGCGTTTACCATCTGGATGAAGCACTATCTGCGCCGGGAAAATAGCTATATGCAGAACGAGTCGCAGCAGGAAAAATTCCATACCCGCGAGCCGTTGACCTTAAAGCAGTTTATCGAGGAGCCGGATACCGGCGGCTACGCGGGCGTGGCGCTGGATATTCTGGAGGCGGTCAACAGCACCACCACCAAGCGCATCGTGGTATCGATGCCCAACAACGGCACGCTGGACTTCCTGCGCCCGGACGATGTGATTGAGATCAGCTGCGACCTGAGCAAAGAGGGCCTGAAGCCGGTGACGCCGAAGCATGTGCCGACGGCGCAGAAGAATATGATCGCCAGCGTGAAAGAGTATGAGCGGCTGGCGGTGGCGGCCATTCTGCAGCGCGATAAATCGCTGGCGGTACGGGCGCTGATGGCGCATCCGCTGATCGGCTCTTATTCGCTGGCAAAAACGCTGGTTGAAGCCTATCTCGACGATAAGCAGTTCGCCGACTGGCAATAAACGCCCGGTGAAATCCCCCGGATGGCGGCTAACGCCTTATCCGGGCTACCGGATCGCAGCCGGTAGCCCGGACAGGCGCCTCAGGCGCCGCCTCCGGGGATCCCCGTCTGCATAAACCACATCTTCAGCAGCCGCTCAAAGCCGAGTATGCAGTAGCCAAAAAAGGGGTTACTCCAGTAAATATCATCATCGAACTTCTGCGGATCATGGATGATAAACGCCGTATCCGCCGCCTGCGCCAGCGGGCTTTGATAATCGCCGGTAAAGCAGACCAGGTTAATCTCTTTCCCTTCCAGCGCCTTCACCCAGTTCAGCGCCGAACTGCTGCGTCCGGATTTGGAAATAATCCAGATCGAATCAAATTTGGCGGCGTTCTTCTGCTCGAGGATTTCGTAATCCGGCCACAGCGCGAGGCTGGCATTCACCCCGGTCACCAAAAATTTATTATAAATATACTGGGCGATCAGCTGCGAAAAGCCGCTGCCGTGAATCAAAATGCGGTGATGTTGCAGGCTTTCCAGCAATGGCGTTATCCGCTCCACCGGCTGAATGCTCATATAATCGATGTCGTTGGTCACATCGAGTTTGGGCATAGTGATATTGAATTTAATAAAATAGACCAGCTCCAGCCAGCCGCTGAATTTCAGCTTCTTCGCCAGGCGTACCAGCGAAGACGGATTGCTATAACAGTGCTCCGCCACGGCGCGGATCCCTTCGCGAACGCATTGCTCAGGATCGTTCTGAATAAAACGCAGCACGGTCATTTCCGTTTTGCTTAGCTTAACGTCACGAAAGATGTTTTCTAAATCCATACCGGGCTCCTCTCAGCGCTAAACTACGCTATCACCCGGCGGCGCTGGCGTCTGTGGCATCAATCACCAGAATGAAATGAACGTTACTTTTTTAGACAAAATGGAATAAAAAAACCCTCCGTAAGGAGGGTGGTGGATTCGACAACGTCTATCTCTTTTCAGCGCCCGTACTCACTGCACAATAACCATTTTTTCGGTTCATCTTCCTGAATCATCGGGAAGCGACCGCTATCTTCCAGAAAACGGTTGTCGCGCTTATCATCGTTCACCATCGAAATTTCCCAGCCCATCACCAGCGCGTTTTCAGCCCAAAAACGGTGGTACAGCGTGGGAGGCAGGCAAACGCCCTGCCCGGGGTTAAGAACCAGGGTTTCTCCCGGTTTCAGCGTGCGCTGGCGGCCATCAACCGCGACGCTCACGCTGCGCTGCATATCCAGCCGTTCATCTTCTGTCGCCCATGCCAGCTGCAGACAGAGCCGGCCGCCGCCGCGGTTCAGAATATCTTCCATTTTGTGATAATGAAAATGCCAGGGAGTTTGCTGATCCTGCTGAATCTGCAACATCTTCTCGGCGTAGGGCTTGGGATAGCGCGAATCGCCCGGCGCGCCGTTACGCAGGGTCAACAGCGTCAGTCCGGTTTCCTGAAAACGGCCGCTGCCAAAATCGGTAATATCCCAGCCAAGCTGTAGATCCCGAACTTCTCGCCACTCTTCAAACCGCTTTTTCGCCCAGATATCGGCGGTAAAGCAGGCAAACTCGGGTAAGCAAATGCGAAAGGACTCGGCGATAGCATGCGCTTTATCAATCGCGTAGTTAATCTGTGAACGTTTCATTTTCGACTCCGCTGCGGACGGCCAGCCAGGCTGCGCCGCGCATGCCGCTACTGTCACCATGTCGGGCAGGCACGATGGGGGTGGTGAAATGGTCGGTAAACACCAGCGGGGCGACATCCGCCTCCAGGTCGTTCACCAGCAGCGCTACGTTAGACAGACCGCCGCCGAGAACAATCACGCCGGGATCGATAAGATTCACCACCGTCGCCAGCGTCCGCGCCAGCTGCTGGCGAAAGCGCAGCACCTGCTCGCAGGCGGCATGCTCGCCCTCCAGCGCCCGGGCGATAATAGCCTGACTGCTGAGCGCCTGCCGGGTCATCAAACGATAGCGCGCGCTCAGCCCGGTGCCGGAAATAAAGGACTCGACGCAGTTATATTTTCCGCAGTAGCAGCGCTCGGGCGGCCCATCGTTGACCTCCTGATATCCCGGCAGCGTGATATGCCCGCACTCCGCCGCAATCCCTGACGCGCCGGGGAAAATCTGGCGATTAAGCGCAATACCACCCCCGCATCCGGTCCCCAGCGTCATGCCAAATACCAGCGAATAATCGGCACCTGCGCCATCGCAGGCTTCTGATAAGGCGAAACAGTTGCCATCGTTCGCCAGCACAACCGGCTGGCCCAGGCGCTGCTCAAGCTCATCCTGTAAGCGGCAGCCGTTGATGACCTGAATATTGGCATTGCGGATCTTGCTGGTCTGCGGGGAGATACTCCCCGGCAGGGCGATACCGATAGCCAAAGGCTGAGCCAGCTCATCCCCAATCGTGGTGATTAACGCCACCAGCGTTGCGATAAACTGCTGCCGGGTCTGTTTTCGCGTTTCAACGCGAAAACGCTTCCATTCATGGCCTTGTTCATCCATCACTACGGCGGCGATTTTGCTCCCGCCAATATCCAGCCCCAAATACTTCATACCGGCCTCCTTATTCATAGCGAGGCAGGTTTCCCCGCCTCGCCGGGGTATTAGTACAGGCTGGCCTTGCCGGTAGAGCCAAAGAGCTTCATTTTGTGGCGAATCACCTTCCGCGCGGCGTTAATCGGTTCCGGATAAATGACATTCGGATCCCACCATGTCTCTTTTGTCAGAATTTCGCGCACTTTCTGGAAATAGGCATATTTCATATCGCTGGAAATATTGATTTTGCCGACGCCAAGCGTAACGGATTCCGCAATTTCCGCATCCGGATTAGCCGAGCCGCCGTGCAGCACCAGCGGAATCGACAGACGCCCGGCGATATCGCGCAGAATGTGCATCTGCAGCTCCGGCTGCATCCCCTTCGGATAGATACCGTGCGCGGTGCCAATCGCTACCGCCAGCGTATCCACGCCGGTACGGGCGACGAAATCTTCCGCCTGCGCCGGGTCGGTATAGGTGACTTCTGACACGCCGCCTTCCACAGAGGTTCCGGTCTGGCCGATGGTCCCCAGCTCACCTTCGACCGACACCCCCACCGCGTGCGCCAGCCGCACCACTTCGCGGGTCAGGGCCACGTTTTCTTCATAAGGCAGCAGCGAACCATCGATCATGACCGAGGTGAAGCCACACTGAATGGCGCGCAGAACATGTTCCACCGAGGCGCCATGATCCAGATGCAGGGTGAAAGGCACGCGGCTGCGCTGGGTGATATCCCGCACGTAGCTAAAAAACGCGTCGCCAACAAAATCGTGCTCGCTGGGGTGAATGGAAATAATCGCCGGCGTATTTGTCGCTTCCGCCTCTTCCACCACGGCGCGAATAAAACAGCTATCCGCCACGTTAAATGCGCCGATAGCAAAACCATGTTCACGGGTGGGTTTAAGTAATTCGTGCATTGAAACTAACATCGTTATTCTCCAGTTTCAGGGTGTGGTAAGCCCTGCCAGGGCATACGGGCGCCGGCATGGAAGGCCTTACTGAGATTTAATCAGGCTTTGTTGATTGAGCCGGATGCGTGTAAATAGGGAACGATGGCGTCAGCGCTGGCCTGCTCCATCACCGATAGCGCATCGGCCAGCTCAATGGTGCTGTCGTGGCACAGGGTGTGCAGCAGCGCCGCTTTCCCCGCTTCAAATACCGCCGCCCCAACGTTGATTTTTGCGACCCCGAATTCCGGGCAACGTTGCAGCTGCTCGAACGGCGTACCGCTCCCGCCGTGCAGCGCCAGCGGCACGGATGACGCGCGCTGTATCTGCGCCAGGCGGTCGAAATCGAGCTTCGGTTTTACGCCGGGGGCGTACATACCGTGGGCGGTTCCCACGGAGACCGCCAGCAGATCAATCCCGGTCTGTTCGATAAAGGGAGGGACGTCCTGCGGCTGGGTCATTAAATCGGCATTGCTGGCCTGGTCGTAGCGCGGCGCATCCGCCAGGTGCCCCAGTTCGCCCTCCACGCACAGCCCAACGCTGGCGGCCAGTTCAGCGACCTCTCGGGTCTGGCGGATGTTCTCCGCCAGCGCGAACGCCGAAGCATCGATCATTAACCCGCTAAATCCGGCGCGGAAAGCCTGACGTATTTTTATCGGCTCTTTGCCGTGATCGAGACTTAACGTCACGGGTACGCTCGCTTCCTCCGCTAGTACCCTGACTACCGCCGCCGCCGTCGTCGCCGGAAAGTGCGACAGATGCCCCTGATACAGGTTGAGAATAATCGGCGCGCGATGTTTTTCCGCCACGCGCACCGCCGCGCGTGCGCTTTCCAGGTTCATGCAGTTAATCGCCAGCAGGGCATACCGTTCACGCCAGGCTTTGATCACCATACTTTTCATATCGGCAAACATAGGGCCTCCGTTTATTCGAGGGTAAAGGTGATTTCGTCGTCTTTGACCTTTTGGTCGTTCAGCTCATCAAACTCTTCATCGCGCTCGGTTACCGGCTTTTTCCACAGCGAGAGCATCACACCGCAAATCACGGTGCCAATCGCCAGAGAGAGGCAGAACAGCAGGGGATGCGTAAAGAGCGGCACCACAAACATTCCACCGTGCGGCACCGGACTCTCCACGCCCCAGGTCATGATCAGGCCACCGGCCACCGCTGACGCCACCACGCAGGATCCCACGACGCGCAGCAGATCGCGGGCGGCGATGGGGATCACCCCTTCGGTGATCATGCAGATCCCCATCGGGAACGCGGCCTTCAGGGCTTCGCGTTCAGCACGGGTATATTTATGGCGGGTCAGCAGGAACGAGAGGGTGATACCGAACGGCGGGATTATCGAACCCACAAACTTCACCGCTTCCGGGCCGTAAACGCCGCTGACCAGCAGACCATCGGCAAACAGCGACATGGTTTTATTCACCGGACCGCCGAAGTCGAAGGTCGCCATAGCGCCAAGGATGGCGCCCAGCAGGAAACGCGAGCCGCCCTGCATCGACTCCAGCAGGTGAATCAGCGCGTCCTGCAGCCAGGCAATGGGCTTGCCGATCAGGGTCATCATCAGCAAACCGCTAATGATGGTGCTTAATACCGGCAGCACCATAATCGGCATCAGCCCCTGCATCGACTTCGGCAGCCGAATATAGTGTTTTAGCGCCAGTACCGTGTAGCCCACGAGGAAGCCGCCCAGCATGCCGCCAATAAAACCGGTATGAATTTGCCCGCAGACAAAACCCACGATCAAACCCGGAGCGAATCCAGGACGATCGGCAATGGAGTAAGCGATAGCGGCGCAGATCAAGGGCACAATCAGCCCCATTCCCCAGCCGCCGATTTGGTTTAACATCCACGGAATGGTGCCGGTTTTCTCGCCAACGTTCGTCCCGCCAAGGACTTGTCCCAGCGCGATACAGATCCCGGCGGCGACGATCAGCGGTATCATCCATGAAATACCGGTTAATAAATGCTTCTTAATTTCCTGTGAGACGGGAATTTTATTCTCACTCATGGTAGATCCCTCCAGATTAAGGATCAGGCATTCGCTAAGGATTTTTCGACCTTTTCGATAAACTGAATCGGCGACTTAATCACGACTTCCGTTTTTACTCTGACAATCCGTTTATTTTTAAAACGCTCTTCGCCTTTAATTTTCACATCAATGGCAAGAATAACGACATCCGCAGCGTCAATATCTTCCGCCGCCAGTTCATTTTCAGTACCAATGGTTCCCTGGGTTTCGACTTTGACATTGTGGCCCAGCGCTTTCGCGCCTTTAATCAGCTTCTCACGTGCAATATAAGTATGAGCAATACCTGCGGTACAGGCAGCAACACAGACAATATTCATCTCGGACTCCGCTAGTTATTGTTAGTAAATGTCCGACTCGGCATATTGGTTAAACAGATCAATAATCCTCTGCGGACTGGTTTCTTTGAGCAGTTGTTCAATAATGTCATCATCCGCCAGCGCTCCGGCGACCTGGGACAACAGGCGAATATGGGTGGTATTTTGATCTTCCAGACGAACGGCAAATAAAATAATGCAGCGTACCTGGCTGCCGTCCAGCGTTTCCCAGGCGATATCCTGCCGGGTGCGACCAATGGCAAGGGTGGTATTAACAACGGCGGACGACTTTCCATGCGGGATCGCAATATGATTTTCAAACCCCGTTGAGCCTTCCGACTCACGCTGCCAGACATCCTGAATAAAGGTTTCTCGACAGCTTATCGCCCCGTCTTTTTGTAATAAGTCGGTTAACTCCTCGATGGCTTCCGCTTTATTCGTAGCGTGCATATCTAACAAAACGCGTTTGGTGTTTAAAATCCTGGTTATGTCCATATTCTTTACCTCATGGATATAAAACTTCATTATCTACAGCAGATATTGCCGCACGATGTAATTTGTCGGTAACGATTTTTTCCGTAACCCGTCGGATATCGGCATCATTAAAAAATGCGCTAACATAGACTACCGGCAAAGCTATTTCCGGCAGATTGATCGTCGAAATAACCAGTTCAATCTTGTCCTGCGGCTGAAGGGTATGCAGGCTGCTTGCCGAAACCACACCGACGATGGTCCAGTCAGGAAACGCTCTCAACACTCTACTTTTCAACAGGTGAGATGTGCCGATTCCGGTAGAACAAACCAGCAGAACTCGCTTGCTGGCGACCTGTCTTTCCATCGCCGCCTGGAAATGAACGGTGAGATAGCCAATCTCGTCGTCGGAAACCGCACGCTCGCCCCAGCGGCTAAAAACCTGATTGACCGCCCGCTGGGTGAGCGGCCACACGTCCGTCAGCTCGCCCTTGATATCCTCAAGCAGAGGGTTACGAATATAAATCCGAAAATTAAGGCGGTTAATGAGCGGCTTGATATGAATGAGCAGACCATCGTATAACGCGCGATCGGCGGTTAAATCGAGATCAATCATGGTGGAAAAAGCGCTAATCAGACGATCGGTAATTTGTCGGGCCTCATCGCTAGAATGCATATAGCGCACCATGCTGACATCATCTCGCTCTTCCACCACAACGCCAGAGGAGATGATGTACTGATAAATAAACCAGACTTCATCTTCCGGCAGCGAATGGTCAATACGGTGTTCAATTTTTCGCAGCATATTCTGAGCAACGCTAAATATCGTCTCATCAAAAATCTGCTGCCCCTGCTCACGCCGCGGTAAGGCATTCCCACGGGTAATGCGATACATCATAATGAGGATATGGGTAAAAATATTCACATAATACGGTTCGCCTAATGACCAGCACAGCTTGCGCTCCATTTCCTGTAATAATGACTGAACAAATAAAACGTCATCCTCACCAAAATAATGCACCAGCGCTTTATAGCTTCCTGAGTCCAGCCGGGAATGGATAATACAGCCGGGCTCATTATGATTAATCACTCCATTAATTAACGACGCCATCGCCTGGCGGACGCTGTTTTCGCTGCCTTCAATATGCGTCCCGCTCTGGCTACGAATCAGCGTTAAGCCGAGCGGAGCAATCCATGACTCAATAATTTTCAGATCATTAACGATAGATGCACTACTGATAAAATAACGCTCAGAGAGCTTATTAATTGATGTCTCCCGCGGAGTCTCACTTAAGAGCTGCGAAGCAATTTTCACGCGCCGGGAGTTATTCATCATGACATCGCTGTCCTCCCCCTCGTTACTGAGTAATTGGTCTAATTGCAGCAGATCCGTGACATTATCAGCGATCAGCATCACGCCGGTACCTGAGCGTTTGTCGATAGTCATTTTCCACTCAGATAACCACTGTTCTAAAAAGCGTAAATCACGCTGAACCGTTTTTTCTGACACATTTAAATATTCAGCAATTTTCAGCAGCGTAACGTATTCTCTGCGGGGCAGGAGAAATTTCAATAATCTGTTCTGTCGTGAGGTAATCATTTGCATTATTTACCCTTATTGCATACCAGATTAATGTCTGGAGGCCAGCGCGATACCACGCGAGCGCTACATAAATCATTGAGGATAAATATAAGTAGCAGAGGCGTAAACAACAATACTAAATTTTGTCCAGACATCCGGACAGAAATAAAACGAAGAGAGGGATTGAGGAATAATTATAATTCAGATCACATTTCAGGAAGAAATATACGTGATAGCGATCTCAATTCATCATAAGAATATATCCGGGAATGGTTAACCGCCTTTAGCCTGACAGCATTCCCGGAGGCGGCGCTTGACGCGCCTTGTCCGGGCTACGGCGTGCAGACGGCTG
>NZ_JBEAIG010000024.1:0-16564 GCF_040064575.1 Klebsiella sp. CN_Kp106 | reverse complement strand
CGCCTTTCACCATCGCGGTGACGAGGCCGGAGCCGACGTTTTCATAGCCAATCAGCTCCACGTTGGCGGCTTTACACATCGCATCCGCCGCTTCAATACAGGCCACCAGCCCTTTGGTTTCGATAAGCCCTAGCGCTTCTTTCATCAGGTTTTTCTCCGGTTAATCCATGATTTTGTAATGCGAGACGATTTTGTTGATGTCGTTATGCGGGCGGGCGATAACCAGCGAAGTCACCACTTCACCGATGCGCTGCGCGGATTCGACGCCGGAATCCACCGCCGCTTTCACCGCGCCGACGTCGCCTTTCACCATCGCGGTGACGAGGCCGGAGCCGACGTTTTCATAGCCAATCAGTTCCACGTTGGCGGCTTTACACATCGCATCCGCCGCTTCGATACAGGCCACCAGCCCTTTGGTTTCAATCAGACCTAATGCATCACCCATTTGCGTTCTCCTGGCCATCAGGCCTTGTGTTTAATGACGATTTTGTTGATGTCGTTATGCGGACGAGCGATAACCAGCGAGGTCACTACTTCACCGATGCGCTGCGCGGATTCGACGCCGGAATCCACCGCCGCTTTTACTGCGCCGACGTCGCCCTTCACCATCACGGTCACCAGCCCCGAGCCGATGTTTTCATAGCTAATCAGCTCGACGTTGGCGGCTTTACACATCGCATCCGCGGCTTCAATGCAGGCCACCAGACCTTTGGTTTCGATAAGCCCTAATGCATCACCCATGGTTTCTCCTCCAGAACAGTTTTGTGATTCGGAAAACCGACCGCGTAACGGCGTCAGGACGCGGATGCGGCGTTCGGGGTTCACTATAGGGAATGGCGAGTGAAGTGAAATTTAAATCTGCTGGCGTGGTATTTTTAGTCTTTTGCTCTGTGATTTAGGTTGATTAAGGCGCTTATTTATGCATTTGTGCTGCGATGGCGGGGCGGATTGAGTGACGATTGTGGCGCTTTTTTCACCATTTAGCCGGAGGCGGATTGATGTTAATAAGTTGCTAATTTATTGCAGATCGGGGGTAATTTGACGATATATGAAGTGTGGAGAGGATCGCGTTTTCTTCGGCAGGCTAAATGCAAAACGTGCGGTTTTACTAACGGGAAAGCGAGGAAGGAAAAGCGGGTGTGAGCTTAGTCAAGCTTGCTGCCGGACTTCAGCGTGCAGACGTAGAGCGGGGAGTTGATAGAACTGAGAAGAATGGCTTTCTCATTGAGCTTCTGCGCGTTGAGAAACAGGCCATCGTGGCTGTCGGACATCTCGCGCATAAAGTAGTCGAAAATCACGTCCGGCGACTCATCGATGGACGAGGCGCTGGATTCCCACTTGCTGATGCGATAGTGGCGCTCGGTGGTGGAGATGCGTTTGCTGGTGTAGCTAAATTTGACGTAGCGCTGGAGATAAAGCCAGCCGGCGGCGGAATCGGTGTAGCCCTCGACGACCATCGACCCTTTGCCGTTGGCGGCAAAGTTGAAATGGATATTGCCGTTGACGTTCTCTTTCTCCATGTTCTCAAAGCGCATAATCGCTTTGGTCGAGCAGCTCATCACCCCGCCGTTTTCGACCGGCAGCAGCTTCCAGGCGCAGAACCCGGCGGCGGCAATAAACACCAGGCTGGAGAGGGCGAAAAAGGGGCGCGGGGCGAGTCTCATTGCGGTTTCCATGAATAGTAAAAATAGTTATCGCAGTAGCTGAACGGGTTATCTTCATGCATCGCGCAGTGGGCGAGGAATACCCGGCCCAGGCCGTTGGTTTCCAGCCGGTCGCCATAGAAGAAGACGAAGCGTTCGCCGGGCTTGCATTCCAGCTTCAGGCGCTGGCGCACGGCATCAAAATTCTTGCCGTAGGCGGTTCCGGCAACGGAGCGCAGCATCTCATCGCTGGCCAGCAGCTCGCACTGGCTGTGGCGCATTTGCGTCAGGGTGATGGGGTGCGATGTGCTGCCGCCGAGAAAACTGCAGACCACCAGCAGCAGGGCGATGGTGAGCAGGCAGCCGCCGGCGAGATACCAGCAGGTACCGCGTTCGTGGCGGCTGGAAACGGTCTTTTGTTCTTCCGGGACCGCGGCCGGGTCTGGCTCGGCTTCTGCCGCGGGCGGCGGCTCCGGCTCCGGGCTGGCGTCGAGCCTCTCGATGGTGAGATCCGGATTGAGCTGCAGCAGTCCGCGCGACACGGTGACGATAATGTTGTCGATATCGTAGTGGCGAAAGGTTTTGCGCAGCATGCTCAGGTACTGATTGAGATTGCTGTTGGATGAGGTTAACCCGTTGTCATCCCAGACTTTTTTAAGCACCTCATCGCGGCTGACCACCTCGGTGTGGCGCAGGAAGAACCACAGCAGCGCGTTGGCGGTGATGGACAGCTGGCTGTCCGCCTCATCGCTTCCCGGTAACGTTAGCGTGCCGTCCATTGCATCATAAATAAGACGGCCATGGATGTTATAGCGCATCGTGGCCTCAATCTATCACGTCATACTTCACGTTGCTGGTGCGTTGGCTGCGTTCGCTCACCTTGGTCACATAGTTATCTATGCTCCCAGGGATTCGCTCCCTTGCCGCCTTCCTGCAACGCGAATTATTTAGTGTATATATGCTTCACGCAGGAAGCGTCATCTTCGTCAGATCGCTGACCAGCGACTGCCGGTGCCCGGGGCTCATGGTGCGCCCCTCGGTTAATTCCGATAGCCAGATGCCGTCCGCCGCATAGCGCACCAGCGTGCCGGTATGGCTATTGTCCAGTTCATCGCCTTTCGCCAGATGGTCCAGCATCCAGTCGCGCCAGCATTTTCGCAGCACCGGTTCATCCGGCATGGCCAGCGACAGCACCATTAGCTGGCGGCTCTCCTGGGTATCCGTGAGTTCCGGCGCCGACAGATAGCGCAGATAGGCGCGGGTAAAGCGGCCATAAGAGACGTTATCCGCGGCCATAAGTTCTGCAATCGCCTCTTCCATAATCGCCAGCAGGCGGGCAAAGAGGGCGAAAATCAGCGCCTGCTTGTTGGGGAAATGGTGCAGTAAACCGCCTTTGCTGACGCCCGCTTCGCGCGCGACGGCGTTCAGCGACAGCGAGGCGATACCGTCCCGGCCGGCGATGGTGGCGGCGGATTCCAGCAGTTGCTTATGCAGGCGGACGGGATCTTTTTTACGATGTTGGGCTTCCATATTCATGGCCCGAATCATACCGACCAGACGGTATGATTATTCTTGATCGCTATCAATATGCGAAGGGGCGCAGCGGGGCGGGATGACGTTATTGCGTGGAGGCTCACAGTTCACCTTATGAATTGTGGCGATATTCGCCGCGCCGCGAATATCACCCACCGAGATTCACACAGGCTTCACGTGGATAGCGAGGCCGTTTTCGCCCGGCGCCAGCTCCGGACGCAGGTTCAGAGAGGGGATCAGATAGTCGCCGTGATTCTGCCGACGGAAGGGAATGGGCGGCGTTTCGGAGAGGGTATCCAGCCGCCGGGCCAGCGCCTCGCGCAGCGCGGCGAAGCGCTGTTCATCGAGTTTGTCGGTGCGGTAGAACACCACCGGCGGCAGCACATCAAAGCCGGGATAGAACAGCATCCCGTGCTGAATGGGGAACAGGATGTCGTCGATAGACCCGTTAATTCCGCGCGGCGCGTAGTGTTCCGCCCATCCGCCGGCGGTAACGACCAGCATCGCCCGTTTCCCCGCGAACGTGCCTTCGCCGTAGCGATCGCCCCAGTGGGTTTCGCTGTGCTCGCCGACGCCGTAGGCAAAGCCGTAAGCGTAGACCCGATCAATCCAGCCCTTCATGATGGCGGGCAGCGAAAACCACCACAGCGGGAACTGAAAAATCACCGTATCGGCCCACAGCAGCTTCTCCTGTTCGCCCACGATATCCGCGCTTTGCGTGCCGTTAGCGAAGGCGTACTGCGAATCCCGCGTAGCCCGCCAGCTTGCACCGACCGGCGGGGCGCTGCTGTCGTCGGCATCAAATCCCGCCTTCCAGCGCATGGCGTAGAGATCGGACACCTGCACGTCATGACCGGCGTTTTGCAGATGCTGCACGGTAAAATCTTTCAGCGCGCCGTTAAGCGAATGCGGTTCAGGATGGGCGTAAACCAGTAGTATTTTCATTGAAATCACCTCTGAGCAATGGAGAGCTGCAGAGTAGAGTCGGCGACGCTATAGTAGAAATGAATTGCTTCAATGACAGGTATAGTGATGATTAATCTCCAGGGGCTGGATCTCAATTTGCTGCGCACGCTGAACGTTCTGCTCAGCGAAAATAACGTCACCCGCGCGGCGCAGCGCCTCAACCTGTCGCAGCCTTCGGTCAGCGTGCAGCTGGCGCGACTGCGCGAGATTTTCGCCGACCCGCTGCTGCTGCCGGGGCCGCGCGGAATGCAGCCCACCGCCCGCGCCGATGAACTGCGCGGGCCGCTGCGCGATGCGCTGCTGGCGCTGGAGCTAGCGGTAGCGCCGGTTCAGCCTTTCGACCCGGCCACGGCGGCGCAGACCTGGCGGGTGGCGGCGACGGACTATATGGCGTCGGCGATTTTGCTGCCGGTGCTCAATACCCTGCGCATCTCCTCTCCGGCCAGCCGCCTGGCGCTGTTTGAGCTACAGCCCGCGCGGCTGGTACAGCAGGCGGATCGCGACGAAGTGGATCTGTTTTTTCACACGCGAGACGGCGCGCCGCCCGGGCTGCATCAGCGTTTGCTGTTCCGCGAACGCTACGTGCTGGCGGGCAGGGCCGGGCATCCGGCGCTGCGGTCGCCATTAAGCCTGGCGCAGTTCTGCCAGCTGGAGCAGGTGATTGTCTCGCCGGACGGCGGAGGATTCAGCGCCGCGACCGATAGCGCGCTGGCGAATCTCGGGCTGGCGCGGCGGGTTGTCCTTTCCGTGCCACATTTCCTCTTTATGCTGGAGACGCTGCGCAATAGCGAGCTGGTGGCGGTGCTGCCGGAGCGGCTGGTGCGCGGAGCAGAGGGGCTGACGGTGGTCGAACCGCCGCTGGCGGTCGCCGGGTTTGAGATGCTGATGCTGTGGCACGAGCGCTGGCACCGCGATCCGGCGCACCGGTGGCTGCGCCAGCAAATCGTAACGTCATTAGAGGAAAAGCCATGTTAAGCGGATTAAACCATCTGACCCTGGCGGTCAGCCAGCTGGCGCCGAGCGTGGCGTTTTATCAGCAGCTTCCGGGGATGACGCTGCGCGCCCGCTGGGATAACGGCGCGTATTTCTCCTGCGGCGACCTCTGGCTGTGCCTGTCGCTGGACCCGCAGCGGCGCGTTATTTCGCCGGAGGAGAGCGACTACACCCACTACGCGTTCAGCATTGCGGAGGCGGATTTCGCGCTTTTTGCCGGACGGCTGAATGCGGCTGGCGTTCCTGTTTGGAAAACCAATAAAAGCGAAGGCGCGTCGCACTATTTCCTCGACCCGGACGGCCACAAGCTGGAGCTGCACGTTGGCAATCTCGCCCAGCGCCTGGCGGCGTGCCGGGCGAAGCCCTATAAAGGTATGGTGTTTTTTGGCGAGGACGAACAGGCGGCCGGGAACCCGTAGCCCGGCTAAGCGCAGCGCGAGCCGGGGAAAAGTGGAGGCTGTATTGCGCGTTGTTTCCCCGGAGGCGGCGCTTGACGCGCCTTGTCCGGGCTACCGGCCCGTGCGCTCGGGTAGCCCGGCTAAACGCAGCGCGAGCCGGGAACATCTTTTACAATTCCTGCTTTAAAAATGTGAAGTTTTTTCCAACGTTGAGAGTATTATCCCTGGATAATTGTCTATACTTTTTTGTATATACAATCAGGATGAATATGATGCCAATGGAGTTTGAATGGGATGCGAACAAGGCAATAAGTAATCTAAGAAAACATGGAATCCGGTTTGAAGAAGCGGTGCTCGTCTTTGACGATCCCCGGCATCTTTCCCGACAGGATCGTTATGAGAATGGTGAATATCGCTGGCAAACTATCGGCCTCGTTCATGGGATCATTGTTATCATGGTTGCGCATTCGGTCCGTTTTGAAAGTGGAACAGAGGTCATTCGTATTATCAGCGCCCGGAAGGCGGACAGCAAAGAGAGAAATCGTTATGAACATGGTTAAACATAAACGTGACAATCCGGATACGCTTACGGCTAAGCGAGACGATGAGCTTAAAGCGCTGGCCAACAAAACGGATGATGAAATCGATTATAGCGATATTCCCGCCACAGACGACGCACAGTGGTCAGATGCCGTACGCGGTAAATTTTACCGACCGCTAAAAACTCAGGCTTCTGTCCGTATTGATGCCGATATTATGGAGTGGCTTAAACGTCCCGGGAAAGGTTATCAAACGCGACTGAATGCGATCTTAAGAGAAGCGATGATTCGCGATCTTAACAAGAAATAGCCTGCCTCATGATTACCCCGGAGGCGGCGCTTGACGCGCCTTGTCCGGGCTACGGGCTCGCAGACGATGGGGAACCCGTAGCCCGGCTAAGCGTAGCGCGAGCCGGGGAGATAAATCGCGTTAGCCTTCCAGCTTCAGTTCCACATTGCGCTTGAGCACCAGGCGCATCAGCAGGTAATAGACCACGCCAACTGCCAGCCAGCTTAGCCCCAGCACCTTCGCCTGCGCGTCCATCTCATAAATAACAAAGCCGATAATACACAGGCCAATCACCGGGAACAGCAGGTGCATCACCAGATTGCGTGACTTATTGCGGATCAGATAGTGGTTGATGACCGCAATATGCAACACCAGGAAGCCCATCAGCGCCCCGAAGTTCACCAGACGGCTGAGGTTATCGATATCGCCGTAGAACCAGAGGCCGGAAGCCAGCGAAATCAGCGCCACAAACAGGGTGCTGACGTAAGGCGTTTTCAGCCGCGGGTGCACTTTCGCCAGCAGCTGCGGCAGCTGCTTATCGCGCGCCATCGCAAACAGAATACGCGACACGGCGGCCTGCGCCACCAGGGCGTTAGCAATCCCCCAGGAGATCACCGTCGACCACATGGTGACGTACTTCAGCCAGCCGCCGCCCGCCAGATTCGCGGTATCGTAGAAGGCGGTATCGAGGCTGCTGAACGTCATGCCCTGCGCCAGGTCGGCGGCAATCCACGTTTGCAGGATAAACAGCGAACCGACCAGCATCAGCGCGCCCAGCGATGCCTTACCCACGGTATCCACGCCGCCTTTCGTTTCCTCGGACAGCGTGGAGATCCCGTCGAAGCCGAGGAACGAGAGCACGGCGATGGAGACCGCGCCCATCACCAGCGGCAGGCTGAACTTATCGGCGTTGTAGAGCGGGTCGAGGGTCAGATGGCCCGCCCCGGCGCCGGAGTAGAGCGCAATCAGCCCCAGCACGACGAACACTGACAGCACCACGATCTCCGCGATCAGAATCGTATTATTGGCGCGTGCGGTAAAGGTAATGCCGCGCAGGTTAATCAGGCTGTTAATCGCGATAAAGCCGACAATCCACAGCCAGCCCGGCACGCCCGGCAGCATGGGCGCCAGCGCCGCCGCGCTGACGATATAGAGCAGCGACGGCACCAGAATATAGTCCAGCAGGATCAGCCAGCCGGCAAAAAAGCCGACAATGGGATGAATCCCGCGCTGGGCATAGGCGTATACCGAGCCGGAGACCGGAAACGCGCGCGACATCGACCAGTAGCTCATGGCGGTAAAGAACATCGCCACCATGCCGATGAGATAGGCCAGCGCCACCATGCCCTGCGCGCCGTCCCAGACGTAGCCAAAGACGCCAAACGGCGCGATGGGCACCATAAATATCATCCCGTAGACCAGCAGATCGCGGAACGTCAGCGCCCGATGCAGCTCCTGCTTATAGCCAAATTGTTCAACGCTCATGCCTGCTCCCCTTCGATGCTCAGGGAGAGCTGCTTCGCCACCGATTTGGGTAACGCGTAGCGGCAGGTTTTCAGCGGGTCGACCACCTGACAGATTTGCAGGTCGCCGGCGATGCTCAGAATACTGATCGCTTCAGCCAGCGTCAGGGAGGTATTGTCGGCGATAAAGTGCGCCATATTGCGGGTAGCCAGGGCGGCGGCATCATCGAGGGTCAGCGCCGAGGCTAGGGTAAACAGGGTCTCGCTGTTTTCGAGCATCGGCAGCGGCAGGCGGCGGTTTTTAACCACCGTCAGTTCGACCAGCACTTCGCCAGGGATTTCCAGACCGCAGACCGAGACTTCGCCATCGCCCATCGCGGCGTGTAAATCGCCCAGCCCGAACAGCGCGCCGGGAACGTTGACCGGCAGCCACAGGGTGCTGCCGGCGGTGATCATTTTGCAGTCCATATTGCCGCCGTGGCTATCCGGCGTGCCGCAGGAGATGGCTTCCCCGGCAGGCGCGACGCCGATCACGCCGACCATCGGGTTGAGCGGGACGCGCACGTTGCCGGGCAGTATGGCATGGTCGTTTTCAATGGGCACGATAGTGACCTTCGGGGCATCAAGCTCGTCGCCAATCACTCCGAGCTGCGGCGCGGTGACCATCACTGCCTGATTGCTCGTCAGGGTAATGCGCTTGATGGTGACCTTGAGCGCATCGCCCGGCTCGGCACCCTCGACGTAGACCGGCCCGGTCGCCGGGTTAATACGCTGCCAGTCCAGTTCGTTGAACACGGCATCGGCGGAGGTGATTTGGTCGGAGAAGCAGTCGCAGGTTTCGAACAGCACTTCACTGCCGCTGCTGACGGTAGCGACAGGAGCGTTATCCCGCGACATGGCGTAAACCACCCGATCTTTGGTTATTTTCATGACATTCATCCCGGTTATATTGTTGTGTTTTTTATATTTAGAGTTTCCCCGCAGAGGGGGAATGAGTGAATTTATCGGGATTATTACAGGAAGGCAATCAGGTCAGTTTTTTCAAAAATAAATGATATATATTTGCTGGTGAATCATGCGGTTAGATATATTGGTGGGGTTTTCTTATATGCTGGTTATTTAGCAAAAAACTTTTTGTTATTTTGGCTTTAGTGGTCATTTGCTAATTGTTTACTGCTCCGGGGTTATTATCCAGCATATTACGCTGCTGAGTACGGCAGTAGGATTATTTATATATGCGATGATATGAGCGCATTATGTGGTTTTAGGTGCCGTGAGAAGAGAAATCCCGGAGGCGGCGCTTGACGCGCCTTGTCCGGGCTACCGGCCTGCAGACGGCCGGTATCCCGTAGCCCCGGTCAGCGCAGCGCCGCCGGGGAATTTAGCTTAGGCCAGCTTACGTTTCTGCCCGGCGATCGCGCCGATTAACGCCTGCACCTGCTTCTGCTTGCGCGCCGATAGCTTATGCAGCTGGCGCAGCGATTCCACCAGTTCCGGCTCCGGCTGCTTCGCGGTAATCACGATACAGCCTTCCATTACTTTGATATCGATTTTGGTGCCGGTGGTAAAACCGGCAGCTTCCAGCCACTGGCCTTTCATGATAATCGCCGGGATACGCTGGCGATCTTCAAAGCGGCTCGCGTAACTGACGGTGCCTTTACGGTTATTTTCCGGGGAGACTTCTGGATCGGTGAATTCTGCAATAGAATGCGGGGTAGTCATGGTCTCTATTCCTTGTTAATAGGGATTGTGATTAGCGAGGCGCTCGTGTTCCAGCACGGGCGTCTTGCGAAAATACCTGTGTATATCATCAGGGAATAGACGGAAAGTCCAGCTGAAAATGAATGAAAATAACGGCGGGGATAAAGGGATGGATTATTTCTGGTGATGGGAATAAAGCGGCTATTTAGCCGCTTTATTGGTTTATGGGGGCGGGTTAATTGATGGCGGCGTCGGTGAGGGCGTCGGCCAGGTGGAGCTGAGTTTGTTGGCTAGTTTGCAGACGAATTTTAAGATCAGAGCAAATCTTGATAGCCAGATTCACGAATGCTATGCATTTTTGCTGGGTAGCAATAGATGGAACTATAATCGGAATTTCTTCGACTACTTTCTTGCTGATTTTAGGCATTGTTCCCGATGTTCCAGTCATTCTGTCCCACATAAATCCCCTGGCTAAAGGTGATGATAGCCAAATAGAAGCATATTCGGGTAAGAGATCTTCATTTGTTCTTATTTTCATCATTAGATCTGGATAAATGATATTTTTGTGATTTTCTTTTACCAAAACATTACAGCCAACAAAATTTGCAGAGTTTCCCCTTTGAATTAAAATGTCACCCTCATTAATATACAGATGACTGTTATTATCGATGTCAATATCTACAAACTTGGATTCTTGTATATTTAGTTCTCCATAAGAAGTTGCACCAAGCTTTAAGACTTTGATCCGAGTATTATTTTTTGATTCTACAGGAGAAAACCCATTTCTTGGGCCAAAAGAAAGAAACGTTTTTAGCTTTTTATACTCGACAACATCACTGCTTTGAACCAGTTTACCCATCACCGCCAGTTGCAGAATGGTCTGTTTTAAGGCGTCAATGCTGGCTTCGGTGGTGAACAGCGTATCGAAATGATCGCTGATACGCGCCCAGTTTTCGGCCAGTTCATCGGCGTTCTGGCTGTCGGTTAGCGTGGTTAACAGGGTTTCAACCAGCTGTTGATGGGCGTCCAGACTGGTCAGGGTGTGCTGTTCCAGTTGGTCGCAGAGGGACATAAGTTCATTTGCCCTTGAGACGATTTTTAGTTGTTCACTTAATGGCGGTAAAGGAAATAATATTTTCGATACAATTGCCCCTGATACTTCTTTAAATGTAGTACCACTTGCCTCTGCATCTATTTTTTTTGCTGATGCCATTAGGAAGTAATATATATATTCTGCACTATCTTTGATATATGGAACACAAGATTTAAAACCCTGGTTTGTTGATAGTTCTGCATCGGCTATCGCGACATATCCAATTGGTGCTCGGCTAGAGAAAAGTACACTCCCTTTTGGCATTAACCTAGCTGATGAGTTTGACAGTCCTGTGGGTGAAATATCACGGGCTCCAGACGAAATGTACTTCCCTTTGAGCCCATATAGGTCTGCCGGAGTAAGCCACTTAATACCATTTTTGGCCCAGTATTGTGGATTATCTGACTTTGGCGTACCTCCACCGACTATTTCACCTATGGTCGCCAGTGTTACCCACTCCCACCCCTCCGGCAGCTCAAACGGTTTCTCCTCCTCGCTAATCTCCGGCAGCGGCTTGGGCTTTTTAATTTTCCCCAGCTTCACCAGCTCGGCCTTTTCCGCCGCAATACGTTTGAGCAATTCAGACGCCGGTTCGTCGTTCGGATCCTGCGGTACCAACTTGCCGCGCACCGCCAGCCCCAGAATCAGCTCGCGCAGCTTCTTAATGCCGTACAGGTCAATCTTGCCCGAGCTGCCGCGCCCCGCTGTGGAGCGGGTTTGCAGCGCCGTGGTCCAGGTATCGATATGGTCGACAATCAGTTTTTCCACCGCCATCAGTTGGCCTCCTTACCGGAGAGCGCCGCGCCGAGGATATCGCGCAGCTGGTGGCGCAGGGTCTGGATTGCTTCCTGCTGCTTCGCGTACTGCGCCAGCAGTTCGTCCGGATCGTGGCTGACGGTTTCCGCCTGGTGCGGGTTTTTGATATCGAGGTTAAAGTTGCGGGCAATCACCTCGTCGATGCTGACCTTCCACGCCTGCTCGTTCTCGACGCGGCTGGCGAAGCCGTCGGCCTCGTTGCCCCACCAGTCGATCTCGGCCTGGAACTCCTCAAACTTCATCGGCTTGGTTTTGCTGTAGTTCTTCACGCCCGCCGGGTACGGGTGCTCGTAGAACCAGATATCTTTGGTCGGCTGGCCTTTGGTAAAGAACAGCAGGTTGGTTTTGATCCCGGTGTACGGGTTAAACACGCCGTTCGGCAGACGCACGATGGTGTGCAGGTTGCACTCCTCGGTGAGCAGCTTTTTAATTTTGGTTTTCACGCCTTCGCCAAACAGCGTACCGTCCGGCAGCACAACCGCCGCGCGGCCGTTTTTCGCCAGCACTTCAACGATCAGTTGCAGGAACAGATCCGCTGTTTCGCGGGTCTGCATCTCTGCCGGGAAGTTCTTCTCGATGCCGTCTTCTTCGGTGCCGCCGAAAGGCGGGTTGGTGACAATCACATCCAACTGTTCATCCCACGACGACAGCGGCTTGTTGAGGGTGTTGTCGTGACGAATTTGCACCGGCACTTCAATGCCGTGCAGCAGCATATTGGTGGTCGCCAGCAGGTGCGGGAGCTGTTTTTTCTCCACGCCGTGGATCTGCTGTTGCAGCGTCTGGTGATCGGCCACGCTCTGCACGTAGTTGTTTTTTACATGATCGAACGCGCAGGCGAGGAAACCGCCGGTGCCGCAGGCCGGGTCCATAATCGACTCGCCGAGCTTCGGATCGACGCGATCGACCATAAAGCGCGTGACGGCGCGCGGGGTATAGAATTCACCGGCGTTGCCCGCCGATTGCAGATCTTTGAGGATCTGTTCGTAAATATCGCCAAACAGGTGGCGCTCGCTGGCGCTGGTGAAGTCGATTTCGTTCAGCTTGTTGATTACCTGACGCAGCAGGGTGCCGTTTTTCATGTAGTTGTAGGCATCGCTGAACGCCTGTCTGACCACAAAGCCGCGCGGATTTTTATCGATGGGGGCAGTGAGGTTTTTCAGCGCCGGGAACAGGTCATCGTTGACGAATTCCAGCAGGGCGTCGCCGGTAATGCCCTCGGCGTTCGCCGCCCAGGTGCGCCACAGGTAGCGCTGCGGGATTGGATATTGATAGTTATCCTGCTCCAGTTCCAGCGCCTCTTCCTGGGCGTCGAAGATTTTCAGAAACAGCAGCCAGGAGAGCTGGCCGAGGCGCTGCGCATCGCCGTCCACGCCGGCGTCTTTGCGCATAATGTCCTGTAAGGATTTGATAACCGAGCTGATTGACATGATGTGTTCCATGTTTCATTAACAATAAGGCCTTCTGCTACGCGGTGGCAGCAGAAGGCGCAAAAGGGGAGTGGTTACGCGGAGCGGGGCGGTAAGTGGTAGATTTCGCTCTCCAGCTCGCTGATGGCCTGATTATACCCATTGCGGTCGCCGAATCCGCTTTTAATGATCTCCGGCAGCGTACCCATGCTGTCGAACGGCTTGAGCTTCAGCACCTGAATACTCTCTATTTCCTGCACGCCCGCGTCGGCGTATTTATCCAGCAACGTATTCAGCACCGCCTGCGCGGCGTCGGAGTATTTGGTGAAGTAGTTGCGCTTGCGCACGTTCTCCGCCCGCTCTTTGCGGGTTAAAGGCGGCTGACCATACACCACGTGGCACAGCATGTCGAACGGGTCGAGCTCTTTACCGACCTCTTCCGCCAGCACTTCCCAGATAATCCCCTGCTGTTCCAGCTCCTTGATGATGGCCTGTTTGCGCTCGGCGCCCTGCCATTTGCGGGTGAAATCATCCAGCGAGGCGTACTCTTTGAGCAGCGTTTTGCGGGTGTAATCTTTGAAGGATTCGGTGACCAGCTTGCCATCAGCATCGTAATACTGCACGCGCTGGGCAATTACGCCGACGGCGACACCGTTGACGTGAAACTTGCGCACTTTGTTTTCATCGTCTTCCGGCAGCGGGCCGACATCGTCTGCACCGGTGACGGTATACGGCGCGGGATCTTCATCGGCACCGGTGATGTCATCTTCAGTCTCTTCTTCGTGCTCGTCGAACTGCTCTTCAAAATCAGAGTCCGGGTCGGCGATATCTTGCGGCGTGGTGTCCATCACCTTTTCCGGGATGCCGTCGAAGCGTTCGTCGGCGAACAGTTCGGTAGCCTTTTTGAAGTCGAGGATGGTGAACCATAGCTTGCCGTAGCGTTCATCGATGCGGGTGCCGCGGCCGATGATCTGCTTGAATTTGGTCATCGACTGAATGTTTTGGTCCAGCACCACCAGTTTGCAGGTTTTGGCATCCACGCCGGTGGTCATCAGCTCGGAGGTGGTGGCGATAACCGGATACTCTTTTTTGGGATTAATAAAGTTATCCAGCTGGGCTTTGCCAATGTCGTCATCGCCGGTGATTTTCATCACGTACTTGTCGTTCTTTTTGACCTGTTCCGGGTTGAGATTGACCAGCGCACGGCGCATCCGCTCCGCGTGATCGATGTCGTTACAGAAGATGATGGTTTTATCCATCGGGTTGGTGCGTTTGAGGTAATCGGTAATGGTTTTCGCTACCAGTTCGGTGCGCTCATCGATCACCATCGTGCGGTCAAAATCTTTCTGGTTGTAGATACGGTCGTCGATCAGCTCGCCGTTTTTATCCGTCTGACCTTTGGTCGGGCGCCAGCCCTGGAGATCGACGTCGATGTCGACGCGCACCACTTTATAGGGAGCAAGGAAGCCGTCTTCGATACCTTCTTTCAGCGAGTAGATATACACCGGGTCGCCGAAGTAATCGGTGCTGGAGATTTCATGAGTCTCTTTCGGCGTGGCGGTTAAGCCAACCTGCGTGGCGGCGCTGAAATAGTCGAGGATTTCGCGCCACGCGCTGTCCTCTGAAGCGCTGCCGCGATGGCATTCGTCGATGACAATCAGGTCAAAGAAATCCGGCGCTACCTGTTTAAAGGCCTTTTGATCTTCTTCCGGGCCGGTGATGGCCTGGTACAGCGCGAGGTGGATTTCAAAGGCCGGGTCGATGGTGCGCCCGGTGACCTTGGTCATCGCCGTGCCAAAGGGCAGGAAGTCGTTATTTTTGGTCTGATCGACCAGAATGTTGCGATCGGCGAGGAACAGGATTCGTTTTTTACTTTTCGCTTTCCATAAGCGCCAGATGATCTGGAAGGCGGTATAGGTTTTGCCGGTGCCGGTTGCCATCACGAGCAGAACGCGGTTCTGCCCGGCGGAAACGGCTTCAATCGTTTTATTGATGGCCTGTAGCTGGTAGTAGCGCGGCGCTTTGCCGCTGCCGTCGTCGTAGTAGTCCTGAGTAATCACCGGGAGCTGGGCTGCGGTGTAGCCTTTTGATAAGCATAATTTTTGCCACAGTTCCGAAGGAGAAGGGAATTCGCCGAGGGTAATCGGTTTTTCCATTAGTTCGCCGTCAGCAACCGTGGCATCGCGGAAGATAAAACCATCGCCGTTGGTGGCGAAGACGAAAGGAACGTCCAGCAGGTGTGCATACTCGATGCCCTGCTGCATCCCCTTGCCGATTTCGTGTTTGTTGGCTTTGGCTTCAATGACCGCCAGCGGAATGCCCGGCTTGTAATACAGCACGATATCGGCGGATTTCACCGTTCTCCGTGCCGCGACTTTGCCGCGTACGATGACCTTACCGTCCCGGAGTTTGACCTCCTGTCGGATTTGCGTTGTGTCGTTCCAGCCAGCATCGAGGATGGCGGGCATAACGCGTTTGGTGATGATGTCTGCTTCCGTCAGGGTACTCAGGTTCAGGTCAGCCATTGGGGATTCTCATCAAATAGCGATGCGCAAATTCTACACACAAAATCAGATGAAATCATTACACTCTATGTGCATTATTTGTCTTAAGTCTCTGTTTTAGATGAATTCGTGAATCCTGTACTCAACATATAAGGTTTTAATATGGAAATTATTAAGATTTGGAAATCCTTTCTTAAACATTTCAAACAGAAAAAATTAGACTCTGCGGTGGTTATCTACGGAGCGATCGCCATCTATTTAATTCCCTATAAATTTCCGTTGAAAAGTTACCTTGTTGCGTTTCTTTTTATATCTATTTTAATCTTCGCATGCACTCAAGAATTTCGGCTTAGAGAATATATTAACTTCTTTGTACGTACATGCAACGACCATTTACTGACTCGATTTGCTGGTATTCTATCGCTAACTGCATGGTCAATTTTTTTGCTTTTATTGTTGTCTGCTAATGTGTTTGTAAATACTATAACGTATTGGTTAGCGATTTTCTTTTCGCTCCTCATCCTCATTAGCAGTATTTTGACGGTTTTAGATATTGCCAGAAATAATACAGCAAAAACTCTTAAAATAATCGGTCTGGCGGTTACCGTCTTTTCAGGTGTGTTTACATTTACCAGTAGCTATTCAGCCAGTATTTTCTGGCAAATTAGTAATCTGGAGCTATCGTCCTCTCTATGGTTAGAATATTGCTGGAAAGCCACAGCATTTCTTATGTTCTTCTTGTGGTTATCACAGCCAATTTGTTATGGATTGTTTATCACTTACGGTGATAAAGCGAAAGGGTATCGAATATTTACATTAACCGGCGCCTTTATTATGTCAGTTTTTTTGTTTCTGCTTGTTCCTAAACTGTTTGGTGATGCTGCTTATTATGTGTTAAACAGAACCATCAATTATGAATGGCGTGATGAAGCAAAATGCGGTGAGCTGAAAGTGAAGAATAAAAATGAAAAATACTTTGGCTTTAATACTAATAAATATACCGTTTTTTATTCAGATAAAAATGATAAATGGGGTTTCTATGAGCTTACTTGCCAAAAAGGCAGTAACAGGAAAGACTCTTATGCAGTCGAGTATTTACCTGAATATAATATTCCCGCGTGGTTAAAATAATAGAAACGTTTCCCCGGAGGCGGTGCTTGCGCACCTGTCCGGGCTTGTATGATTACTCCGTCAGAAAGAACCGGCCAGTTCTCTCTGAT
>NZ_JBEAIG010000023.1:0-16993 GCF_040064575.1 Klebsiella sp. CN_Kp106 | reverse complement strand
AGAACTGGCCGGTTCTTTCTGACGGAGTAATCATACAAGCCCGGACAGATGCGCCGCATCGCCTCCGGGGAAGTTCAGCGGCTCCGCGCTCTGCTCCCGGGGGCGGCGCAAAGCGCCTGCCCGGGCTACAGGTTAAGGGTCGTCTGCGGGCCGGTAGCCCGGACAGATGCGTCAGCATCGCCTCCGGGGAAGCGTGCGCAATGGCGTTAGTTTTTACTCAAATCACTCAGCAGAAAGGCAATACTTTGCCCGGCCACCGTCTGTTCGAGGGCGATTTTGACGATAATCGTCAACGGTACCGAGAGTAGCATACCCACCGGGCCCAGCAGCCAGCCCCAGAAGATCAATGACAGGAAGACCACCAGCGTCGACAGCCCCAGCCCGCGGCCCATAATGCGCGGTTCAAGAATATTGCCGAACACCAGGTTAATCACCAGATAGCCTGCCAGGACCACCAGCGCTTCGTACAGACCGCCAAACACCAGCACCTGCAGGATCGGCGGGATCGCCGCGAGCACCGAACCAATGTTGGGAATGTAGTTGAGCGCAAAGGCCAGCAGTCCCCACATAAAAGCAAAGCGGACGTCCAGCAGCACCAGCATTCCCCAGACCACCAGGCCGGTCACCAGGCTGATGGCGGTTTTTAACACCAGGTAGTGGGAGACGCTATCCAGCGCGCGCTGAATCGCGCCCATTCCCTCCACCGGCCGCGACATCAGCTGCTGCAGCTTCGCGGGAAGCTGCGGCACTTCCAGCAGCATAAAGACCACCGTCAGCAGCAGCAGGAAGATAGAGGACATCGCGTTGGAAAGCTGGGTGAGCAGGCCGGTCACCAGCGTCATCACCGCGTTGGGGTCAATATACTTGTTCAGCTCCACCACCGACACGGTAAAGCCGAAGCGCTGTAGCCAGGGCGCAACGGTCTGCATCGGTTCATAGAGATAATTACGGTACTGCGGCAGGGTGCGCGCAAGCTCGTTAAGCGACGTGCCGAGCGAGGCCAGCAGCACAACGGCCAGCAGGACAATCACGCCGACCAGGAGCGAAATAGCCAGCACCCGCGGTACCCGGCAGCGCACCATGAGCTGAACCAGCGGGTTTATCACCACCGCCAGAAAGATCGCCAGAACAAAAGGAACGATAATATCCGCCGCGAAGCGAATGCCTGTCAGGATGATAACCAGCATGCCGAGCATGATGACTATTTTTAAGCCGTTAAGCGTGATGATGGGTTTGGCCATACCGCTCCCTGCGAGAGAAAAAATGGGGTCTAATGTGAGTCATTGTAGACGTTGGCAAAGTCGGCGTCTCAGCGCGTCGCGTCCGCTAAAATGAAAAAAAACGACCAATTAATCAATAATGGCCGGAACGATATCATAATGGTGATTGCGATCGGAAAAAACTAATCCAAATCAAATACCAGAGGTAAAGAACTGCAAAGACTTTGAGTTAAATGTGGCGTTATGGTACAAATCTGCGTGTGTATAACTACAGAGGACAATTTTGATCCGCAAATGACGAGAAGCAATACCGCGGATAATTGTAATTTTATGGACAATCAGTTCAGGATGTATATTTCTTTTCACCCTGCAGTATCCCTCTCTCACTCCCGCTTTCTCGGCGAGCAGCACTGGCGCTCGGCGCTTTAGTCTTCTTCTCTCTGCCTGAGCTGGCGCGCTGCGCACGGCTAATTTAACGTCAGAATTTTTCCGGTTTACTTCTCTGTAAGCCGCCATGGATTATATTCTCAAGCAGGAGAAGGGATCATGTTTTATTGGATTTTATTAGCTTTAGCTATCGTTGCTGAAATTACCGGCACGTTGTCGATGAAATGGGCAAGCGTAAGCGGCGGCCATACTGGTTTTATTTTAATGCTGGTCATGATCGCGCTTTCTTATATTTTTCTGGCTTTCGCGGTGAAAAAAATCGCCCTCGGCGTGGCCTATGCCCTCTGGGAGGGGATCGGCATTTTACTGATCACTATCTTCAGCGTCCTGCTGTTTGATGAGACGCTGTCGACGATAAAAATCGCCGGCCTGGTGACCCTGGTCGCCGGGATTGTTTTGATTAAATCGGGGACGCAGAAAGCGGTGAAGCCGGGCAAGGAGAAAGCGCATGCAACAGTTTGAGTGGGTCCACGCCGCCTGGCTGGCGCTGGCGATTGCGCTGGAAATTTTGGCCAACGTTTTTCTGAAATTTTCCGACGGCTTTCGACGTAAATTCTACGGCATTATGTCGCTGGCGGCGGTCCTGGGCGCCTTTAGCGCGCTTTCGCAGGCGGTCAAAGGAATTGACCTGTCGGTGGCCTATGCGCTGTGGGGCGGTTTCGGTATCGCGGCGACCATTGCCGCCGGCTGGGTGCTGTTTGGCCAGCGGCTGAATCATAAAGGCTGGGCCGGTCTGCTTCTGCTGGTGGTCGGCATGGTGTTAATTAAACTCGCCTGATATGATGCCGCCTGTGAATGCGGGCGGCAAATTCTGCTCTCTGTATTACGCTTAAAAAAGAGCCAGTTCGGCGTATTTTGCTGCCGGCCGATATGAGGGCAGAACATGATTCATTTGCCAGGCTGGCGCAATATTCCCTCCGCCAGAACGCTGTCCATCATGATTGTCCTCGCCGGGATCGGCTTAATCGTGTCCATTGTTTCGCTTCTTTATCTCACCCAACACCTGATCGGCCTGAAAGCAAACGAAATTGATAAGCATCGTTCCGTGCTATCGGTGGATGGGGCGGTGCAGACCTCGGTGAACCGCGTGCTGTCGCTGGTGATGGATAACGCTATCTGGGATGATGCGGTGCATCAGACCTATGCCGACAGGCTCGATCCGCAATGGCTCTACAACTCATGGGGATCGGGTTTTAAAATCAATAATCTCTATGACGGCACTTTCGTACTCGACCAGCACTATCGGGTGCTGTGGGGATCGTTTCGCAGTGAGAGCTTTACCGAGCAGGATACCCAATTCCTCGGCAACGGTTTTCGTGCGCTTATCTCGCAGCATGCCGCCGCGCTGCGCAGCGGTAAAAGCGCTTATGCCGGCATCACGCGAACCCGCGCCGGTATTGCGTTTATTGGTATTGGCCTGATTCGCCCGACGGCAGGGCGGCTACAGGTGCATGATGATACGCGTCGCTATCTGGTGATCACCCGCCATATCAACTCGCAAATGCTTGAGCGCCTGGGCGACACGTTTCAGATTCGCAACCTGCACGTCACGCCAGGCGGCGGTGAATACAGTATTCCGCTGCGCACCCAGGCCGGGGAGATCGTGGGTTACCTGAGCTGGCAGCCGGGGCTTCCCGGCGCGGAAGCCGCGCGGGCGGCCTCCGACAGTATGCGGCTGATTGCCGCCGTGGCGGCTGGGCTGATCCTGCTGTTTATTCTCTTCAGCTACCTCGGGCTTTACAAGCTGGCGCGCGGCGAAAAGCTGGCGCGCGACAGTGCCATGACCGACTGGCTGAGCCGCCTGCCAAACCGACGGGCGCTGATCGAACGCCTTAACCAGGTGTGCGAAACCTCCCAATACCAAATGCAAAGCGTGGTATTTATCGATCTCGACGGCTTTAAGGATGTTAATGATAACTACGGCCATGACGTTGGCGATGCGCTGATTATTCATATCGCTAAAGAACTTCGGGAGCGCGTTCCGCCTGAAGGGATGCTGGCGCGTATGGGCGGCGATGAGTTCGCGATGACGGTAAGCGGCGAACAGGCGGTAAATCAGGCGCTGGCTTTTGCCTGGGCGGTACTGGAACTGTTAAAAGCGCCCGTTATCCTCAACGAGCGAAAAATTTATATCAGCGCCAGTATCGGTATCGCCAGCGGCCTCCCGGCAAGCTGCTCCAGCACCGAGCTTTTTCGCCGCGCTGATATTGCCATGTACCATTCGAAGAAAACCGGCAAAGGGCGCACGACCTGGTATGACGAAGCGCTCAGCGACGCGCGGCAGTATCAGCTGAATATCGAAAATGGCATTCGTCAGGGACTGGAGAACGAAGAGTTTGATGTCTGGTATCAGCCGATTGTCAACGCCGATACGCTGGTTATGGAAGGCGTGGAAGCGCTGCTGCGCTGGCCGCGGCGTCCTCAGGGGGCGCTGCCGCCGGATGCGTTTATCGGTATCGCCGAAAGTAGTGGTTTGATCTACGCGCTTGGCCAGTTTGTGCTTGAACGCGCCTGTAGCGAACTGCAGCCACTGGACGATCTGCTGCTGTCGGTGAATATCTCCCCGGCGCAGTTCCGCGATCCGGAGTTTGAGTCGCGGGTGGTGCAGGTGCTGGGCCGCTGTCATTTCCCGGCCCGTCGGTTACAGCTCGAAGTCACGGAGAGCTACGTTCTGGAGAATCCCGAGCGGGCGAAGTCGGCCATTGAGAATTTAAGGGCGCTTGGCATCGCGGTGGCGCTCGATGATTTTGGCACCGGCTATTCCAGCATCGGCTATTTACGCAGCTTCAGCTTCGACAGTCTTAAAATCGACAAGTCCCTGGCCGGTCTGGTGGATGTGGATACCCAGGCGGCGGAGCTGGTGCGCGGGACCGTCCGTATTGCCGGAGCGTTAGGCATCACGGTGGTGGCGGAGGGCGTTGAGAATCAGCAACAGCTGGCGCTGCTGCGGCGGGCGGGATGCGACAGATTGCAGGGTTTCTTCTTCAGTGAGCCGATGCCCGTCGCGTCGTTATTGCAGCTGCGCCAGCAGCAAGGCTGACCGCTTACTGGGCAGCCAGCGCTTCAAGCTTATCGCGAAAGCCGGTGACGGAGATGGCGCGGTTGTCCGCCCGCCAGCGATCTTTTGGTCCAGGCGCCGAACTCTGCACCGCAATCACCTGCCAGCCGTCGTCGGTTTTCAGCAGCAGCGGCGAGCCGCTATCCCCCGGCAGCGTATCGCACTGATGAGAGAGCACCGATGTCTGCGCCCAGCCGGTGACTACGCAATCCTGGTGGGTATAGAGATTATCCAGATGATCTTCCGGATAGCCAGACTGAGTCACTTTTCGTTCTGCGGTTTTTAGCGCGGCGGTCAGATCGGCTTTGCTGCCGCTAAAAATCGGCACCGGCGTAATGCCGGAAGGGGCGTAGCGCAGCACGATAAGGCCAAAATCCCACGGCGCCGCGGCGCTGGGAACTATCCAGCCATCGCCGTCCGCCTTAAGCCGTTTCCCCAGCGAAGGATCTACGCGGCCTTCAATACCGTGAATTTCGTACACCCAGCCGCCTTTACGCGAGATAAAACGCAGCGCGACGGGTTTATCCGGTTTGCCTTTGGGCGGCGTGAGCAGGCAGTGCCCGGCGGTGAGCGCCAGATTGGGGGCGATAAGCGTGGCGGTACAGAGATTACCGCTGGCGGTTTCCAGTTGCCCAATCGCATCCCAGGGATCGTCCGTGGGGTTGCTGACCGGTTTTCGGTCGTCATGACCAAAAAACAGCGTCTTAATATCTTTTGCACTCATACCATCATCGTCGGCCTGGACCAGCGCTGGAAACAGGGAAATTGAACACAGTAATAACAGGACGTCTCTACGCATATCACTCTCTGGGGAGATAATTATGTATATTGAAAGTAGCAGCAGATTTAAGTTTATGAAAGTTAAGAATAATTTTAATTAAGCCAGGCGGCAGGCGAAATCAGCAAAAAACGCCAGTCGCTTACGGATGAATGGCGTGAATTCAATATGTTAACGCCATTTTCCTGCGGCGTTATTTCCGCAGAAAAAGGCAGCGGAAGCAACATAAATCGTGTATCCGAACGTACAACAGGCGGGTGCCGAATAAAGGATTTTCGGTTCAGCTTTTTCTCAAGGCAGTTAATGGCGAAAACGGCCAATATCACGCAAAAAAAGAGATATCTTCACAGGAAAATCGGACTTCTTTACCTGTTTATCACTTACTTTCAAAGCGAAACATTTTCTCACCGAAAACGTTGTTATTGCTATCACCTTGTTGAGCAAACAGAGATGTTATCCCGGCGATGATATCTGCAATGTCAAACACCCGATGTACGGGAGGATTTATGTCTAAACAAGGTATTCGCGCATTGGTTTACGTTTCGCTGGTATCAGCAATGATTTGGGGCGCGACGGGCTATCTGCTGGTGACGGCGGTTCACGTTCTTTAATCCGCGGCCTCACCGTGGTGGAACCAGGCAGGTTTAAGCGGCGGGCTGAGCGCGTTTTGCGGCCAGCGCCGCCCGTTCCGGCGTTTGATTGATAGCTAAATCCCCGGGCAGGCCGCCGGTGTTCTCGTCAGCAAAATTTTCGTCCCTTACATTTTCTCTTCCGGGCGCTAACGCTGCCGGCACTATTGCGTGAAGGTGCCGTTGCGCAGCAGGTGGCAACAAAGCGTAGCGGGTGATGGCAGGTTTGGTGACCGCATTAAGCGACCCCAACGATATTCTCTTTTTTCCGCAGTCTATTCATATCGCCGACGGTATCGGCTGCTGTCTGGGGCTGTTGACGGCGGTGTGGGTGCGTATCGACCGGAGCGTGCTTTCGCTTGATATTCTGGCGGTTCGTCGTTGGCTAACGGCGCGTTACGTCAAACGTTTGACGACGGTCTCGGCGACAACCTGTGGCAGCAATAGGTTTAGTAAAGAAAAAAACGGCTGGCGACCAGCGCGCAGATAATCAGCAGGATCAGGATGAGCTCAAAACGATAGCGCCGCAGCATGGTGCTCTCCAGAAAAAAACGGCGCTGAAGCCAGCGCCGATATCATATCACATCGCTTAACCCGGGAGATTAAGCAGCCGGTTGTGCAGCTGGTTTAGCGGTATGATGTTTGGTGGTTTTGTGGTGTTTTTTCGCTGCCTGTGCTTTCTGAGCTACTGGTTTAGCAGCGGCTTTTTTGTGTTTCTTAGCGGCCTGAGCTTTCTGGGTGGCAGCCGGTTTAGCTTCTGCTTTTTTGTGCTTTTTAGCGGCCTGCGCTTTCTGGGTGGCAGCGGGTTTAGCGGCTGCTTTTTTGTGCTTTTTCGCAGCCTGCGCTTTCTGCTCAGCAGCCGGTTTCGCAGCGGCGGTATGGTGTTTCTTGTGGTGGGTCGCTTTAGCGGTGGTGCTGTGAGTTGCAGCAGCCGGCGCCGGAGTCGTGGTGGTGGCAGCATCGGCAGCGAAAGCAACAGAAGACAGACCCATTGCAGCGGCAACGACCAGAGCTAATACTTTTTTCATTCTGATATCCTCGAAAAGGTTTCTTGTTTCAACCCCACTGCGGGGCCGTTGAAAGAACTATATGCCTGTCTTATCGAGGTTTCCGTGAGTGTTTGGTATCGGCGTGTAACCATATGTACAACGCGCTGCTACAACAATGGGACACGGCGTCGGGCGCGGCCCGACGCCGGTGATTTACAGATAACGCGAGGTAAGGTGCTGGCGGAAATAGTCGCTGTTAAGGTCTTCTCCGGTTGCATGCTGAATCAGCTGCGAGGTGGTAAAACGGCTACCGTGCTGCCAGATATTTTGCCGCAGCCAGTCAAACAGGGCGCTGAAGTTACCGTTGGCGATATCGCTTTCCAGCTGCGGCAGCGCCCGTCTGGCGGAAGCCATCAGCTGAGCGGCGTACATCGCGCCAAGCGTGTAGGAAGGGAAATAGCCAAAACCGCCGTCGGTCCAGTGGATATCCTGCATACAGCCGTCGCGATAGTTGCCGAGGGTGGAAAGTCCCAGCCAGTGCTGCATTTTTTCATCCCACAGCGCCGGAATATCCTCGACCTCAATATCGCCATCAATCAGCGCGCGTTCAATTTCGTAGCGCAGAATAACGTGTGCCGGATAGCTCACTTCGTCAGCGTCGACGCGGATAAAGCCTGGCTTGACGCGCTGATTCCATGCGATGAAGTTTTCGTGGCTAAAGGCCGGCTGTTCACCAAAGTACTGGCGTACCGTTGGCAGCAGGCGCTGCAGGAAGGCGTCGCTACGGCCAAGCTGCATCTCGAAAAACAGGCTTTGCGATTCATGGATCGCCGTGGAGCGGGCGAGGGCAATGGGCTGATCGAGCCAGTTGCGCGGCAGGTTTTGTTCATAGCGCGCGTGGCCGGTTTCGTGAATGACGCCAAACAGCGCGCTGAGCAGGTCGTTTTCGTTGTAGCGCGTGGTGATACGGACGTCCTGGGGCACGCCGCCACAGAACGGGTGGGCGCTGATATCCAGGCGTCCGCCGTCAAAATCAAATCCCAGCACGCGCATCGCTTCCAGCCCCAGCTCGCGCTGGTCGGCAATCGGAAACGGCCCTTGAGGTTCGATGAGCGGCGTTTGCGCCTGCTTCTCAACCACCGTCTCCAGCAGCGAAGGAAGCCAGGATTTCAGGTCCGCGAACAGTACGTCAAGACGGGCGCTGGTCATATCGGGTTCAAAAATATCCAGCAGCGCGTCGTAGCGGGAGCCGCCTTTTGCCGCAGCCCGAATCTGCGCCTCTTCGCGACTCAGTTTGACGACGTCACGCAGGTTCTCGGCAAAACCCTGCCAGTCGTTCGCCGGACGCTGGCTACGCCAGGCGTGCTCGCAGCGGCTACCCGCCAGCGATTTCGCTTCCACCAGGCTTTCCGGCAGCAGCGCCGCCTGTTCGTACTGGCGGGTCATTTCGCGCAGGTTGGCCTGTTCCACATCATTTAGCTCTTCCTGAAGCGCATTCTGCAGCCATTCACCCACTTTTTTATCGGTCAGGATCTGATGCTGCAAAACGCCAAGCTCGGCCAGCGCTTCGCCGCGGGCCGCGCTGCCGCCGGGGGGCATCATGGCGAACATATCCCAGCCGGCGATGGCGGAAAGATGCGAGAAGCGGGAGAGTCGCTGGAAGGTCTTTAGAAGTGACTGATACGGTGAACTTTTTTCCATACTGTCGAATCCTGTTGGGTGTGTTTGCATAGGTGAGACTTAGCAGTATTCCATCACAATTTCTTTACCTTTCCCACAATGAAAAAACCGGGTATATCTGGAAGAAATCCCGCTTCCCGTAGTGACAGCAGCGGGCAGCATTCATCCACTCGGTCCGATAGCAGTAAACCGTTCAGATAGACCTGCTGGTCGTTGACGTTGAAGAGAGAGATTGTAGGCCGTAATAACATAATTTTGCATAAATGGGGGACAATGCTTTCTTCTTAACAATGCTCAGTGGTTAGTCGGAATAAATAATCTCTGGCTGATAAGGTGGTTATTATTTGCGGTTTTTATATTTATCCTAAATATCATTGTTTATAACGATATTAAAGTTCGGCTTTAGACTGCTTCAATGTTCATAAATGGTAAGGAGAATTTGATTGCTCTTACTTTTGACAACTATATTTTTGTGCTGTCGATAATATTTATATTCAGTAAGTATTGATTTAAATCAATCATACCTAACTATTTATATATGAATTGGGAATTTATTCATAAAGTGAAGGTGTATAGCGGATGGTTTACTGGCAAAGGCCTGTTGAAACTTATGTCAAACATCACACCCGGTTGATTGACCACTTTTAATTCTTTGTTCTACAATGAATTTCTGTTGGGGTGATGCTTCAAACCCATGTTTCCTGAGGGCAGGTATTACCGACATTTAACCCGGAGGTCAGTCTTACGGAGCTTAAACCCTCTGGCTGGCGATGCGTCATTTATTACGCAAACTCAAATCCAGCCCACCTGGTAACGCAACATTCAGAAAAGATCCTGAAAAGATTCTGCAAGACCCTGCGATATCTCAGGGATTATGCGGCGAAATAAATGAGCTGGCTCCAAAATTGGTGACGTGCATTATTTTATGGGTTCACCGGGAATATTCTCGTACCGGACCACTCCGACATCCCAGCTTTATTCGACGTAAAAATATCGGCTCTGAACATCCGCGAACGAGCGGGCCGGCAATACAGACAGTCCGCCAGTCAGACCTGATGCGCTTTGGTAAGTTAGCAGCGACGGGCGGTAGCGTGCCAGAAAACGATAAAGAGAGTCTCTGGAAAATCCAGCCATTCTGCTACGACGATTTAATCATTGCTGTACCCGCGCCAGGGAAGGGGGCCTGAGCAGGGTGTACGGACAAATCCTGGGCGTGGATTGGCCGCTGCCGTAGGGCGACCCGGAGCCAGAATGAAATGAAGAGGAGGGATTGTGATGGCATTTGATGAAGAGGTAACCGAATGAGTGATATACCCGCTTTGCTATTCAGCCACAGCCACCATCTGTTAACGGTGCGCGGCTGCAGCGCCTTTCTGGACGTGCTGAGCTTTGAAGGTGAGGAGGCCCTGAGCGAACCGTTCAGATACGTGATTGAGTTCACCAGCGCCGACAAAACCATCACGCCGCAGCAGATGCTGATGCAGGACGCGACCTTCACCCTGCAGGCGCCTGCGGACCAGGGTTTCGGGATTAACATTCAGCAGCCGGTGCGCACGATTCAGGGCGTGGTGACGGCGTTTGAGCGCCTTTCCGCATCCCGCGACGAAACGCACTATTCCCTGACCCTGCAGCCCCGTCTGGCGCTGCTCTCCCGGAGCCACCAGAACCGGATTTACCAGGATATGTCGGTGCCGGATATCGTGGAGCATATCCTGCGTACCCGCCACGCCATGCGCGGGGAGGACTTTGTCTTCACCCTGGCACAGGCGTATCCGCGTCGCGAGCAGGTGATGCAGTACGGCGAAGACGACCTGCGCTTTATCACCCGCCTGCTGGGCGAGGTCGGTATCTGGTTCCGCTTCACCGCCGACACCCGGCTGAACATTGACGTGGTGGAGTTTTACGATGACCAGCGGCACTACGAGCAGGGGCTGGTTCTGCCGTCGGTGCCGCCCTCCGGCCAGCACGACAGCGGTACCGAGTCGGTGTGGGCGCTGAAAAGCCAGCATAACGTGGTGCAGCAGTCGGTGTTCACCCGGGACTACAACTACCGCAACACGCCGGAGGAGATGAGCCAGAGCGCGGACGTGACGTCCGGCGACGTCACCACCTACGGTGAGGCGTATCACTGGGCGGATAACTACCTGGCGCCGGGCAGTGACGGCCAGCGCAACCCGGAGCCGGAGAGCGGGGCGTTTTATGCCCGTCTGCGCCACGAGCGCTACCTGAACGACCAGACCCGGCTGAGCGGCAGGACCAGCAGCGCGGCGCTGGCGCCGGGCCGGGAGCTGAAGGTCACCGGAGGCGCTGAGGTGACGGAGGTTTTCCGCCAGGGCGTGGTGATTACCGGCATCCACAGCCGCGCCCGTCGCGACCGCAGCTATGAGGTGGCGTTTACGGCCATCCCGTTCTCGGAAAATTACGGCTTCCGTCCGCAACCGGGCGACAGGCCGGTCATGGCCGGCACGCTGCCGGCGCGGGTGACCAGTACGAAAACCAACGATATCTACGGCCATATCGACCGCGACGGCCGTTATAAGGTCAACCTGCTGTTTGACCGCGACCACTGGCAGCCGGGGGAAGAGAGTCTGTGGGTACGTCAGGCGCGCCCCTATGCCGGGGACACATACGGCCTGCACCTGCCGCTGCTGGCGGGGACGGAAGTGGCCATCGCTTTTGAGCAGGGAGACCCGGACCGTCCGTATATTGCCGGTGTCCTGCACGACTCGGCGCACCCGGACCCTGTCACCATCCGGAACTATAAGCGCAACGTCCTGCGGACCCCGGCGAACAACAAAATCCGCCTCGACGACGCGCGTGGCAAAGAGCACATCAAGGTCAGCACGGAGTACGGCGGCAAGAGTCAGCTGAACCTGGGGCATCTGGTGGACAGCGAAAAACAGCCACGCGGCGAGGGGTTTGAGCTGCGGACGGACAGCTACGGAGCGATACGGGCCGGGAAAGGGATATTCATTACTGCTGATGCACAATCGAAGGCGCAGGGACAGCAATTGGCGATGGAACCGGCGATGTCGCGGCTTTCAGCGGCACTAGTGGAAATGCAGTCACTGGCTGCCAGCGCACAGCAGGCACAGGCGCTGGCTGCGGATGTTGGACGTCAGCAGACGTTGCTGCAACAGAAGATAGAGCAGCTTCAGAAGGAAGTACTGCTGGGAACGGCCCCGCAGGGTGTGGCGCTGGCAAGCGGTGACGATATGCTGCTGTCGGCGCAGGAGAATCTGACGCTGATTGCAGGTCAGCAGCTGGATATGGGGGCGCAGAAGGACTTCACAGTGGCGGCGGGTAAACAACTCAGTCTCTGGAGTCAGAATGGGGCGAAGTGGTTTGCGTCGCGGGGGGATATTGATATTCAGGCGCAGGGCGGACATATCACCACTTGGTCAACGCAGGACACGCATATTTCGAGTGGCAAGAAGCTGGTAATAACGGCACAGGATGAACTGACGCTGATATGCGGGGGCGGATATATCAAAATCAAAGGTGGGAATGTTGAAATTGGCGGTCCTGGAAAGTTGCTGATAAAAAACACCGGTATTAAGAAAGCAGGTTCGGGTAGTATGCAGGGAGTAATGAAGTCGTTTGAGTCGGGAAGTTTTGATGAGAAGTTTGTCATTCGAAATTCTCTGACCAAAGAACCTTTAGCCAATAAGGCATATTCAATAACCATGCCGGATGGAAGGATTGTTTCAGGGGTGACAGATTTAAATGGTTCTACATCATTAAATACCTCGGATGTCATTGATGATATGACTATCACTCTTATTAAAGGTAAGTAAGGTCTCAGTCTTTATTTGTGGGAGAGCGAAATGTTACTGATGATTTATTCTTTGTTAATAATTTATGCGCTAATCGCAGGAAGTTTGCTTACATTAGTTTCATGGCTTTGTTGTAAGAGAGTTCATGGTTTGCGTATCATATTGCTGATTTGGTTTGGGTGTATCTGTGTGGCGTTTGTTGCTTTGTATGCTCTGCAATTTACTGAATTTGGTCTCATACGATAATGCTATGTTTTCAAAACAGGAGGTAGTATGGTACATAAGACTGAGCCAGTTAGAGAGTTAGAGATTAAATATGATGATAATGGCCATCCTTCTTGGTGTTCTTTTCCATCGCATAAGAATGTTCAGGTTCGTGGAGCTTGCGATGTGCCGCCTCATCTGCCTGGGCTTATAATACTTGTCCATGGTGTTAACTCCACAGGTGAATGGTATCAAAAAGCAGAGTCTGCATTATGTGCAGGATTGAATAAACGCCTTGGACTTGAAGGCACTAATTTTGAGTTAAAGGCTAACATATATAGTGGGGATGACAAGATAGAATTAGATGAGAAAGGCGTCGAAAAAAGAACTCCAATGTCTCCATTAGTAGAAAGGAAATTAGTCACTGACAATGGCCGGTCACCTGTAATTCGATTTTATTGGGGCTATTCATCACCATTAGGTGACGAAGATAAGTTTGTTATTCCTTTGGTAAGTATTAAGGGTGATGACTATCATCAGATGAAGCGAGATGGCATCCCATTGTATGATATTTTGAAAAAAGGTCCTTATATATGGGGCGGCGGTCCCTTTCAAAATGGCACGAATAATCTTCATTCACTTTGGAGTAAAAAAGGATTCAATGAAGATTTAGCCAATATACCTGGTGCAAAAGTTCAATATGGTAATGAAGACAAAGATCGCTTACTAACCACAGCACCACCACGAAACTATTATGCTCATGCCGCGAAGCGGTTAGCTGATTTATTGGATCTTATTCGAGAGAAATATCCTAAGGATACAGTCACCATAATTTCACATAGCCAAGGAACTATGGTTTCAATGGCTGCTACTGCACTGGCAAATAAAGCACCTGATACTCTATTTATAATGAATTCACCTTATGCCCTTCATAATAGTCAATTGAATGCCTTTTCAATGCCTCCTGAAGAATGTATTTCTCCATCTGGTCGAGAAAGTACTCTGTCAGCAATAATTGATAAAGTTGCACTTCAATCAACACATTTATCTTCGTTAGGCTATGAGGGGTTGTGTGTAGGTCAATCACAGGATAATAAAAACTGGAAGCCCGATATAACTCTTGTAGCTTCTGACAAAAATGAAACGAGAAATATCCCGGAAAGAGATAATCACGGGAGGACTTATGTTTATTTCAATCCACATGACAGAGTTATGGGTTCCCTCCCTCTGCATTCGGTAGGGTGGCAAGGTTTCCCAAATGATGAAAAAGGGAATCCTCATCCACTTATCACCCAGCATAAGGGGTATTTATTCCAGCGAATGCTTGCCAGAAATACACCTTGTGGTATAGCTCCCGAGTCAAAAACTCCATTTGGTCGATTGCCAGATGGTAAACCCTTTTGGGATGATGAAGGAGATGAATATCAGAGCAGTGGTTTTGTGTACCCAGATCCACCTCACTGGCAAACTGTATTTATTAATGCCGAGGAAGTCCCTGAGCCAATTAAGGAAAATGAACTAAGTGATTTCGATAAAACAAGAGTTGGTGCTGAGCATGGCCCACAGGAAAAAAACGGTTGGGGAGAGCGTGATCCTAAAACTGGTTATAAGAATGACGATACTTACGATAATTTCATTAATTTGTATCCCGATCAGGATATCGTTATTGGTGTCAAAAAACAATCGGAATATGGTACTTACGGTAGCGTAACTCCAGTAACCCGTAAGGAGACGTTTGACGAAAAAGATCGCAGGATACGTTCATATGTCGCACAACCTACAGATCATAGTACTTTACCCAGTAATTTAAATTTTATGGCACGAGTCGTTGCTTATGATTTACCCATTGGTTACTGTGAATCGGGTTGGGATAGGGCTTTTATCACTGATCTACGCCGTCGAGCAGACTGGACTCAGGGACTGGATACATATTTAAAAACCGGAATTCCAAACAATGTTACTGAGCCAGAAATAATCAGCACAGAAACAGCATTGGAAGAAATGATTCGTGTGAAGACCAAAGAATACGGATATTGATATGGGAAAGAAAATAGTTGTTCTTGGCGATGCTACCTCGCATGGAGGAAAAGTAGTCTCTGTATCATCTACTTTTGAAATTGAAGGTAAAAATGTTGCACTGCTGAATGATTCGGTGTCCTGTCCGGAACACGGTTCTAATCCGATAGTGGAATGCGATATGAGTTATGAGGAAAACGGTAGGGGAATTGTGGCGCATGGTTGTAAGAGCGCCTGTGGTTCCGTGATCTACGCTAGTTTGCCGGATGTGGAGATAGGTTGATGGGCTGGTCATTACCCGAGGTTCCCGCGAGGCCAGATACGCAACCCTGGTCGCCCTGGGTATGCCTATCAATTACTTTCGCCGGTGTATTTATCGCGTTAGTTCGGGTGGTACTGCATTCACCCTCCGGTAGTTTACCAACGCTTGCAAGCGGCTACTGGCTACCACTGACCGGATATACTTTGGTGGGTGTTACAATTACCATAACCTTTTATTTGTTATGCTGGGAAATACAGACTTTCCGCGTCCGTAACTGGAATAACTGGCGACGAAATATGCACCTGGCCTGGCAACGTCAAGCACACCTGCATTTATGCGTGACCAGGCATGTGGTATTAACCGCAGACCCACAATTGCTTTCTCGACTAGCGGGTGTTGCGTCTGAAAGCAGCGACGAAACATCTTTATTAACATTGCTTCCCGAAGAAGCTTTTATTCCTGGTATTTCACGCTTTGAACAACTTTGTCGTTTATTAATAAACCAGATTAAAACAATACTTTCTCAGGCCTATCCTTCAGGTCCGTTAACGGTGATAATACAGACATCTGCTTCTGATAAAAAACAGGAAATTCAGTATTTTTCCCTTCTCTGGGAAGATGAAAAATTGCCATGGATGCCAGATATTCATGCCTTATCCAATTCGTCAATTTTTAATAATTGGAATAAATTCCTGTCTACTGCTCGTTATCCATTGCTTGTACTGGCGCTGCATTACCGCCAGCCGGAGGAAGCCTTAGCGGAATTTGCCTGTGCGTTGTTGCTGTTGCCTGAAGCGATGCTTAAATCGTCAGAACAGCGCGATGCGGTGCGAGTATTTCGCGCCATGCCGCTGAATACTGGTGCATTGCCCCGCGAGCTGGCTGAATTGCGCGATATGGCGCAGCAGCCTTCTGGTGTAAAACATCTGGTCTGGCACAGCGGGTTATCTACGTCGTCCGCACAGGCGCTGGGGCGGGTGGTTAATGAGTTACCTCTGCCCCTGCATACTGATATTGCAGCCGGTGGCATTATCGATTTTGCGAAAATCAGCGCAGACTACGGGCATCTGGCGGGATGGCTGATGGTAGCTGCAGCAGCAGAGATGGTCAATTACGGTCCGGGAAGCCACTGGCTGCTACAGGCGGATGACAAACGGGCCGGCGCAATGGTCGTCGGCAATAATCTGCCGGTTATCTGTGATGAAGATGTGAACATACTCCCGTTGCCTTATCCGGCGGGTTCACTCTGCCCTGCCGTATTGCTCAACGTGGCGGCTTTTGGGGGCGTTGCCCGTTTTTTTCCGGACTGGCTGTTCTCCTGGTGCGGCGTGCTCAGTATGTTACTGTCGCTGGCAGTCACTCTACCCGGTGCTGTTTTCCTGCTGCGCCACGCCCTCACTGCTCTGCAACGCCCCCACTTTATTCAGGCTGCCGGACTTGCCCGCAAGGAATAATCCAATATGAAAAGGTTTTTATACATCCTGGGAGCGGGTCTCTGTGTCCTGGTTGTTTTGTTGGCGCTGTTGTTTATTCTGGCCCAGACAACTCATCTTTTTTTTGAATGGACGGGTGAACGCGTATTCTGGATTTCGCTGTTGGGTGCGGTTTTTCTGACCAGTCTGTTGAGCGTGCTGATTTTTTTTCTTATCCCTTTCCAAAAAAACGACACCCCGGTGACTCCGCAGTGCAGTCGCCCGGCAGGCGAGGGGGCTTGTACACAGGAACGAGATATCTCCCTTTCTTCGATAAAAAAGCACCTCCGCCGTCGCTACAACCTTTTCTGGCGCAGTCAGGTCCGCCTGCTGCTGGTCTGTGGCGAACCCGAACACATCGCCGCCATCGCCCCCGGTCTGGCGGAAAAACAGTGGCTCGAAGGCCGCCGCACGGTGCTGATTTACGGCGGCAGCCTGTCATCGGCGCCGGACACCGGGCGC